>JBBILC010000048.1:0-31323 GCA_037445115.1 Coleofasciculaceae cyanobacterium bin_20
ACGATTAGAGGCTATTTTTTAACACATTTCCTATCATTCAACACTTCTGCTTGGGTAGATGTGGGCTGACTACTAATTGTCCCTGTTTGATTAACCCACCTGTGGCGGCAATTCCAATTGAATAGTGATGTTCGAGCAATCGATTCATATCCCTATAGCACTTACGCACATCTGTCAGATAGCTACGTTGAGTGGGTCGTTCTCTTGGAAATGCCAAGGTTCGTGTCAATTGCATCAGGGCTTTCGATACTGGATGCTTGTAAAGATTTTCACCTGCAACACTGACTAATACTTCATGACCTCTACGAAAACGCTCAAGACTGATGACAATACTATCGTAGGCATGATTATGATGCTCCCATAGATACACAGTTGGTTTATCTAAATCGTGTTGTTCAAATCCTTCAATTCGTATATCAATGAGCTTTTCGACAACAGCCCTGAAGAACTCATCTGTCAGGCCAGCAACCTCAGACATACTAGATATTTTTGTTATTCTTTCGGGTGTCAACCAGGGAGCAATCTCCTGAGTCAAGTTAAATAAATCAGGAGTCTTGGCAATGAAATCACAAAGTTCTATAATCGTTTGATTCTGTAAAATAACCTGATTGAAATCACAGCTTTCCAAGATGGGAGAATTTTGATTCTCATTTAAATTTCTCATCAATTCAAGAGGATTTTTCGTCGTTTTCATAATGCGAAACTCCAAAAGACTGTTTAAGAACAAATTTAAAGTACTTTCTTAAAAAAACACACATCCAACTCGAATTTTATGAATAGCGAGACACGATTACGATACCCATAACAATTAGTCCTAAACCCAAGAGTTGATTGGTGTGCAATCGCTCATCCAAAAGAATACTAGCAGAAATTAAAAGGGTACTGAAAACAATGCCTGAGAACACAGGATATACCGATGAAATGGGAAGTTTATCAAGTGCCCTGGTAAACAAAAGAAGATAAACGAGTAAAAAGACCAGAGCAGATAGAAACCAGGGAGAGGTTAAGGATTCAAATAGTCCTGCTTGGGGTGCAAGCATACGAAATTTTTTCAGTAGAAGATTGCCAATGCAAGTGCTGATGGCGGCAATGACGACTAGTACCCAGGATTGCCAGGAGGAAGATAGCATGATGAATAACCCTTAATGCACAAATCAATCATTAACTACTGACGATCGTCCAGCTATAAAAACCACTGAGTACAATGGCTCCTGCAAAAAAGAGAATTTGCCAGATTCCCTGAGGCTTTGGCACCCACAATGGACTCATCATTGCGATCGTGTGCAATAGAAAAATGACTGCCATTAGGGTCAAAACTGAATCCTTAGGCAGAACAAACTGAGCCAGACAGGTCAAAGGCAGAAATACAGCGGAATACGCGGTTGGTAAACCGATATAGAATTGCTGTGAATCAGTACCCGTAAGCCCTGTACAACTAAAATAAGCAGTCCGTAACCCTGCTGCTCCTAAATAGAGTAGCAAAATCAGGCAATTTACAGGCGTTTGCAATCCAAAACAATAAGCGAAAATTGTTGGGCTGAAACCAAAGGAACAGAGATCTACCAGTCCATCTAATTGTTCACCAACGGCTGACTGTAAGGATGTACGAGAAATTCGACGAGCCACGCTACCATCTATCAAATCCACAACACCCGCAAACATTAAGCTGATAAGTGCGAGGTAGAAATGTGATTGGATGGCAGCAATAGCAGATAGAAAACCCAACAGCAAACCTAGCAGCGTGAGTGCGTTGGCGTAATCCAGTTGCAGCAAAATGGGTTGGGATGATGTGTCTGTTTGTGGGGCCATTTTGGGAAATCTCATGCCAGCAACTGAGTGACAGTAAAAAATAGAGGGATCGTGAGCATTAACCCGTCGAATTTGTCTAGGACACCCCCGGTCACGGCCAAAGTTTGACCAAAGTCTTTAATCCCAACTTCTCGTTTAATGACAGAGAAAAGCAGGTCGCCAATTAACAAAAAAATTGAAACTCCGCTTGCTAAAAGTAAAATCGACCAAGTTTGCCATTCTGGAAGTAAAAACCTTAGGGCGTAGCCTACCAGGAGAGCGGATATTAATCCCCCAATTGAACCTTCTAAAGTTTTGCCAGGGCTAATTTCTGGACATAGCTTGATCCGTCCTACAAACCGCCCAATTCCTTCTGAGAAACCATCATTCACCATTGCGATCGTGATCAGGAAACTAAAGGCTCCATAATGAACATCCGTCAGATTCAGGAGACAAGCTAAAGGAAGACTCACGAAACAAATGCCAAAGGTCGTTGCAAAAAAATTGTGAAGCGGAAATGGACGACGCAATATGAACAGTGGCAGCGTGACAGTCACCGACAAACTCAGGAGCATTCCTATGAACAGATTCACGGGGTTGCTCCCAAGTCCTGATAAAATTGTGATTAAGCCACACCCCACATTTAAGTCTTGCAGGTTTATCGATTCGTATTTCTGGTTTACAGCGTTCAAAAGTTCCTGCCAACCGAAGTATCCCAAAAGCAGCGCGATCGGGAGAAAGCTCCACTTACCCCAGGCTCCGGCAAACAGTAAGGTGAAAAGCAAACCCAGCGCAATGCCAAATTTCATCCAGGTCTTTAAATATTGGGTACGTTCAGGTTTACGCACAATGCCTGTAATGCTATTCACCACAACACCGATCGCGACAGCTACTCCAATAACTGGCACAACGGGGATAAAAAGTGGACTCATTAAAAGGTCTTGAACAGGATATATTGACATACCAGACTTAGCCTTTGAATTATTTAGAGACTGGCCTAAAGATTCGCTAGACCGGAGTAAACGACAATCATGGACGGAGTACCTGTACTGATTTCAACAAACGTATTTGCAAGCACTCAAGCCACAATCTAGTGACTTTAAATTTGTTGAATAAATTAAATCAAATTTGTTAGCAAAATCTCGCACAGAATTGCTGCTTTTGCACAAAATTGCTATGACTTGGAAAATTTTTTTGGAGTTACGCCCGTCAAGCGCTTAAAGTGGCGATTCAGATGGCTTTGATGGGTGAATCCACAGGCAAGAGCCACCGCTGAAATTCCCAGCTTGCCGTCTTTCAGTAGCAGCTTTGCCCGCTCCACCCGCTGACGAATCACGTATTGGTGGGGGGTTAGCCCAGTCGATCGCTTGAACGATCGGCAAAAGTGATAAGTGCTGAGTTGGGCGATCGCCGCTAATTCAGCCAAACTCAACTCCCGGTCTAAATGATCATTGATATAGTCCGTCACCAATTTCAACTGCGTCGGAGACAAGCCCCCTAAATAATAGACAGGCTTATGGCTATGGGCTGAATAATGTCGCAGAATATGAACGGCCAGCGCATTGGCCAGCGCCTCTGCATACAGTCGCCCACCCGGTCGATGGGATTCTAAATCGGCTTTGAGTGCCAGCCCAATCTGGAGAATGAGGGGATCATAAAAGGGCTTCTGAGGCAGTACCTCAACCTGATCAACTGCTAACAATTCGGCGGCGTTGCGAGTCAGTAGCTCTGACTTCAAACTGATGTTGAACCCTTGGTGCGGTTGATCCCACGCGCCCCAATTGGCATGTTTCACGGGTACCAGGCTCATGCCACCGTAAAAAAGTATGTCCCGCTGCACCCGACCTCTGGCAACCCCATCGATTTGCCAATCGAGTTGGAAACCTTGTCCGAGCGTAACCGCGATCGCATAATGATCAAAACAAAGCTGCGGGGTTTCTCCGGGGGGTAGGGGGTGCTGGTAATACTCTAAGCTAACACTGCTCCACCCAGTTTCGGCACTGGTCAAGGTAGGAGAGATTGGGCACTGCGAAGAATAGCCTGGCGGGGCATCAGGATCGTCCTGGGGCTGGTTTTGCTCGAAGTTTGAGTTCGAGGTTGAGGGCGATCGCGACATTCCTAATCATCCTTGCCACAAGTCATTAAACTTTTTCCCGGCGAGTCAATTATTTTTCAATCAGTATCACTGACTATCGACCTTCGAGGAAGTTCAGCATGAGCGATCAACGCCAAGAATGGGTGCAAAAACTGATTGACCGACAAAACCCTGGAGGGGCGAAACGCCCTCTCTGTAGATTCTCCTGGGTCGAGCAACGCGAACGAAAAACAGGCGTGGGGTAGGCATCTTGACTGCCCCTGAGACAGCCGACGCTTCGATCTATTCAGACGGCTATCCCACGTTTCATTGGTCCTCGCCTGAGACTTACTCAAGAAGCCACTGGGTCATGATGTGACGATCGTGGGCTTCATAACCCGCATTCTGGTAAACCTTTTGTGCCCGTTGGTTGCGATGGGCGACAGCCAAATGGACGGCGCTGATCCCTTCACTGCGACAGGTCGCGGCGATAAAGGCCAGGGTGGCTTTACCAATCCCCTGCCCCCGGTAGGCAGCCCGTAAATACAATTCGTCGATCCAGGCATCGCGCCCGTGGAACTCCAGGCTAAAGCCAAAGGTTAAGACCACATAACCCGCGATCGCGTCCGCCACTTCGATCAAGTGGATTAACCCGTAGCGCCGTTCGGCCAAAATTTCCTGCAACGCCTGACGGGCCACCGCCGCATCGAAGGTCAGGTGTTCGATCGCATAAAACTCCTGGACAAGTTCGAGTAGGCGATCGGTATCGGCGGGACTCGTCAGTGTGAAGGTAGGTGTCATGTACTTAATACATCCCTATACTTAATACATCCCTAGGGCTGCATCCAGCATAGCCAGAAAAAATCTACCCCAACATACGGGTTCCTCGCAGCCTACCCATCTGGCGCTCACACCCCATGCCATCTCGCCGCGTAGGGCCGTTCAACTACCCCCATCCCCATTAATTCGGGGTGCCCAGGCCACCTAAGCCTCGAAATCATCTTTGTCTCTAGTTTCTTCACTGGGTTCCCCCGTCGCCGGATTCAGGGGGAGCATCAACACCTTATCAACCCGGTTCCCGTCCATATCCGCCACCTCGAACCGAAAGTTATCCCACTCAAAGTAGTCGGCGGCGGCAGGGATACGGCCCAGATGCGTGATCACAAAACCGCCCAGGGTATGAAAATTCCCCCGTTGCTCCCCCGGTAACTCTGGCAACAGGAATAACTCGCGAAAATCCTCGATCGCCATCATGCCATCCAACAACCAGGACCCATCCTCCCGCTGGACCGCATCGGGTTCCTCCGGCGTGCCCACGGAGGGAATATCGCCAATAATCGCTTCCAGAATATCGTTCAGCGTGACCAACCCCTGGATCACCCCATACTCGTCCACCACCAGAGCAATATGGGTACTGGCCTGTTTGAACAACTCCATCACCTTGAGGCCCCGTGTACTTTCCGGCACGTAGACAGGTTGGCGTAAGGCCGAAGTGAGTTCAATGGGTTGGCCCGATAGGCCCCGCATGAGTAAATCATTCACCTGGACAACACCGAGCAGATGATCCAACCCGCCCTGGCAAACGGGGAAGCGCGTGTGGGGACTTTCAAAGAGTTTGCGGTGGTTCTCCTCAGCGGTATCTTCAAGATCGAGCCAGACAATATCGGGACGGGGGGTCATCAGGGAACTCACCCGCATATCGCCCAACCGGAACACCCGTTCCACCATTGCCTGCTCCACTTCCTCAAAAGTGCCCGCTTTGGTCGCCTGCTGGATCATGACCTTGATTTCCTCCTCGCTGATGGAGGGTTCGGTCTCGGAATGCTCGATCCCAAACAGGCGCAGGATAATTTCCGTAGAGGCACTGAGGAAGGTGACGATCGGATAGGCCGCCGACTCCAGACAAAGCATGGGACGGGCCACGATCATGGCAATTTGTTCGGGGTGGTGTAGGGCCAAACGCTTGGGAACCAGTTCGCCAATCACCAGGGAGAGGTAGGTGATGCCCACAACCACCGTGACTAGGGCGATCGCGTCAGCATAGGGGGCCAGAAAGTGCACCTGTTGGAGGGATAGGGCCAAGGTTTGGGAGAGGGTAGCCCCCCCAAAGACCCCGGCAACAATCCCAATCAGGGTAATGCCGACTTGCACAGTGGACAGGAACCGGTTGGGGGATTCAGCCAATGCCAATGCCGCTTCCGCTCGACGATCACCGCGATTGGCCAGGTGTTGCAACCGTGCCCGACGGGCCGAGACAATGGCAATCTCGGACATGGCAAAGACGCCATTAGCCAGCAGTAGCAAGCAGATAATGAAAAATTCCAGAATCACAACAGGGGGCATGACACCTCAGGACGTAACGTGCCTCACGCAATGGGCTACCCCCGGCCAGAGTCCCCTGCCTTTACCTCGCGCCCATCCCATCACCCGATACCGGGTGCGTAGTTGCCCCGATCGCCAGTGACAACTATTCAGCCCGTCTGCCCACGGGGGCAAATCATCGGCACCTGGATGCCGGTGTCCTTGCTTCATGGCTTACTGAGGGATGATAGGCTATCGTTGGTTATGATCGTATCGCGCTGCTTCATTGCGGATAACCTATCCACAACTAGGGTGAGCATACCACACAAAACCCGTGTCACCCTAGCGTTGACAGGCACCGGACCCAAACCTGATACCATAGCAGTCGAGTTAGCAGTCGCGTCATTCTGGGGCAGCGGGTATGAAAATATTAGATGCTCACGGTCGTCTCTTTGGGAAGGTCAATGTTTTAGATTTGGGGGCAGTCCTCATCATCCTTTTAGTGCTGATCGGCATCTTTTTCAGCCCTGGCAATCCCACTTCCTTAGCACAAGTAAGCACCGTTCCGGTTGAGTTTGAGGTGATGGTGCGCGGGTTGAGTGTGCGGAATCCCCAAGCCTTGTTCCAAGTGGGGGACAATACCAGCCTAGTGATTCGGAATCAACCATCGGGCAGTGTCAAAATTACCAAAATTGAAGATCCGGGCCGCAGTGTGTTTGTGCCCCAGCCGGATGGGTCGGTCGCCCTCAAACCCGCCCCTGGTCTAGAGGCTCCCTTTACGGCGGATTTCCTGCTGACCCTCGCGGGGCAGGGACAACTCACCGGGGATGGCCCCGTGCTAGGGGGCAGTAAGGTCAAAATTGGCCTACCCGTGCGCCTAGAGGGGAAAACCTACGACTTCAACGGCACGATCATTGATGTCCGGGCATGATGGGCCAGCAGCGGCAGCAATGGGTTGAATCCCGTGCCCAACCGGCTCTTGCCTTTATTCCACCCCAGCTAAACCGTTGGGTCTTATGGGGTGCCTATGCGGCGCTACCACTGCTGCTGCGGGTGCGGTTACAGCGCTGGTTACCGGCGGGTATCTGGCCAATTGTTTGTGACGACCCGGCCCCGTTGGTCCAGTGCTTCCAGCAGTTTCAAGCGGGGGAAATCCGTCTACTGCTTGCCTTTCGCCATAGTCAGGTGGATGATCCCCTAGTCATGGCCTATCTGTTCTCGCGCATTCTGCCCCAATCAGCCCGTCGTCAGGGGATCTCCCTACGTTCCCCGCTCCATACGGCCTTTATGTACGATCGCGGCATGACCCTGTGGGCAGGGCGGTGGCTGGGTTGGTTTTTCTCCTGTTTGGGCGGGGTCCCGGTACGGCGGGGGCGACAGATGGACCTCAAGGCCCTGAAAACCATCCGGGCCTATCTCCAGCACGGGGAATTCCCCCTCACGATCGCGCCGGAAGGGGCCACAAACGGCCACAGTGATCGGGTCAGTCCATTAGAACCGGGCACCGCCCAACTCGCCTTTTGGGGGGTTGAAGATCTACGCAAGGCAGGTCAGTCCCAACCATTGCTGATTGTGCCGATCGGCCTGCGCTATAGCTATCCCCACCCCAATTGGTCGGCCCTCGATCGCCTGCTCAGTCAGTTAGAAAGGGATACGGGGCTGCCCCTAGCATCATTGGCCCACCCCCACACCGCCTCCCTCACAGCCTACTATCAACGCCTATGCCATCTGGGGGAACATCTGCTAACGCGGATGGAGCAGTTTTATCAACGCTTTTACCCCACCCAAGCCGGAGCGCTTGACCAACCTGCATCAGTGGGAGCCGCTGGGGAAGGGGCTACGGGTGCAGCCGAACCGTCTACCGGCGAGCGGGGAACAACCGAGGAGGGAACGCTCGCCCCCCGCCTTGCCCAGGTGTTAGAGACGGCCCTACGGGTGGGGGAAAGCTACTTTGGGTTAGCCAGTCAGGGGAGCCTCGCCAGCCGTTGCCGCCGGTTAGAGGAAGCCGGATGGACCCAAATCTACCGCGAGGATCTGGGTGCCCTGTCCCACTTGCCGCCCCTAGAGCGGGGACTCGCGGACTGGAGTGCCACCACGGCCAGCCTCCACCTGCACCACATGCGCCTAGTGGAAAGTTTTGTCGCCGTTACGGACCACTATGTCCAGGATCGCCTCTGTTTCGAGCGGCTGGCGGAAACCACGTTGATCCTGTTTGATCTGGTGGCGCGGGTGAAGGGCATAACGATTCCCCGACGCCCCCAGCTTGGCCAGCGTCAGGCGGTTTTTACCATCGGGACACCGATCGATGTGAGTCAGCGTTGGCCCAGTTATGCCCGCGATCGGCGATCGGCCAAGGCTGCTGTCGCGACCCTCACGGCTGACCTGCAAGCGGCCCTGGAAGCCTTGATTCCCTAAAATTCTTCCTGCGAAGGCGATAGGCCACGCCGTTTGCGAGCTTCCATTGCCCGCTCCAGCAAATTCAACAAACCGGGGGCTTCCTCTTGCAGTCGCAGCAGCAAGCGCTCCCCCTCTTCCAAATCGCCCGGATCTTGGCCAGTGCGCATCACCTCGTGCAGACGGGGCATGGCAATCTCATCCACAATGCGGACAAGGGCATCCAGACAACGATTAAACTGGCGCTCCGTGAGCGTGGCATCCTCTAGGGGGAACTCAATAATGGCGCGAATTTCACCATCCGAGGGATCATATTCCCATTGCAACATTTTGGTTTCCCAGGAAATACAAAGCATCGTCTGCAAAATTGCCGCCTTATAGGGATGATCCTTTACTCCCGTGAGGACCTGGGGCGCATAGATCTCGAAGAATTCCCCCTCTTCACCTAATTCAATGACGATCAGGAACCGCTCGACATTCTCAGCTTGGACGCCCGTGATAATTTGCGAGGCTTCCGTATCAATGCGATAGGTCCAACCGTGGTGATCGAGGTAGCCAGCAATTTGCTGTAACGTTGCGCCCATAAAAGTTTAGTGGTCGTTGTCCGCTCCGATGGTGTGTAGTGTACCCCAGATTGACATCCTTCCCTGCTGGGTCGCACTGCGTTTGACCCAGCCTACCGAAATTAAGTTGACAGGGCACTGGGCGATGGGATTAGCCGCCAAACATTTTAGCCAGAATGGTGTCCGGGCTGATATCAGCCAGCTTCGGGGTCGTCGATCGCACCGCCAAGGATTTATCACCCTTGGGCACAACGGGGAGGGCGACGCTGCTTAAGAGGGCGATCGTATAGGACTGCACCGCTATGGCCAGTTGTAGGGGAGCGCTATCGGGCGCAATGACTAAGTTAGCCGCCGCAATCATGGCCGCTTGTTGACCGATCGCCGCAGGGGCAGTCGCCTTGACCGTTGGGCAAAGCTTCAGCACTTCGGCCACGATCGTCGAGTTGTCTGGGGTTTGCAAGATCACCACGGGTTGTTCTGGCTGACGCGCCTGAATCCCCTGAATGACCTGCTGCCAAGCACTGGCGGGATAGGTGGGGGTTGCCACCTCAACGGGTTCGTCGTAAAGCAAAATATAGCCCGTGTCTTTAACGCCAAGGCGGGTTTGTTCCGCTTCCGCCCAGTCAATATCCTTACGCGGGACATTGATGGCCAGGTCGGGGCAGGGGGTGGTGATCCCTAGCCCCTGGAGCAAGTCATGGTAGGTATGGGCAAGGTACTGCCCTGGTTTGAGGGGGACCGGATTGGTGAGGAAAAGACTGCCCGGTTGCTCGGCATAGCCAACCCGTACCGGAATCCCCGTTAGCCAGAGTAAAAAGCCCGTTACCCAACCGGAGGCCAGGGAAATCACGGCGTCAAACTCCCGATCGCGCATAATACCCAAAAGGTTGACCAGATCTGCTGGACTGCTGCGATCCTGATAGTCAAAGGGCAGCGCCTCATGGACCGATCGACACACCCGATAAGCCGCCTTGGCACGGGGTTCCACGAGGACATCCAATTGCGCCTTGGGGTAAATGTGCTTGAGATCGTCCAGGGTGGGAAAGCAGAGAATTTGATTGCTGATGTCACCGGGAATAAGAACTAGTATCCGCATGGGGGCGAGGAAGAGATAGGACACGGGACCTAACTAATATACTCTGATACTTCCACCCCAAACGGGGTGATCGGGCGGGGTGATCGGGGGAAGTCAGGTTGGCAGTTCTGGCGGATCTCCGGTTTATGTCCATGCCCAGCGTACCCACACGGGTTGCGATCGGGACTGTTTTCCGGTCCTGTGCGTATTTGCCTATGGACATTCGGGAAAATTTTTGCTTAATCGGGACCCCTAAGCAGATGTTCCTGGGGAGAGGGCGCTAAACTATGAAATGATCGTTAACGATTAAGGTGTGGTGGGAGTGGACGTTCAAATGAATCGCCTTGAGGCGATCGTGCAGCAAATCGGCGATGCCGTGCTGGCGACGACGGAAACAGTCGAACGGCTTTCCGAACGGGTTGATGCGCTGTCTATCCAGGTTGAGCAGCAGGCCAATCAGGTGCAGCAGCAAGGTTATCAAATTTTTGCGTTGGGGGATGCCGTGCAAACACTCGCCAATAATCAGGATAACTCGCTCCAACGGCTGAATCAGTTGACTGAGGCTTTGCAATCTTTGCTGGAATTCTTGGAAAACCACGAATCGGTGGGCAGTCCCTAGGGGACCTGTCTAGCGGAGAATCGGGACGGCTGGCGCGGGCTGTTTCCCCTGGCTCGTCCGCAATGGACATCGTCAACGCCGAACAATCCCTCGCATTGTTACAATCTGTCACTATCATTGAACTTAACGTGCTTATGCAGGTCGCCCCTCCCATGACATTGGCTGAAACTCTGACCGCAGAATGGCAACAGCGCCTTCAGGAAGACTGTCCAACGCTTAAGCCTGCTGCCAGAACAGCCATTATCAACTGGCTCTTGGGGGAGCACCCCGAAACGTTGGATCAACTGGATGCCGATTTCCAGGGGATTACCCGTCAGGCAATGGACTATCGCTATCGTATCCTCCGTGCCCGCTACCTGGAGGTGTCGCCGGAGGCGGGCCATCGATCGCTGATGAAGCGCTTGGGCAGTCTTTTCTTGATTCGCCAAAAGATCAAAACCTGGGTGGCCCTCAGCCGCGATCGCCAGCGCACGGTGATGGATGTGGTGCAGGAGGTGGTCCAGGAGTTATTGCAAAACGATCGCAAGCTCCAACGGCAAATGCAGTGGATCTCCCAATGTACCCCCGATCCGCGTCTGCGCAATGCCTTGCTGTTAGCGAGTTTGGAGGAATATTGCCTGCGGCCCGTGCGCAACCAACCCCTCTTTGTCTACCGTTTTGTCAACTACCTACGACGGACTCAACGGGGGGGCCTCACCCAAGTGCCTGCTGGGGATTTGGTGCGGTTGGTATCAGAGGAAGTGGCCCTGGATGAAACGGATAATCCGGTGAGTTTATTCGATGCCCAGGCGATTGTTCAGTACCAGGAGGCCCAGGAGTGGGAAGATCGGCAAACGGCGCGTTTGAAGGTACAGCGGGAATTTATGACCTACCTGGAGGAGCAGGTTGAACCGTTAGCGGCCCAGTGGTTACGGCTTTACCTACAAGGGTGTACCCAAGAGGCGATCGCGGAAACCCTCAAGGTGCCGATCAAGCAAATCTATCGCCTACGGGAAAAGGTGAGTTACCATGCTATCCGTGTCTTTTCTGTCAAATCCCAACCGGAACTGGTGGCCCACTGGCTAGAAACGTCACTGAAGGAACATAACCTGGGCCTTACCCCCAACCAATGGCAACACTTCTGGGATAACCTCACGCCGACCCAACAGCAACTCCTGACCTTACTACGGGAAGGGGCCAAGGTCGAAGCGATTGCCCAACAGTTGAAGTGGAAAACCAGCCAGGTGACGAGTGAATGGAGCAAACTCTATCTCGCGGCTCTGGATCTGCGTAACCAGTAAATCGGCTGCTGGAGAGATTTTGCCCCCTAAAGTTGCCCCCTAAAATCGATTAAGGGTGCCCAATTGACTCGGCTACCTGCCGTAACCGCTGCAATTGCGCCTGCATATCGGCCTGGGTTAGCCGACGGGCAAACAACTGAAATCCCAACGCCACGATCGCATTGGGAATGACAAACTCAAACCGGTTCAACAACCGTGTTCCCGTTCCCTCCGGTTGACATACCCAGCGATCGCGGCCTTGAAAAAAACCCTCAAATTCCCACACAATCAGCCCTGGTTGCCGCTCGACAACTCGATTCTGTAGGGTAGGTTTGAGCCAGGGAATCTGGATCACAAAGCGACTCTGACAGCCGATGTCGGTACACCACAGCCCGATCGGTTCACAGTGCAACAATGGGTTTAACCAGCGATGCATCAACGTCAAGTCGGTTAAACACTGCTCCACCGCCGCCACTTCAGCCTCAATCCAAATCGACTGCTCTAACACTTGGGGAACATCTGAAGGGGTAACGGTCATGATTCCGCTCCCGCCTGTCCTTGCAACCGCGCCCGTAATTCCGCCTTAATTCGGCTCAAAATGGAGGTCTCATCCAAGGCAGCCAAAATCTCACTCACCACTGCTTTCGGGCCATCCGGTCCCCAGGTCGCTCCCTGGGCCAAATAGGTTTTCGTAATCTGCCCAATGCTATAGGACGATACCCCTGCGACCCCGGCCTGGGTCACGGCCACCGATAGGTAGGGGGCTAAGGTTGCCCCCCCAGTGACGGGAGCCGATGCCCCCAAGATGCCCTTTAGCCCACTCAGGCCCAAATTCGCCAGCAGTTCACTCGCGCCAATACTGCCCATGCTCAGGGCAATTTTTTGCAGTAGGTTCACGGCTCCGGCCTCGGTCATGGCAATCCCATATAGCCGGGAGAGGGTCAAAATCATGGCAACATCGATGATCGCCCCGCTGAAAATATCGACCACTGTCACCGGATTCAGGGCGATCGCCAATGCCTTCATCATCACCGCATTCCAAATAATCTGGTTGGCCGCCTGTTCCCGGATGACTAACTTCCGTTGGACGACCTGCTCATTCACTTCATCGGCATAAAGCATGGTATTCAGGGCAATAAGCGCCTTGCCTTCACGATCGAGAATCTCCAGGATCTTCAACTTGAGGGCCTCCACTTGGGGGGGACCGGGTTGCAGGTGGACTCGACTTTGGCCATCCCGCTGGACCCAGCTTGGCGTAAGGGGAGCCGCCGCCGCCATGACGATCTCATCCGGGGAGAGGAGTTCTCGTACCCGTTGATCCCGAATCGTGGCGTAGATCAGATCGCGATCGGTGTCTGGATACTGATCCACCTTGTTAAACACCAAGAGAATCGGTTTACTGGCCTGCCGCAGTTCTGAGAGGGCTTGGTGTTCCACCCGCGTCATGTCACCCGTAATCACAAACAGGATCAGGTCCGCCTGACGGGCCAGCCGCTTGGCGAGTTGCTCCCGTTCCTCCCCGGCGACTTCATCAATCCCAGGGGTATCAATCAGTTGAATCTGGGCCTTACCACGTGCTGATAACGTTACTCGCACGATGGTGCGATCGCGATCGTCGGGATCGGAACTGGCATTACCGGCTAGATTCTCCCGTTCTACCGGCCAATCCACCCGCTGGATCGATCGCGTTACCCCATGAGTCGGTCCTGTGGCAAAGACGGGCTGTCCCACCAGCGCATTCAGCAGCGATGATTTCCCTCGGCCCACCATGCCAAAGGCGGCAATATGGATCACCGATCGCTCGAGTTTATCCAACATCTGAATGAGGCCCCGAATCTCCGGCTCTAGGCCCGCTTGCTCCTGGGGCGTCAGATCGAGCCGCACGAGTAACTCCCGCAGGGCATCCTGGGCGTGTTTGTAGTGAAGATCCGCCTGAATCGCGGTGAAATCGAGGATCGTTTGCTCTAGCTCTTGCTCTGCACTCATCACGGGACCCCTGAAAACCAAAACGGACTTTGCCACTCGACAAAGTCCTGTCCAATTTCTGACGCCGATTTTGTCTAACGCCGACTTGATGCCAACGCTAACCGTTTACTGAATACTCAACTGAATACTCAATCGCATACTGAGTCAGCCCCATACCGCTTCTGGCGGACAACGCAACTGCATGCCTACCCCAAAACGGGTTAACGATAGCGGCGCTTGCGGCGGGCGGCAACGGCTTTGCGCTTCCGCTTTTCTTGGGGGGTTTCGTAATGACGGCGATATTTTACATCTGCCAAAATCCCGGCTTTGGAAACTTGGCGCTTAAACCGACGTAATGCCGACTCAATCCCTTCATTTTCACCGAGAACTACCTGAGTCATTCCTTGACCACTTCCTCCTGTTTTGACACTAACGACAAGGTATGGGTCCCCCGCTGCCGAGCGAGCAGCGATCGCAGGGGCTAACCGCCTATGATAGCTATTCTCTGATTCTAGGGTACAACGACTCCCTCCTTATTCTAGATCAACGATTTCAGTCTCTAGGGACGATCGCGCGGGGCGTCACCTGGGCGTTGCGCACCCCTGCTTGTCCCCCTTCGAGAATCTCAACCCGTTAGAATCTCAATATGATAAAGAGGTGGTGTTGCGGTGCGATCGGAGTGAGGCTGTGTTTGGAAAACCCAGAAGTCGTCGAATGGCTACCCTACTAGCCTTTGCTGGCATCGTGGCCCCGATCGCGGGCATCCATAAGTTCTATGTTGGCCAACACGCCTGGGGGGTTATCTACCTGTTGCTCTCCTGGACGCCGATCCCCCACATCGCGAGTGCGATCGAAGGGATTTGGTACCTGGTGCAAGATCCGGAGGAATTTGACTATAACTTTAATGCTGATCGGGAGGAAGGTTTACCGGCAGACACCGCCACTTCCCCTAAACGCCGTCTGAAAACGCCGACTGCGCCACTGGCTGAACCCTTTGATGCCACTCGCATCGGCGCGATCACCGAAGCCGTCCGCCAACTCGACCAACTGCGCCAGGATGGCCTGATTTCCGAGTACGAGTTTGAACAAAAACGCCGCCAACTCCTCGATCGCATCGCCTAACCCCTACTCCCTACTCCCCCAACCGTGACCCTCTCGAATTGGTTAAACCACCTAACCCAACGTCGCGAACTGGCCTCCCGTCGTCCCCTTTCCCGCCGGGAGCAACTCCTTCAGGACCCCTATTATCGGTTTCAATCAATCGTGGAGGTGCAGGAAGCGGCGGCTTTGGGAGTCACGATCGATGCCAATCGGGCCACCGTCGATGATTGGTTACGCTTACCGGGGCTATCGATCCACCAGGCCAAACTCTTGCACGGCCTCACCCAGGCAGGCATTCAGTTCCACTGTTTAGAGGATTTGGCGGCGGCACTTAATGTGTCGGTTGTCCACCTTAAACCCTTAGCGCCGATCCTGCGGTTTTACTATTACGATCCCGATGGGGCAGAGACGATTCAGACCCTCAATGCCAATCAGGCCACGATCGCCCAATTGACGACTATTCCTGGGGTTGATCTATTTTTAGCCCGTACCCTTGTTGAACAGCGATCGGCCCACGGTCCCTATCTCAATCTGGTGGATCTGCAACGGCGGTTAAACCTACCGGCCACGCTCACGGCAGGATTAATGCATTATCTGCGCTTTCATTAAACTCTCCCCCTATCCTTCGATAACTGCTGCTGGTAACTAGCGTTGAGAGAGGAAGTTGGGGTCGATGTCCTGGATGTGCTGGTGGAGAAGGCGTGATGGCAGGCGTGGTGCGATCGGTGGGAGGAGGGAAGTGGGAGTGGGGCGGGAGTGTGATCGCTCAGCAATGAGGATATCGACTGATCGGTTCAATCATCCTATGGGAGTTGAGATGCCAGGATTGGGTACTTATGGTACATTTGCCCCTGACTGAAATGCTTGAGGTTAAAGGTTGACCTACGAGATACAACTATTGCGCGTGAGTGATGCGCAGGAAGTGGATGCCCGATTGCAACCGCTGAGTGAAAAACATTTAGCCGATTTTGAGCAGTACTGGCAACCACAACTCAAGTCTTCTCGTGAGGAGGATGCGGATTGGGACTGGCTCAAGAAAAATCGGCTGTATAGTTCATTGGGGAATTACGAAAAGTACGCTATTGTCTGTGAGCAATCGTCCCAGCATTCAAGATCCACCCAAGTACCGGGCGGTGGGGAGTATTCTGTTCCAGTTCGCTGGGCATCGCAGTCAGGAGTTAGGTTATGGTGGTTTGGTGGGATTACATGCTTTACCGAATGCCTGCAAGTTTTATGAAAAATTGGGCATGATAGAGTGTGGGTAAGATCCAGAACAGCAAAATCTGATCTACTTTGAGTGGTATCGTCAGCGTCCCTCAGTTATTGAGCAGGACTAAAGCAGTTGAGCGATGGGAAGTAGTAGTGCGATGGCGTTCAAGATTGATCGGAAACAATTAAGGGAACTAGCCGCGATTGAAGCTGAATCAGGTTGTGACATCACGGCTGGGTTGAACTGGGGGAGTCATACAACGACCTACTTGCGTTGCCCTAACAGTTATCTGGATCGAGAAAAGTTTATTACTACTCCTCCAGGAAAGACTGGGCAATTTACTGACACCAGAGGAGATTGAAGCGATCGCTAGTGATCTCCAAAATCGTACTCAAGCATTGGTTAGTGCTAAATTACAAGCTGTTGAATCTGCTTAACTTCTGATAACTTATTGATGTACTCGTGGTTGTATTTTTGTGATAAATTGACTGCCCGCGATCGTGGTCAATAGCGGCTGGGGCTAGCCTTGCGAAGATCTACCCCGCCGCTACACTTTCTCAGATCAGGTCTCAGAGGGGGCGAGTACCCCTACACTGCGTACAGCGCAAATAGACTTGACCAGTACTGCTGTTCCTGGCTCCTCGGAGGGCAGCTCCACACTGCGGGCAAACGAGCTGCATCAGTTGGGCACACCTTGTGGCATCCTGGGGTGTCATGTTTCTACCTTGCCTAGGGTGTCGCACACAACTCAATCGGTTAGGATTATCTGAATTGAGCCAGAGCGGTCTTTGGCAAATCTCACAGGAGCCAAAGGGGTGATCGCCTTGCCTGAAGGCGGTGGCGACACTACCCCCGGTGCCTTCGGGGATGAGTTCGTAGAAGTCGTAGAGTAACTTGATGGTCTCTGGTAGAGCAATTCGGAAGACGGGCGCGTTGCTGTTGGCGGGATCGAGGTAGACCCACAGGATTTTTTGATCAATGCCCACTAGGCCCATTGCACTGAAGGATTGATTTTTCCAGATGTGACGGTTGGGGAGATTGCGGGCGATCGTGTTGGCATGGGGACCGCGTACAAACAATTGTCGTCCGCATGGAAACTGTAGGTGGAAATGGCGGCTGGGTTGTAGTTGCATGGGCCAGTCGATCGCGATCGACTCTTGGGCGGCTTGTAGGTCGGTGTGGATGGTGGCTTGAGCGGCATTGGCATTGGCATAGGCGGTGACGTGGGGGAGTTGAAATTCCCAAATGGTGGTGTTAGGAACGCCAGTAAAACTCAAGGGGATGACTTCAGCGTTGGCCCGCAGGCGATCGCTGAATTTGCGGAAGCTATTGAAACTGTCTAGTTGCTGGCTGATAAAAGCGTGATTAAACAGGCCGATAAATTTGCCTTCGGCGCGGCTGATGGCAACGTTGGCTAAACGCGCAGCGGTACTTTGTTCACCCCCCCTTAAGAGCTGGCTGGCTTTGCGCATCGGTTGACTATCGACGGCATCGAAGACGATCAGATTTTGTTCAGATCCCTGAAAGCGATGAACCGTTGCTACCTTCACCTGTCTTTGTTGGGTTTCACGGAGGATACGGTGCAGGAGGCGGGCCTGGGCGCTATAGGGGGTGATCAGGCCAATGCTTTGGCTTCCGGCCAGTTGGGCTTGATAGGTCAGGTCGGCGGCAATCAGGGCCGAAACCAGGTTAAAGCGACTGCTGCGATCTTGATAGCAACAAACGGTGGCAGCATGGCTGAGGTCGTAGAGAACTAGAGGATGGCCGGGTTGGGGAGCGGCGTGAACGATCGTCTGTGTCCGTTCTCTGACCCCTTCACCGTCTTCCAAGCGGTTTTGGTAAAACAGGGCGTTGGGGATCGCAGAGATCGCCGGATGCATCCGGTATTGGGTTTGGAGCAGGACTAAGCGTTGATCTTCGCGATCGCGGTTAACGGCCTCAATAATGCCAGCTTCGTCAAAAATGTCGCGCTGTAACCACTGCGCTGCTGCTTCCGTTTTCGCTTGGGAGACGGGGGCCAGTTGCCGAAAGTCACCAAAGATGGCAATGCGTTTTTTAGCTAGGGTTGCGCCATAGGCACAGTGGGGGATGTAGGCCATGCTGGCTTCGTCAATAATGACGGCATCAAATCGGCGCTCAAAGATTTCTGGCGCGATCGTGGCTTTGGATAGGGTGCAGCCAATGACCATGCCCTGAGAGACAAGTCGGCTTTCGTGCTCACGCAGTTGTCTTTTTAGTTCGCTCAGGCGATCGCGAATTCGCTTAATTTGAGTGTCGATCACCTTTTTCCTTGATGTACTCAACTGCGACTGTCTGGATTCTCTGGTCAGACGTTCTCGCTCTTGTTCTAGCCCTTCGATTTCCTGAATCAGGGCGGGCTGTTGCATTCTGAGAATACCGCGCACATTGAGCATCGGGTAACGTTGGTGGATATCGGAAGCGGGGATGCCGAAGCGCAGCACCATGCCATTGCGGTAATAGCTGGACTGTTCCAGATATTTGGCGACGCTGGTCATGGCGGTATCCACGGCGGCGTTGCTGTGGGCCAGGACTAAAACCGATTGTCCGGAGTGGACGAGGGCGGCGACGGCCAGTCCCAGGGTGCTGGTTTTGCCGGTGCCGGGGGGTCCCCAGATGAAACTGACAGGATGCTGGAGGACGTGGGTGATGGCGGCGGCCTGGTGGTGGTTGTAGCGCAGTTCTAATCCGGTTTCAGCCTCAATACGGGGGGCAAACTGGCTAAAGTCTTCGGTGCTATTGGGGGTAGCTTGCAGATACGGACTTAAGAGGGCCTCAGCTAAGGGGCTGTTAGCTGGGGGGACATCGTTGATGGAGGTGCCGTTGCTGCCTGGGGTAGCTGCGGGGCTGTTGGCAGAATTACGGATATTCGCAGTGGCAAGGCGTTCTTGTAAGGCTTCGAGGAGGAACCACGGTTCAATGTTGAGTTTAGCTTTGGGGATGCGATCGCCGATATTAGTTTCAAGGGCAATCAGCAGATCAAAGCCATCAACTGACACCAAGGTTCCACGATACTGCTGTCTGTTGTAGTGCAAGTCGATCGGGGTATCTTCAGGAAAGCGGATTTCGGTGTCGGTGGTGAAGGAGTAAAGATGCTCACCTCGGCGCTGCTCACTTTGGTCTTGGCTGATGCGATGACCATCGGTAATCGGGGTCATTGAGCGATCGGCTTGCTGAAGTGCTTTAATTTCATCGGCGATCGCTTGCTGGAAGTGGTGACAATAGTCATGGAACATGGAGTTTGCCTTGGCTGCAACCATTGTTCGTCTCACTGAGGTTTGAAGGTTGATGTCTACACGGTGTCATAGCTGAAGGGGTAGCGGTGACGATGATCCCCAGTTCGACAAAAAAGTTGCTGCTTACACTTGGAAGGGTTACGGTGTAAGGGATGTAGGGCAATGCAGATCAGGTGAACCGGGATTGGCGATCATCGGCAAAATTACGGGCAAGACGATGGTAGAAACAGATGACTCCTATACAACAGCAAAGCAATGTACGCTGACGCGGGAAGGGGTGGAAAAGCTAGAGAACGCGATTAGGGAGAAGGCAAGAAGGGAAGGGAAAACACACAATTATCTGAGAGGTAGCAATAATCTCAACGTTAGTGGCTTTGCCCAGGATGCAGAGATCGATCGCGGGACGATCGCGAAGATTCTCAAGGCGGAATCACCGGTCACGCTAAGCAGTATCCGAAAACTGGTCAAGTTTGCGTTTGGTGACGAGGATGACTTGGAGGAGGGGGTGGATTACACCTGTGGGCGGTTGCCTGCTGCGGCTCGTTCGGAGGCTAATGCGGTGACTAATTCTGTGGCTAACCATGATTTGCCCTTGCCAACGTTGCCGCTGAGTAATTTTCTGGCGACGCATTTAGGGATTCGTGATCCGCAACGGTTTTTTGGACGGGAGGAAGCGCTGAATGAACTCCACCAAAAGTTACAGCAGGCTAACCAATTGGCGATTACGTCGATCCGGGGGATTGGTGGGATTGGTAAGACGGAGTTGGCGATCCAGTATGCGCGGCGGTTTTGTGGGGACTATCCGGGTGGGGTTTGGTGGTTGCGGGTGCCAGCGGGGAATTTGGCGGGTCAAATTGCAGATATTACACAGATGCGGTTCCCTGCGTTTAACTGGGAGGTCTGGAAGGAGCGTGAGTCGGAGACCAGTAAGCTCCAGTATTGCTGGCCGTTTTGGCAGGGGCAGGGGAAGGCGCTGGTTATTTTTGATGATGTGGAGGACTACGATGATACGCGGCGGTACTTACCCACGATCGCGGCTGTTAGGGTGCTGGTGACGACCCGGCTAAAGATTGATGGGATGGAGCAGTTGTTGTTGGGCAAACTAAGTGAGGCGGCGGCGTTAGCGTTTCTGGCATCGCTGGTTGGGGAGGCGCGGCTGGCGGAAGGGGGTGGGGAGGAGGCGAAACGGTTGTGTGCGGAGTTGGGCTATTTGCCGCTGGCGCTGGAGTTAGTGGGGAAGTATTTGGCGATCGATGAGGGGCTGGCCATATCAAGGCTGCGGGCTGATTTGCAGGAGCAGGGAATGCTGAGTCATGAGGCGCTGAATCGGGATCGCGATGAGGGTTGGACGCTGACGGCGGAGCGGGGGGTGCGGGCAGCGTTTGAGATGAGTTGGAAGTACTTAAATAAGGCGGGGGAATATGTGGCGATTAGGTTAGGGATGATGTTTACGGTGTTTGGACGTGCGCCAATTCGCTGGACGTTGATTGAGCAAACGGAGGAACAAGATTGTGTGCGGCGGGGGGCAATATTCGATCGTCAACGATTAACGCAAGGACGTATAAAGCTACTCAGTTTAAGTTTAATCGAAACGGAGAAAGAAAATGCGACGTATTCAATTCACCCGCTCATTCTTGCGTTCTTTAGGGAGAAGGCGCAACGCAGGGAGAGCTAATCATGAATATACTGAGAATGATGCTGACAATCCCCGTGTAGTTGGGCTAGATCAAGATTGGGGGAATATAGTGACTAGCTATGAAGTATCAATGGCAGAAGTATCGGCTCGTCAGGCGGCAGATTTTATTGTTGGTAAAGTTCTAACGCTAACCGATATTGCCATCATCCAGCCAGATATTGAACATCTTATTGCTGCAACTCAGTATGCAGAGCTGCTTGAAGATTCTCACGATATCTTGTGCCTTTTTACTGGAATTGCTGATTTTTATGATGCTCAAGGATTTTATGCTGATGCAGAACCGTGGTATCAGCAGTGTTGTGATCAACTAGAAAAACGATTGGGAATTCATAACCTCGATACTGCAACTAGCTTTAATAACTTAGCATTACTGTATCATTCAATTGGTAAATATGGCGATGCTGAATCCCTCTACCAGCGATCGCTAGAAATCAAGAAAACGCAATTAGGCTCTGACCACCTTGACATTGCAAAGAGCCTTAATAACCTGGCAAATCTGTACGAATTAATGGGCCGATACATTGAAGCTGAATCTCTCTATAAGCAAGCATTAAAAATTCGCGAGAAGCAGTTGAAGTCTAACCATCCTGATACTGCAAATAGCTTGAATAACCTAGCAAACCTATATAGTACGATAGGTCGCTATGCTGATGCTGAACTTCTTTATCAAAAAGCACTAAAAATCCGAGAGGTTCAACTGGGACATAATCATCCCGACACTGCTAATAGCCTCAATAACCTTGCAAACCTGTATGAGGCAATGGGCCGCTATACTAAAGCCGAACCTCTCTACCGGCGATCATTGCGTATTAGCGAGGAAAAGTTTGGGGGTGACCATCTCAATACTTCTACAATTCTTAACAACTTAGCAGCACTTTACGAGAGAATAGGCATCTATACTAACGCCGAATCCCTCTACCTACGATCTCTCAAGATTCGAGAGAAGAAATTGGGGATTAATCATCTTCATACCGTCACAACGTTAAATAATTTAGCTTATTTGTACCATATAATGGGTCGTTATCCTGATGCTGAATCTTTCTATTTACGCGCCCTAGATAATTTAACTAATGCACTCCCTGACGATCATCCCTATATTCGAGCTATTTGGGATAATTTCGGCAGGCTAATTGAGGAAGCTGTACAACAGGGACAAACTGCTAGTTTATCCACTCATCCCACAACCCAGATAATTTTGAAAAAGATTCAGAGCGATCGCGAGTAGAATTCGACGAAACTACCAGCAACCCATCTAAATAATGAGAATGAAAACTTAACTAACCCAGTGCCGGGACTCACACAAAGCCTTTGCGATCGCCTGCACCTGTTCTGCATCGAAGATGATCTGTCAAGCTACTTCCTGTCGTTGGACATAGATACCCAAAAAATGAGGCAGATTAAGTTGCCACCGCGCTAACTGAACTTGCAGATCAACCAACCCAGCCACACCATCAATACCACGTCAGGCAAATTCTTCTTTGCTGTAGCGGGGCTGGCGTACTGTCATGAACTTGGCCCCCTCTCAACCTTTACTACTCAACCGACTACCTTTTATCGTTTCGGTGCGGCGACTTGTTAGCCCTTAGCAAAAACCTTATCTTTCAATGCGTTCAAGCTCTTCACGAACTACTTTCCGCAACATTTCCTCTAGTGGTTGGCGCATAGTATAAATATGTTGACGCAGGGCTTCATTAATCAAGGTTTGGTAGTTTCCTCCACCTGCACTATGCGCTTGTTCACGAAACCATGCCAGAACCTCATCATCTAGCCGGATCGTGATGCGCATTTTACCTGATAGTGTCGGGTCAATCGCACCTCGCTTACCTTGACTGAAATCATATTCCGCTTCCATCACTATCCCTTCTCGTATTGCCGACGTTTCTGTTTGCTTGCTTGGCGTGCTGAGATGATTCGAATCGCGTCACCTCGCAGGGTATAGGCCACCACCAGAACTCTGCCAAACCCTTGGTAAACTATCTTAATTATAGTATGTAAACTTGTGCATACTACCAGGAACAGGCTCAACTATATTCACTGTTTTCTTCCATCATCCGCCTCCATCTGAAGCTTAAATCCATATATAGCAAACCCATTCCCCCACCAACGGCTCTGCATCCGAAGCTGCTACATCAACAATTTGCTTCTGCCTATCCCAGATCACAACCGCCTTGTATATTTCAAAAGTGACCTCGCTACCTCGTACGGCTACCCATGCGGGAAACGGCTCAATGCCCAATCCAAATTACCCAAGACTGGGCATCAGGTTCACGTTCATATAGTCGATCGAGGCTCCAACGATTGGCGATGCCGTCCGCTGTGCCGAGACAATTGACGTGAACGATACAATAGAAGATAGCCGACTTGGGAGGTGATCATGGTTCAAGCAACAGAATATCTTTATGTTGTTCGGGATGATGAGATTCTGCACGGAGAACCGATCGTCCGAGGAACCCATACACCTGTCAGAGCAATCGTTGAGACTTGGCGACTGGGGGTTGCGCCAGAGGAAATCCCCAAAGGGATGCCTCACCTAACATTGGGACAAGTCGTTGGAGCATTAACTTACTACGGTGATCACCAAGACGAAATCAATCGGTACATCGAGCACAACCACATTCCTGATGAGTTAATTGACCCATTACTTAGAGATTTGTGAACAATTTATTTATGGGTTTGTACTTAGATGAAGATGTCAATGTCTTGGTAGCAGATCTGCTTCGATGGAGAGGTTTTGACGTCATTACTGCACGAGATACGAGCCAACTTCACGCAACTGATGCAGAGCAATTTGCCTACGCTGTAAGTCAAGGAAGAATGCTGGTTACTCACAATAGGACTAACTTTGAAGAACTTGTACAGAGTTACTTTGATGCGGGGCGGATACACTATGGGATAATTTTTGCTGTTCGTCGTTCCCCCCAAGAGAGCACACAAGGATTACTTGTCATTCTTAATCAAGTAACCTCCGACGAGATGCAAAATCAAGTTCGATATATTTAGGAGATGCTAGGTTTCCTTGTTGCGATCGCCGATCGCAGCCAAGTAAATATTGGATTACGTCTGGCTTGACCCAACCAGCACTTGCGATCGTGCTTCCAACATAAGCGATTATTCCGCAGTCACAGCCAGTTCAGGGCTACTTCTAGCGAGTACAGTCAACCGAAAATAACGCTAACGTCCCGCTTCCCCCACCGCTAGAACCTTGAACAATGACCAATAACCTTTTGACGATCGGGTGCAAGTGACTTGCTAGACCTCATCGGGACTCTAACAGTTCCTCAACAGTCAGTTCTATATCGCTTGCAATCTGCCGTAGAAGTCTGGGAGAAATATCACGTCCTTTATGAAACGGAACAGTTGTCCCTCGACCATCTTCATGCCGGAACTGCTTGTGTGAACCTTTTTGACGAACCTCTACAAACCCTAGACCTTCTAGAATACGTACAACCTCTTGCGGCTTCAGAACGGGAATGTTACTCATCGCTTACTGAACCACAATCTGCTGTGTACCAACAAACTCCGTCTTGAATACTACTTCCTCATCTTCTAAGAGCATCTCAATTACTTCACGCAGATTCTCGTGCAACTCATCCAAAGTTTCTCCTTGGGAGTGCGCTCCCGTAAATCCAGGGACATAACCAACGTAGAGGTTAGTGTCAGAATCTCGCTCAACAATTGCAGTAAAGGTTCTCATAAGCTAGTTGTTTTACTTGACTAGTTAACTTTGAGTTTTGCCAAAATTTGCCAATTCAAATTTGAAGTGAAACAGTGTCTAAACGATGTTCATAGGATACTTCATAAGGCGTGCGATATTTCCCGAAGCCATAGCGATTCGTCGCAATCATCTGGTAAATTGTCTCATGACTACACCGCTTCTGGTCCTCACCTTGGAGGCGACCGGCAATCTGTTCGGGACTGTGATACTGCTCTAAACCCGTCTTGATCGTACCCACCGTCTCATCGCTCAGAAATCAGGGTCGGGCTTGGGCTTGCTGGCGTCGGGCAACTGCTTGCTGGTGGGCAACATCAGGAAGCCTGTTTCAATGTCGATCGCTACAATTTTCTCATAATTGCCTGCTTCAATTTGAGGGCGCACTTGGGATTCATAGAGTTCATTGCCATGTCGGATTCTTCTTTGCTGTAGCGAAGCTGGCGTACTGTCATGAACTTGGCCCCCTCTCAACGATCGCTTCTTGATGGTAACTGAGCGATCGGTCTCAAGGTCTCCAGGTCGATCGGGCGGTGGGCACAGAGAAACGGCAGGCGGGGGTGTCTATGGGTGGGGAGGCTAGGTCGAATCACCCTACGCGATCGACGATCGCGCTATCATACCCCATTTAATCTTGTCTCCAAGGGCGTTTGGTTTCCTGCCGTCAACCTAACCGACAAGATTGGCGATCGCACGATAGAGATCGCCGATCGCAGCCAAGTAAATATTGGATTACGTCTGGCTTGCCCCAACCAGCACTTGCGATCGCGCTTCCAACATTAGCGATTATTCCGCAGTCACGGCCAGTTCAGTGCTACTTCTAGCGAGTACGGTCAATAGAAAACAATGCTAACGTTGCCCATCACCCGCCGCAGATAACCTCGAACGGCTAACAGACAACCTTTCGACAGCCGGGTACATGGGCGTTGTTAGGCAGTCAACACTCTCACTCCATCCCTAAACATTCAAGCTTTGACAACCATTGGTTGAAATGAGGACAGGTGTCCCGAATTGCTCGTAGCCCAATTTTTTCAGCTAACTGGGGCCCAAAAGTAGATTTTGCCTTTCCATAATCAGGAAATTGAGTAATAATGCGTTTGCTAGGCGCTGTTTGCAATCCATCGTTAATTAGTTCTGGCGTTTGATACTGACTGGCAATAGCCTGAAGTGTTTCGATCCCTTTTTTACTTGCAGCACTAAGGTATTGAAAACAAGTGGGATCGGAAAAAAGATACGCCTCATACTCATGCAACTGAATGTAGGGAATGAAACGTTGATCGCCAATATCTTCTGCAAATCGTTGCTCTAGGAATTCAACCCTCTTTAACGGGTCTTGTCGCGCAGCTTCAGCTTCGGCTAACCCTGGAAAATCAGGATGAATAGCATATAAATCAATCATAGTTGTGAAAAAAACATCTAAAGACTTTTCCTTTTTAAGAAAGCGTATAATATCATTTTTCATAGGTGCATAATTACGACCACCTCCACGATGTACATATCCCTTCTTTCTCGCATGGGCAATAAGCACAGGATTATGCATATACACTTGATACTGAGCCAAGTGCGGCTTTATTAAATTACCAGCAAATGTCTGCTCAGTTTGTCCTTCAGCAAATAGGTAAAGGCGCACCATTAATGCGGACCTCCACCGATAACATTTTTCTCCCAAATTTCACCCAGACTATACTCATCTAGCCAGACTTCAAGTTCTGTAGAAGTTAGTCTGCTGAATTGAGATTCTTTACCCTCTCTATTAACCGTAATTACATCATCAGGATCAAAATTATCTAGAAAGGAACTAGATTGAGTACTAATAAGTATTTGAGTGTGAAGTGCAGCTTTACTAAATAAATCAGCCACAATATTTAAGGCATAAGGATGAAGCCCTAATTCTGGTTCATCAACAACAATTAGTTCTGGAAGTTCATTCTCTGGCTGTAAGAGTAATGTGGCAAGACAGATAGCTCGTAAAGTACCATCTGAAAATTGGTGTGGTCCGAATACACGGTCTGAGCTTTTTTCTCTCCAGTTAAGGATAACCCGATTAGATGCATCTGGCTCTAGAACAAAATCATCAAAAAAGGGAGCAATAAGACGAATCGTTCCAATGATACGCTGATAAGCTAAACCTGAATCTTCGTTACGAAATCTTAAGAGCAGAGCAGCTAAGTTGCCAGCATCAGGCATTAACCATCGATTATCCCCAACATAACAAGATTGCCGAACATCTGCTGTAGATGAGGTGTCATGGAAATGATACACGCGGCAACGGTTCAGTAAGTATCTGAGTGTTCTAGCAGTTTGCTTACCTTCCTCTGCTGCTTTGACAAGCTGGGTTTCTTGATGTCCTGCACCTAATTCATCAACTCTTGGATCTACCCAACCTGTCTCTAAAAAACTTAAGGTCTCTTCAGCAAAAATGAGCGTGTCACCAGCCGCATGAAATAGTCGAATGTGGTAAGTGTCTACTCCATTGTCAACTTTAAATTCCAGTTTTGCTTCTATTTGAGGCGTTATTCTGGAGCCAAAATGTAAAAGAGATTGGGCACGTCCCGATATTCCAATATATTGCTGAAAGCGCCCAGCCATCATCTCGTTAAGCATTTTGAAGAACGAGATAAGATTACTTTTACCTGCCCCATTTGCTCCAATCAATATATTCAAAGGGTGCAGTTCAATATCTATTGTCTTAATAGACTTAAAGCCGCTAAGGGTTAGTCTTTGTAACATATTCAAAGGTCGATCTCCCAAATCTACGCTTGTACACTTGCATCCTTTGAACCCTACTCCTGCTTCTTCTAGATAAAGAATAACCTTAAGCTCTTTTTCAGAAGCCGTAAAAATCTTACTAGCTAGCAATTTTGAGTATTTGACATATATATTTTAATTTAATCCGACTATTTGACTTTTAAAGAAGTCTAAGAGCATCAGATATTGCTTAACTTGGCTGCCTAACTATGTATTCAACGTCAGATCTGATGGGTAAGTCTGGATATTGGGATCTTATCATGCAAAACCATGTGATAACACCTAGATTTAGGGTATTACCACGAAAACTTGACGTTTAACTGAGCGATCGGTCTCAAGGTCTCCAGGTCGATCGGGTGGGGGAGGCAGGGAAACGGCACAGGCGGGGGTGTCTATGGGTGGGGAGGCTAGGTCGAATGCACCCTACGCGATCGACGTTCGCGCTATCATACCGCATTTAATCTTGGCTCCAAGGGTGTTGGGTTTCCTGCCGTCAACCCAACTAACAAGATCGCCGATCGCACTATAGAGATCACCGATCGCAGCCCAATAAATATTGGATTACGTCTAGCTTGACCCAACCAGCACTTGCGATCGCGCTTCCAAGGTTAGCAATTATTCCGCAGTCACGGCCAGTTCAGGACTACTTCTAGCGAGTACGGTCAACAGAAAACAATGCTAACGGCTTGGTTTTTAGCGGTGGTAAGAATTTTCGAGTCAGCACCAGCACCTTGAGGCCATCCGCTGCAAAACCTGGTTAGGTAACTGATAAACGTTTGACCTCTAGGGTGCCGACTGCCTGCTCTGCCTGCCACAGATCGTACTGCATTTGCTGAGTCAGCCAACTTTCAGGAGATGTATCAAAGGCTTTTCCCAAGCGAATTGCCATTTCAGGGCTAATACCTGCCCTACAATTTAAGATAGCAGATAGGGTTTTTCGACTTACACCCAGTGCCTTAGCAGCCTCAGTCACAGTCAGATTCAAAGGTTCGAGACAAAGTTCTTTAAGAACTTCACCAGGATGGGGTGGATTATGCATTTTCATCAGTGGTAGTCCTCAAGATCGACATCACAAGCATCAACACCGTCAAAGGTGAACGTGATCCGCCAGTTTCCAGATACTCTCACCGCCCAGGTTCCTTTACGTTGCCCTGCCAGTTCATGAAGTACCAATCCGGGCAAGTTCATGTCTTGCGGTGCAGTTGCAGCACTGAGACGAGCCAGAATCAGCCGAATTCGTTTGGCATGATTTGCCTGAATGCCTCGGGTGGTTCCCGACTCAAAGAACTGCTTTAGTCCTCGATGCTTGAAACTGACTATCATTCATCAAGTGTAACCCATGACGTTACTGGTTACAATTCAATAATAGAAAAATTTAGAAGCACGCTTAACGGTGAAGCTCAAGGGCGACAGGTAGCCTCTTGCCTCTGACCAATCAACTAACTGCCGTCCGTTGCAGCGAGGTGTTAGCTTGTTCTAGACTTAGGTATAGACGAGTGAACCGCCCGTATTATGAACTATCGCGACATCATTACGATCGAGCCTGATAAGCGGGGTGGCAAGCCCTGTATCCGCCGGATGCGAATTACGGTCTACGATGTCTTGGGCTGGCTAGCGGCTGGTATGTCTACCGCTGAGATCATTGACGACTTCCCAGAATTAACAGAAACCGACATTAGAGCCTGTTTGGAGTTTGCAGCCGATCGAGAGCATCGTTTAGTTGCATCGGTGAGCGCTGCTTGAAACTACTTTTCGACCAAAACCTCAGCCGCAAGCTGGTTAGTCGGTTGTCAGATATTTTTCCTGACTCTAGCCATGTTCAGTTTCATGGACTTGCAGAGAAAACCGACACCGAGATCTGGGAATTTGCTAAGACAAACGACTTTTGTATCGTGACCCAGGATGCCGATTTTACTGAGAGAAGCCGACTGTATGGCTCTCCACCCAAAGTTGTATGGTTGCGATGTGGCAATGCACCAACCAGAGAGACTGAGGCTCTAATTCGATCTGGTGTCGAAGCAATTCAAGAGTTACTTAGCAAGCCCGATCTACATTGTCTAGAACTTCACTAAAGCGTTGCATTTGTATCTGCTTATCATCCAGAATTGACGATATCTCAGTCCTCTTTGGGGATCAATGATTAAAGCGCTCTAACCCTGTTTGGCTGCTTCACCGAGCCAATCTGAAGTTTTGAGAGTAAGTGTAATGTTGGCTTCACCAGTTCTCAAGTATTTTATGGAGCGGGGCTGGCGTACTGTCATGCACTTGGCCTCCTCTCACCGATCGCGCCTTGATTGTAACTGAGCGATCGGCCTCAAGGTCTCCAGGCCGATCGGGCGGGGGGTACAGGGAAACGGCAGGCGGGGGTGTCTATGGGCGGGGAGGCTAGGCTGAATGCCACCCTACGCGATCGACGATCGCGCCATACCGCATTTAATCTTGGCTCCAGGGGTGTTGGGTGTCCTGCCGTCAATCTAAACTACAAGATCGCCGATCGCACTATAGAGATCGCCGATCGCAGTCAAGGCAATATTGGATTACGTCTGGCTTGACCCAACCAGCACTTGCGATCGCGCTTCTAATGTTAGCGATTATTCCGCAGTCATGGCCAGTTCAGTCCTACTTCTAGCGAGTACGGTCAACAGAAAACAATGCTAACGTTCCAGTTGAGCGGCTGCAAGTATTCCTAATCCACCCAAGATCTCGCATCAGTCTGCTCCAGGCGGGCTGTTAGACTGCGACGATCCCACGCTTCTGCTCCCCATACCTTAAAATTGTAGAGTAAACGATTCCAAGGATAGTTCTTATGACTGTCTTGATCCCTGACGATATTCTCCGCGCAACAAGAATGACGGAGGATGAACTAAAACTAGAAATCGCTATTATGCTCTACAAGCAGGAAAAAATTAGCAGTGGCAAGGCTCGTGCTTGGACTGGACTGACAGTGATTGAGTTTCAGCATGAACTTGCCAAGCGTGGGCTTTTCATCAACTATGATATAGAGGATTTTCAGGCAGATGTTAAGACTTTGCAGTCGATGAGGCTGTTGTGATTGTTGTTAGTGATACATCGCCCATTACAAATTTGACAGCTATTAGACAGCTAGATTTGTTGCAAAGATTGTATAACCGCATCATGATTCCAGTAGCCGTCTACGACGAGATGGTAAATGTTGGTAAACCTGTTCCAGGTTCTACAGAGGTAAAAACCTTACCCTGGATTCAAACTCAGGCCGTTGTAGATCGTCAACGAGTAACTACAATTCAGGAAAGTCAAGAAAAGATTGACTTGGGCGAAGCTGAAGCGATCGCTCTAGCCCTAGAACTCAAAGCTGATTTACTGCTGATGGATGAACGTCGAGGACGTATTGTGGCAACCAATTATAGTTTGCAGGTCACTGGGTTATTAGGTGTGATTGTACAAGCTAAGCAGAATAATTTAATCCAATCCGTTAAACCATTGCTAGATCAATTAATTAAGCAAGCTAGTTTTCGAGTGAGTGATCAGTTGTATACAACCAGAAGTGTTGAATCTTAAGATTTTATTTTCTAAAAATAGACACACTAA
>JBBILC010000049.1:0-12233 GCA_037445115.1 Coleofasciculaceae cyanobacterium bin_20
TTACACGATTAGAGGCTATTTTTTAACACATTTCCTATCATTCAACACTTCTGCGTGATCTTGAATATGCCCAGATACCACCGGGCGGGTTTATTAAGATTGTTCTTAGGCAGGCGAAACATAACGGCGAACCCGCCCCTCCAATTATTATGGAACTGCATCATGCCCATCAAACCCTATGACATCGTTGCCCTCACCCTCCCCATCCCCACCATCCATAAAGACACTAAGCAACCGATCCTGTTGCAACCCGGTCAAGTTGGCACCGTCCTCATGGACTTTGACGGCCAAGCCTTTCTCATTGACTTCGCCGACAACCAAGGCCATACCTACGCAATGGAAACCGTCCCCGCCCACCAACTGCTCCTGCTCCTCCATGAACCCCAACTAACCAACGCCTAAAACAACGATGAACGTTAAATATAATGCTGAAGCCGACATCCTGATTTTTATTCTCCGTGAAGGATTTCCCGTCAATGGCATCTCCGAACCAGGCGGCATCATTGTTAGCTATGATGAAAACGAGGAGTTGCTTAGTATCGAATTTCTCAATGCCACTAAACGTCAATTATTTAACCCGAAGGATCGGCAATTAGCTATCTCAATGGAGGTGTGATTGTCTAAGAAGCAGTTTCGTAAATCTGTTGACAGCATTCGACGACAAATTGAAATCCACTATGAAAAAATTGCGAACGAACAACAGAAGCCTATACCCGATGAAAACCTGATTCACTATTGGCAAAAAGAAATTGCCGGTTTACAGAAAAGTCTAGCTAGAGCAGAAAAACGACTGAGGCGAGGCCAATGATCTCCAGTATTCAAAAACCCCTACAAGTAAACCCTACACTGTCAACCCTCCTGGCAGAACTTGGTGAGGAATGCGAAAAAGTTGTCTTCCTACTCAGCCAACTCAAACTCACCAACCTGACAGATGACCAAAAAGGTGACATTCTTGCCGAACTGACGGGTTCAGTTTGCCATCTCCATGTGCATACAGAAAACCTACCAGAACTGATCGAAGACGAAATCCTAACCTTACCCGATGAGCAAGAAAACCATGAATAGCCAATACACCATTATCATCCAATGGTCAGAAGCAGATCAGTGTTATGTCGTGAGTCTGCCAGAATGGGGTGAATATTGCCACACCCACGGCGACACCTACGAAGAAGCCCTCCAGAACGCCCAAGAAGTCCTCGAACTGCTCACCGAATCCACCCTAGATGAGGGTAATCCCCTACCCAAACCGCAACTCTTTGGCCAATCCCTGCAACTGGCATGAAGAGAAGACGACATGCAGTCAGCCTAGATGCCACCAGGCGGGTTTATTAAGGTTGTCCGTAGGCAGTCAAAAATCACGGCAAACCCGCCCCTACCATTATTATGGAACTGCACCATGCCCTTTGACGGCCCAGCCTTTCTCATCGATTTCGCCGACAACCAGGGCCACACCTACGCAATGGAAACCGTCCCCGCCCACCAACTGCTCCTGCTCCTCCATGAACCCCAACTAATCAACGCCTAATAACATGACACCCCGCTATGCCCTCATCATTTACTGGAGTGAAGTAGATCAAGCCTTTATCGTTGAAGTTCCCGAACTCCCTGGCTGTGCCGCCGATGGTGCGACCTATCAAGAAGCCGTCAAAAATGCTGAAATCATTATTCAACAATGGATTGAAACTACCCAATTATTAGGACGCTCAGTTCCAGAACCAAAGGGACGGTTATTGTTTGCTTAAGAACCAGATGGAACCCACGAGTCCCCCATCTGAAAAAATTAGAATTACCGTAGATATACGTGATCTTGAATGTGCCCAGATACCACCGGGCGGGTTTATTAAGATTGTCCGTGGGCAGGCAAACATAACGGCGAACCCGCCCCTACCATTATGATGGAACTGCACCATGCCCATCAAACCCTACGACATTGTTGCCCTCACCCTTCCCATCCCCACCATCCATAAAGAAACCAAGCAACCCATCCAGCTACAGCCCGTGTATGAAGTTTAAGATTGTCCTACGAACAAATCAACAAGATAAAGAACACCTTATTTCACGACTACAGAGCCTTATCCCTAGTCTCTCCCGGAGAATCATCGATCGCCAGCTATGGATTCTTGAGGATACTCAACGCTGAATCGCTTGGTAAACTGAGTTGACTCCGCCTCTAGCCGATCCCGCTTGTTGGTAATGTCCCTGAGTTTTGGTTCTGCGTTGTCCATCATTCTCATCCTCCTTGCTCTTATTACAGAACAATTGTTCTATTTCGACCTTCCCGATTCTCAGTCACCCATTGGCCTAGGCAATCCCGGCTGCCAGCTATCTGTTATCTGTGCACAAACGCGCCTCTTGCCCCTCTTCTACTTCCTTATTTCCTCTTGCCCTCTACCCAATTTAGCCATCAACCGCTAGGCTAGGGACAACGGGTTAACAGGAGCAGAGGGCGTGACCGCGATCGGGTTGTGGGTACGCTTGTTATTAATTCAGCTCCTCTTGCTGTTGATCACAATTACGATCGAAAGCTGGGTGCTGCATCGTAAGCAAAAGTGGAGTCAGCGGACTAGCGTTCAGTATGGAACCATCAGCAATTTATTTGCTACTGCCGTTGGTTGGTTAGTGTTCTTTTCGATCGAGCCTTTCTTTTCGGATCAGGTTCAAAAACTCCTTATGCGTCTTAGTCTTTTTGATAAGGACTTGCAAGAGCCTATATTAATCAACCACATTATGTTCGTCTTGATTTATCTCACTATCTTTTTAGGTAATGCCATTATTAAACGAATCGGATTAGGTTTATTGCAAAACCTACTATCCCTGCCTGAAGCAACCGTCGATCGTACTATCAGCCCATCACCCACTAAAATCTATTTATCCTACAAACAACAAATCCAAAACCGTCAGCAGGCGGGGCCTGTGCAACCTGATCTCACTGCCACAGTCATTACGGCTACCTTCTTGAGTCAACTTACCGCTTGTTTGATCCTAATTCTCTTGATTAATTACCTAAGAATCAGAGCGTGGGTAAAGCTATGAAGAATATTATACAAAAGCTCAAAAACATTGATAATTTCCTCAAGAAAAAAGTAGATAGCCTTATCCCGCCACAAACCTCTTCTTGGCAAACTTTTGCCCTAGTTAGTATATTTTCTTTTTTGCTTTCTTACTTGGCTAATGCTAAATTTCTTAAATTTATTTTGGAAAACTTAGGCTGGATTTTTGCTATTATTAGTCTTCATTGGTGGACTTTTCAAAATCCGAAAAAAGTATCGATCGCGCAACAGTTTTTCATTGGCCCTTGGTTTACTGGAATTTTTGTATGCTTCGTTTTGTTTAAAGGTTGGCTCCTAGAGCATCCCAATCTCACGCTAATCTATACGGCAGCCAGTTGGCCTCTGATTTCCGTCGCGATCGCCCTTTGGCCTAAACTCCGTGATCCGGGCGTGCGATTTTCGGAATCTGACTCAGATCCCAAAAGCCGTCAAAAAATTATTGATAATCGTCGTGATATCATGCTGTTGCTTCTGGGAAATTTACTCTTAAGTTGTTGGTTACGATTTTATTTTATTGTGGAAAAATGGGTTGCCCTAAGTTTATCGGATCGCTAAAATAGCTAAGCTTGCTAGTTTGAGTACTCGTTGAGACTGCTCACCATCCCAGTACAAAGGAGAGGATAACGGTGAATCTGGGTAGAATCTTAGTGCTATCGGCCAATGTATTCCAGGAGGTGATTCGCGATCGAGTCCTGTACTTGATTGCGCTCTTTGCCATTTTCCTATCGGCGGCTAACCAACTCCTACCCTGGGTATCGGCAGGTGAGGAGGATCGAATCTTGCTGAATCTGGGCATGGCCGCGATCGGTTTGCTGGGGTTGGTCGTGACCGTCTTCGTTGGCACAGGTCTGGTTAATAAGGAGATCGACAAACGTACCGTTCTCGTTATGTTGTCTAAACCGATCAGTCGATCGGAATTTATTTTTGGTAAACATATTGGCCTGTCAGCCGTCGTCGCAGTGCTGGTACTAGCTACCACATCCATCTACTTTATAATCCTAACTTTAAATAATATTAGTTATCCGATAGCTAGTCTTTTAGTTGCTGTTTTCTATCTCTTTCTTGAACTTTCTCTTATCACCGCTGTCGCCATTTTATTTGGAGTATTTACCAGCCCCTTACTCGCGACCCTAATGACCTTTGCGGTATACCTGATGGGACATCTCAGCCGTGATATTGTTGCCCTAGCGGCCCTGAGTAAAAACCCTAGACTACAAGAAATTATCCAAGGATTTTATCTAGTCTTGCCGGATCTGAGTCGCCTTAACCTTAGAAACGAGGCCGTGTATGGTCTTTTGCCAGATCCCATGATGCTAGCCTCAAATCTGGCCTATGCCCTACTCTATACCCTCCTTTTGTTGTTGTTTGCTAGCTTGATCTTTGCTCGGCGACAATTCTAATATCGCCCCTGGTTTACCCATGTCTGATCTCATTCTCTTTTGGCATCGTCGCGATCTGCGCCTGACGGATAACTTGGGACTGGCCTACGCCTATCAACGTAGTTCCAAGCTTGTCGGCCTGTTTTGCTTTGACCCCAATCTCTTGGAGCAGGATGATATTGCCCCTGTGCGAATCGCCTATCTCCTCGGTTGTCTTCAAGCGCTCCAGGCCGGCTACCAAGCCCTTGGCGGTCAACTCCTGCTTCTTCAAGCTGATCCTGTGCAGGCGATCCCGGCGATCGCCACGGCTCTCCGTGCCACCCATGTCGCCTGGAACTTAGATGGGGAACCCTACGCCCGATCTCGGGATGCCCAAGTCGCCGCCGCCCTCCAGGAACAGGGCATTGCCACGAGCCAAACCTGGGATCACCTAATGCACGCTCCCGACACCATCGCCACTGCTACGGGAACGCCCTATACCGTCTATACCCCCTTCTGGAAAAACTGGTCCAGCCACCCCAAAGCCCCCCCCTGCGATCGCCCGCCATCCCTCCAGGGGCTAACCGCAGCGGAACAGACTCAGGCGGAGCAAGCGAGCGCGTTCACAACCCTCCCTACGGCTCAAGATTTGGGATTCCCTTGGGACGGTGACCTGCTGATTGAACCAGGGGAAGCCGCTGCCCAAAGGATGTTGGATGACTTCTGCGATCGTGCCCTGACGGCCTATGCGGAACAGCGGAATTTTCCCAGTGTTGCCGGAACCTCGCAACTGAGTGCGGCCTTGAAATTGGGCGCGATCGGGATTCGGACCCTGTGGCAAGCAGCGAGTGATGTGGCCGCCCAGGCCCGCAGCGATGAAGCCCGGACCAGTATCGAAACCTGGCAAAAAGAACTGGCATGGCGGGAGTTTTATCACCATGCGCTTTACCATTTTCCTGAACTCACCCAAGGCCCCTACAATCGCACTTTTGCTGACTTTCCCTGGGAGAATAATGAGGATTATTTTCAAGCTTGGTGTGCCGGTCGAACAGGGTATCCAATTGTCGATGCAGCCATGCGTCAATTAAATACAACTGGATGGATGCATAACCGTTGTCGGATGATTGTGGCGAGCTTTTTAACGAAGGATTTGCTGATCGATTGGCAGTGGGGGGAAAAATATTTTATGCAACACCTGATTGATGGCGATTTAGCGTCCAATAATGGCGGCTGGCAATGGAGTGCTTCCTGTGGCATGGACCCGAAACCCTTGCGTATTTTTAACCCCGCTAGTCAGGCCAGTAAGTTTGACCCCGAAGCCGACTATATTCGTCAATGGTTACCGGAATTGCGCGGTGTTGAAACGGAAGCCTTGGTAACGGGGAAGATCGATCCCCGCGAGTGCGATCGCTGCGGTTACGTGCCCCCGATCGTGGATCATCGCCAGCAACAACAACGGTTCAAAGACCTGTATCAGCAACAAAAAAGTCGCCAAGGGTAACCCCATGTCAGAGCAGTTGTCACTCTTTTCAGTCCGGGAGCAAGCCCTCAGCACCTACCAGTGTCCGACGGAACCTCTCCGCATGGGTGCGACGGCGTTGCAAGCCTGGAAACAGCGCGTTTTTCAATTCCAACAGCAGGTCCGCCAAACCCCTGTCCTCACCCAAGGCACCCTGTTCACCAGGCAGGAAATCCCCGCCGAAAGTACCCCCAATCCCTGGGCGATCGACCCGTTTCAACTACCCCCTCAGAACACGGAATTTTGGCGGAGTAAATTCGACAGTACGGGGGTAGCGGCCCTGTATTTTGTCATCGATGATGAGTTACCCCTCTTGCTCTATGTGGGGGAAACGATCAAATCCAATCAACGCTGGAAAGGGGAACACGACTGTAAACGCTATCTCCAGAATTACCTCGCCGCCCACCGTCCCCACGATTTAGCTGTCACCGTCAATATTCGCTTTTGGCCCCATGCCCCCCGCGATCGGCGTGCCCGCCAAAAAATCGAACTCGCCCTCATTGAAAAATGGCGATCGCCCTTCAACAAGGAAAACTGGGAACTGTGGGGAACTCCGTTTGTGGGAGAGGTTTGAGTAGTAAGTTTTGAGTTTTGCAATGCAAGTTAGAGAGTTGATCAAGCTATTGGAGGCAGATGGATGGTATCTGGTGCGTACCCGTGGAAGCCATCGGCAGTCTCATCATCCGAATCAATCCGGTACAGTGACGGTATCAGGTCAGTTAGGTGTTGATGTGCCATCAGGTACCTTGAATAGTGTTCTGAAACAGGCAGGTTTAAAGTGAAATGAGGCAACACATTCGATATATGGTCGTTCTTGAAAAAGGGGAAACTAGTTATGGGGCGTATGTTCCAGACTTACCCGGTTGTATCGCTGTTGGCGATGAGAAGGAGGAAGTGTTAGCGCTGATCAAAGAAGCGATCGATATCCATCTGGAAATGTTACAGCAGCAAGGTTTACCGATCCCAACCCCCTGCTCTTCTAGTGAATTTGTAAGAGTAACCGTTGCCTAATGACTCCCTTGATAGCGCTGATTACATTCATAGCGCTGCCTCATTCGTTGTTTTAGTCCAGCTAATTCCCTACGATCGTCGCTTCCAAACCAATGACTGAATCCCCCCTCACCATAACCGTCAAACTGTTCGCTGCCTACCAGGAAGCCTATGGGATGCCGGAATTGTCCCTCACCGTTCCCCCAGGGACGCCAGTAGCCGCTGTGCGCGATCGCTTGATTGCGGAACATCCAGAACTGGAACAATGGCGCAGTGTGACCCGCTTTGGCATTAATTTGCAATTTGTCGAACCAGAAACGGTGTTGCAAGCAGGGGATGAGGTTGTCCTGATTCCCCCCGTCAGTGGGGGCTGAGTAACGGGAGGTTAACCATGAATTTTCAGATTTCCGGCAATATTGTTGACGTGCTGGCTCGGACAATCCAACCGGGGACCCTTTGGGTGGAAGGGGGACGGATTCGGGACATCACCTATCAACCGGGAGCCAGTTATGATCGCTACCTGTTGCCGGGATTCATTGATGCCCATATTCATATCGAAAGTTCGCTCCTGGTGCCCACGGAATTTTCCCGCCTCGCGACAATTCACGGGACCGTTGCTGCCGTTTCCGACCCCCACGAAATTGCCAATGTGCTGGGGCTAGCCGGGGTACGGTTTATGTTAGCCAATGCGCGACAAACCCCCTTTACGATCGCCTTTGGTGCCCCCTCCTGTGTCCCCGCAACCGCGTTTGAAACCGCAGGGGCGACGTTATCCCTGGCGGATCTGGAAACCCTCTTTCGGGACGATCGCCTGACCTACCTGAGCGAAATGATGAATTTTCCGGGGGTCCTCGCCGGGGATGCTGAGGTGATGGCGAAACTCCAGTTGGCCCAACGTCAAGGCCGCTTAATCGATGGTCATGCCCCTGGCCTCCGGGGAGAAGCGGTCCGACGCTATGCCGCCGCCCAGATCACCACCGATCACGAGTGTTTCACCCTAGCTGAAGCAGAAGAAAAATTGGCGGCGGGGATAACTATCCTGATCCGGGAGGGATCAGCCGCGAAGAATTATGCAGCCCTCCATTCGCTGATTGGGCGTTACCCCGATCGCTGTATGTTCTGTAGTGACGATCGCCACCCCAATGATCTGCTCCAGGGACACATTAACACCCTGGTCCAGCGATCGCGGCAATTGGGCTATGACCGGATGGATATCCTGCAAGTCGCCTGCGTAAATCCCGTGCAGCACTACGGCCTCCCGGTGGGCTTGCTGCAAGTGGGCGATGTTGCCGATTTCATTGTGGTGACGGATCTGGAGGACTTCGCTGTTCAACAGACCTATTGCCGGGGCCAACTCGTCGCGGAACAGGGGCGTTCCCGCTTGCCCTTTATCCCCGTAACGCCCATTAACCACTTCGCTGCCCACCCAATTACCCCAGAGTCCCTCCGGATTCCCGCCCGTGGCCCGATCGTGCGGGTGATTGGAGCCAGCGATGGTCAATTGGTAACCCAGACCCAGATAATGACGGCTCCCATCCAGGGGGATGAAGTGGTGGCCGATCACGCCCAGGATATTCTCAAATTAACCGTGGTGAACCGTTATCAGGCAGCCCCCCCAGCAATCGCCCTGATCCACGGGTTTGGCCTGCAACGGGGTGCGATCGCCGCCAGCATTGCCCACGATTCCCATAACATTGTGGCCGTGGGAACGAATGACGCCGACCTGTGTGGTGCGGTGAATGCGGTGATTCGGTGTCAGGGGGGAATGGCAGTCGTTGAAGGTGATCAGGTCGAGATCTTGCCATTGCCGATCGCGGGGTTAATGAGTGATCAAGATGGCGAAACCGTGGCGGCTCGCTATGCCCATCTAGACACACGGGCGAAACAATTGGGATCTGCCCTCAGTGCCCCGTTCATGACCCTTTCCTTTATGGCTCTCCTGGTGATTCCGGAACTGAAACTCAGCGATCGGGGTCTTTTTAATAGTCAGGATTTCGAGTTTGTGTCTCTCTTTGTATCGGAATTCCCGGAGCCATCGGTTCAAATTTGAAGGTTTTTTGAGTTTGATGCCAACTTAGACACGATCGCGTATGCTGAAGCCCTGGCTTAGGGCATTCTAGTAATAGAAACGCAAAATCACCCATTACCCATGAGCGACTCCCATGAACCTCAGTTTTTACGACAGCCTGCAACAGTTTGCTGTCAATCAAACCCACCTCCCCCTCAACCGCCGTGAGACGCGCCTGCGCCTGAAGTTGCATCAGGTGATCGGTGCCCTCAGTGGCCAAGATGCCCTCGCTAATCTCCAAGCGATCGGGCAGCACCCTGATGAACAGTTATTTTGGCAAACCTGGACAACCGCCTTTGACGATCGCTTCCTGGATGCCAATGGTTGTCCCAAAGCTGAGATTACCGAAATGCTGGAGGCTGCGATCGCCCTCTGGGAGTTTCTCCCCACCGATCCCGACGCTGCCCTAGCCGAACTCCTCCGCTACCAGCCGATGGGCTATACACCGAGCAACCCCGATCTGGATGAGTTTGAAGATGACCTAGACATGGATGCGGACGTACCAACACCCGGTCTTCTGGTCTTTGATCAAACCGTATTAACCAATGCCCTAGCAGAGGCAGTCCTGGCCGAACCCTACCAACAGGCCATTATCCGGATGCTCTACGTGGCCAGCGAAGAAACCCCTGGCGACGACGAACCTATCTTCATGATTCACTACGAACTCCTGTGGTGCATTTTAAGCGGGGTACTGCCCGACCCCAGCCTCACCGCTCAGTGCTTCCAGGTCTTTATCGAACACATTTCACCGGATGGTAACCTCAAGGGGCAAATTGAAGCTACCTGCACCCTACCCCAACTGTGTCAAGCCCTACTCGCTAGCCCCCTACCGGAGCGGGATACCTCAGTGATCGATCGCCTAGAAACCCTCCTGCGCTACACCCGTACCTGAGGTTCCCCCCCTAATCCCAACTTGACGGCAAATGTGTGTTTCGATGCAGTCTTAGCCTGCGATCGTCAGATATAACTTGAGCTATCTACCCTCAGCGTTACGATCCGTCTCTGGATTCGTCTGGCGATCACCCATTCTAGCCGAGTGAAGGGGTTAAGCTGTGAAAGTTGCCTTTGCCACACAAGATCTCGTGCATATCAATGCCCACTTGGGTTGGGCCAGTCGGCTGGTGATCTATGAGGTATCCGCACGGGGCTATCGCTGGCTAGAAACGTGTGAGTTTACCAGTTATCCAATGGTTCCGGGTCATTCCGATCCCCTAGCAACTAAAATGGCAGCGATCGCGGATTGTGCGCTGGTCTATGTGGCCGATATCCGCGATCGGGCCATTGGACGCTTGCCCCAATACCAAATCACCCCCATTCAAGCAATTTCTGATTTGGAAAAAATGACAGATGCCCTCGATCGTCTCTGCATGGTCCTCCAGGGCACCCCACCCCCCTGGTTACACCGCGCGCTCCAACGGGACTTGATACCCCGTCGCCCCGCCGTTACCGAGTATTCCGTACCATCTGTATCCGAGAGGAATTCTAATACGATCGCGGGACGATAGGAATTCCAAATCATTTGTAAGACAGATTAAAACAGAGTAACTACGGAGAAATACTTCCAGTCATACCTCTTCTCAGGAATCATCTGGGATTGCTATATCCCCCCTGCAATCGCGGCGTATAACTGCGAAACACCTCAGCGCGATCGACCGTAATTTGGGGAATACAGGCCCAATCGGGAGCCTTCACCACAAACTTGTCATTCACCTTGGCACAGATGCCGTAGTTGGTAGGGGTTAGCGCCGTTGACGGTAATTTGCCCGCTAATTGCAAGCTTTCCGTTAGGGCCGCTGCCAGCATCGGTTGATGAATATTGTCCCCAGGATCATCCGGCAGTACAAAATCGTCGGGTAACTTTTCCCAGACAATGGCTTAGGGGGGTGCAGTCGCTAACATCAAGGTTCACCCGAAAGCGGCGGATATTTCCAATTTGGCAAATTTCTAGCGAATTTCCGAAAACAGGGTTGTATTGACTCTGTAAAAGCATAAACAATGAAGCGAATTGGAGGTACACAAGCAAGCGTTAGTCACCTACCTGATAAAGCCGAGACGGCTATTTCACAACCTGATCCTACGGGAATCATAAGTGATTTCCCTTGTTTGTCTCTTCATGTTCTTAGTGTCTTTGTGGTGAAAAAACTAAACCTTCACTGCGATACATCCCCCCAATGCGTAAGAAGGGTGCGATCGGGTAACTCTTCGGTGATCACCTACCAAGACACCCGATCGCTTCGCGACGCCCTTGGCGTATCGTGTTTGCTTTTCGGATCGGGAAGGCCCGATCGCTGGCGTAGGTCTGGACTCCCTAACGTGCGCTGAAGGGGTTCCAGGTCTGGTTGGGGTGTTTACCATTTGGATGGGTTGCTAGGGTGGAGTTGATCGCGTTCCCAAGATTGGGGATTGTCAGTGATATATTGACGAATTTTTGTTAGCGTTTCATGATTGCGAATAATGTGTTCGTAATAATTGCGCTGCCAAACGGGGATGCCTTGGGTAGCTCTTAGTTGATTAATCCGACGGGCAGATGTGGTTTTGAAGCTACGGATGATTTCTGGTAGATCAATTTTTAGTTGTTGGCTAATATGTAAGATGCCATGAATATGATTGGGCATGATTATGAAAGTATCTAATCGAATGTTACTGAATTTTTGAGCGAGGAGATGCCAGTTATATTGGATGACTTCTCCTAATCGGTTTAGATGCATTTGCGCATTTTTGATTTCACCGAATAGGCATTCTCGTTGCCAGGTACAGATGGTGATGAAATAAAATCCCGGTTGGGAATAATCATAGCCTTTTAGGCGAATTGAACGACGGTGATGTTTGTCTGGATTATATTTCATGGTGATTGTGCGATCGCGTATGTTTCTAGCATAAATCACGGGGAGATAACATGGGGTAGGTTCACACATATTATCGGTTTTCCCGCAAGCGTTATCGGGGGCAGGTTCACAAATATCATCGGTTTGCCCGATCGATTGTCCTGCAACCTGCCCCTACCAGAACAAATTCATGGGTATGTAGGGGCAGGTTCGCCAGGATCTATGATGCCCACAGACAATCTGGATAAACCTGCCCCGATCCCAGGGTCTATGCGACCCACAGAATCTATGCGGCCCCATGCCAATATCTCGGTTTTCCCGTAGGTATTACCGGGGCAGGTTCACACATATCATCGGTTTCCCCGATAGATTGTCCTGCAACCTGCCCCTACCAGAACAAATTCATGGGTATGTAGGGGCAGG
>JBBILC010000049.1:12333-13694 GCA_037445115.1 Coleofasciculaceae cyanobacterium bin_20
CGGCCCCATGCCAATATCTCGGTTTTCCCGTAGGTATTACCGGGGCAGGTTCACAAACATCATTGGTTTACCCCATAGATTGTCCTGCAACCTGCCCCTACCGGCATTAATTTTATGGATCTGTCTTCACCAATATCTATAAATGCCCACAGATCATCTTGATCAACCTGACCCCTTCGTGTCTTTGTGTCTTGGTGGTGAAAAAAACCTGAATCCCTCACCGCAATCCGCAACACCATGCCTGTGGAAAACCCCATTTTTTGAAAAAAATTTTTGGCGCTTCGCGCAGGAGAAAAGAAGAAATATTAAGAATTACAAAGGGCTAAAGGGGAAGAGGGCAAAGGGCTACTAAGTCCTCGCCGCCGAACACGCCAAACGAAAACCGTAGAAGCCGTACTGGAGGTCGGGAAGGTTGCGGCCACGGAAGGCCGAGCGACAGCGCCTCGGATAGAGGCCCCACGAACCGCCGCGCAGCAGGCGGCTTTCAGCGTCACCCCCAGTTACCCAAGCACTGCCATCTCTCGGCGCACCCTCATAATTGTCATGCCAAATATCCTCACACCACTCCCAAACATTGCCGTGCATCTGGTATAGCCCAAAAGCATTCGGGTAAAAGCTATTCACCACCATTGTCTCTGTGGGGTAGGACGATCGTGTTGGTCCCGATGCATAGGAAGATGTCCAATTATAATTCGCCAAATCCGGCGTCAACGTCTCGCCAAAGTGAAACGGTGTGCTGGTTCCCGCCCGACAGGCATATTCCCATTCCGCCTCACTGGGTAAGCGATATTGTTTCCCCTTCTGACTGGACAAGCGGCGACAAAATTCCTGGGCATCATCCCAACTAACCTGCTCAACGGGTAGCCATAACCGATCGGACTGTTCTGCCCCTTTGAAATTAGCGGGATTCGTCCCCATAATCTGCTCATACTGCGCCTGCGTCACCGCATACCGCCCCATAAAAAATCCCGGCACCGTCACCTCACGCTGCGGCCCTTCACTGTCATACCGACCTTCCTCGCTGTCCGGTGATCCCATATAAAACCGCCCCGCCGGAATCCATACCATCTCCAGCGGCACACCACCCCCCAAATCCTCCGTGAAATATTGCGCCTGCCCCGTCTGCCGGTTCGTCTCATTGCCGCTGCCATCCACCGTAATCACCTCAAACGACGCGGTTTGATATTGGGAGGCTGGGCTGGGTTCTGGTGACGCGGGCGTAACAGGGGATGGTTCCGGTGTAGCCCCCTGCGGTGAGCTTGCCGGAGACAACGGTGCCGTCGTCGCGGGTTCCGGGGCTGAACTCGTCGTTCGGCGTCCGCGATTGCCCAACCACGCCGTGACCACCGCCACCCCCGCTG
>JBBILC010000049.1:13735-31104 GCA_037445115.1 Coleofasciculaceae cyanobacterium bin_20
AAGGCACCGACTGGGAACCCGGACTAGGACGCACGGGAGAACGCCCCCCATGACCGGGCGCTGCGACCGTAGGAACAGCCGAACCAGCCGGTTGGACTGGGGGTACTACTGGCGGCACCACTGGCGGCACCACTGGCGGCACCGGCACCACGCCGCCCAACGCTTGCAAAGCTTCCGCCGCGTCCTGATAGCGAAGATGGGGCCGATCCTTCACCATCCTGTCGAGGATATCAGCCAAACGGGCGCTAACCCCTGGGGCTAAATGCCGCCACTGCACCTCCCCCGTGCGCGGATCTTCCGGCAACGCAATGGCCTGCACCCCCGTCAGCGCCTCAATGCCCATCTTCCCCACCGCATACACATCGCTCGCCAAACACGGCTTTCCCGTCCCCTGCTCCGCAGGCATATAACCCGGTGTGCCAATCACGACCGTCGAAGTCAGCCGTCCCTGGGCATTCACCAGCAGCGAATTGATCTGCTTCACCGCGCCAAAATCAATCAGTACCACCCTGTTATCCGACTGACGACGCATAATATTCTCTGGCTTCAAATCCCGGTGAATCACCTTCTGTTGATGTACCACTACCAACACTTCCAGAATTTCCCGTAGGAGCGTTTGCACCATCGCCTCACTCAATGGCTGTCCCAGCGGTATTTCATCGGTCAGAGGATGTCCTTCAATAAACTCTTGAACGATGTATAACTCCTGATTTTCAGCAAAATGGGCCAGTAGACGCGGAATCTGGTCATGTTCCCCCAACTTCTCCAGGATCTTGGCCTCATCCTCAAAAAACTGGAGTATTCGCGGATTGGTATGCTGCGGCTTCAACCGCTTCACCACACAGATCGGCTGGCTTGGGCGATCTAAATCCTTAGCCTTGTAGGTTTCGCCAAAAGCGCCCTCACCTAGCTTCTGCGTAATCTCATAACGTCTCTTCAGCTTCGTGCCAATTGCCAGAGTTGCCATAGTGCTTGCGCGAATACCCCTCACCCCATTATTGCGACTTTTCATACCAGGGCAAGCTTAGCCCTCACCCCCGGCCCCTCTCCCTAGGGAGAGGGGAGCAAAGGCATGGCTGCTAGGCAAGGGGAGAGCTAAGTCAGCTTTGCGTCACCAGGCAGTTGGCTGAAACGTGGTGTCATTGGCAATCGTCACCGTATCCCCCGTTTGCTTAATCACAAACAACCCCTGCTGATAGGCATAGCGGTCCACCCCCTCATCAATTTCAATCCCGGCCACCGCCCCATAGATCGCATACGCGGCATAGTGGGGAAACGCCTGCCGAAACTGGGCCAACCGCGCCAAAAAATCCGCCACATCCTGACGCGACAACCGTGACTTCACCTCGATCGCCACCGCTACATCCCCATTCACTGCAAAAATATCGATCTCCATCTGCGCCCCAGGCCGATTGGACTTCATCCGACGCGCTGTTTCCTGGACCTCAATCCCCCGTTCCTGGAATAACCGCACCACCGCCGGTTCCACCAGATTTTCCACAAATTGTCCCCATCGGGTGGTCAGCCCCGCCACCTCACGACTCGTATTTGCCGCAATTCGCTTCAGTTCTTGCAATTGCTGATCAGATTCCGCTAACCGGCGATCGGCCTCAGCCGCCCGTTGTTCAGCCGCCGCGTTGGATTCCGCCAACCGGCGATCGGCCTCCGCAGCACGGCGATCGGCCTCAGCAAAGCGGCGATCGGCCTCAGCTTGGGAAGCCTGAAACAGCGCATAAATATCAGCCAGGGTTACAGAGTCAGCCATGAGATATCCAGCTTGCGGGTAGGGATCTACTCCCATTATTGCCCCTTACTGCTGTATGGCTAATCCTCAGGAGATCACCAGCGGTCGCTAACATATCTAACGAACTTCCGGTGGATTGCCTGACACGGGACTGGGTTCGCAGCCTATATCAGCCGTAGGTGTCAGCGTTCGCGATCGCTCGCCCGTTGTGAACTTCCCAATCGGCGGTTGGCCCACCCCACTGGTGAGCCGATAGCTTTGATTAAGTAACCAGAACCAGAGGGCCGGATTGCGCGGTTCCAACCACGATCGCACCCGCCGCGTTAACCCCGGTAGCCAACCGAAACACCAACTCAGCAGGGCAAAGACAGTGAAATCAACATAACTCCTGAGCCAGATCAGCATATCCTTCGGACCGGCTAACTCCCAAATCCAGAGCAACATGGCCGGATTTTGACTCGCTGCGGTCAGCGCCAAACGATTGAAGGTCCACCAGTCAATTTGATCCTTCATAAACCGTTCGGCCACCTGGGGATCAGCACCGGCCAAAATCCCAAAGAACGTGTTGAGCATGGCGTTAATCCGTTCCGGCGGCAGGCATTTCCCCGTGGGTACCATCATCCCTTTGGAGAATAGCCAGGTCACCGACAGGTTACTTTGGTAAGCCCGAATTTGATTCAAATGCTGGGCGCTGAGCAAATCATGTTTCAAGGCCGTATCCAGCAAATCCGTCAGCCGTCCCAAATTACGCACCAGGGAACCGAAACCCGTGAAAATTAAGGGCGATTGCAATGATGCCGCATCCCCGATCGCGATTAAGCGATCGAAGGCCACCTGACGATCGCGCCCACTCGTCGTAAAATAACCAGGAATATAGCCAAACGTCGGTTTCTTCCAAGTCAATTGGTCCAGATCACAGCGACGATATTCCGGGAAAATCGTGAAAAAGTCCTCGTACATTTCCAGCAACGAGCCGGGGTTGTCGGGGTGAATTTGATGGTAATGGAAAAGATAGACTGTCAAATCCTCGCCGTGGACCGGGAAGAGTTCCCAAATTAACTGACGACCACGGGAAATATCGCCGTGACTATTTAATACATCACCATACTGGCTATCCCAGACTTCCGGACTCAGACCACTGAAAACGGCCCCCACCGTCGGGCACACGCTATCAAACGCACGGCCATTATTCAGTTGCCACGCGATCGGGGAGGCCGTCCCCATTGCATCCACCAAGAGCCGCCCCTGGACCGATCGCTCAGCTTGGGTCACCAAATGCCGGGTTTGCACCGTCACCTGGGTGGGATCAACATCCACCCGTTGAAATTCCGTTTCATCCCAGATTTCCCCACCCGCAGCCCGCAGCTTCTGACCACAAAGCTGGATCAGCTTATCCGAATCCACCGCCACATTCAACACCGTCGGCGTATGCAGAATCGGTGCTTTCGCCTGGGGCGGATTATTGGCATCAAAAAACTTATGAAACCCGTCAATATATTCACGGGCAATCATGCTCTCAAACTCCGCCGCCGTGAATAACCCCAGATCAATCACCCGCTGGAACTCATCCCTGGAAATATTCCATTCCCGGTTCATCCGCCCAAAGGGCATCCGTTCAATCAACAAGACCCGATAGCCCAACTGAGCCATTGCCGCCGCATGGATCACCCCCAGGGCACCGCCAATGTAGATCAGGTCGTAGGTGGGTGGGGTTGCACTTAACGGTTGGGCCTGGGAGAAGACGACTTGCTGGGGCGATCGCGGATTGCGCACCCCTTCCCGCCAGCGTTGCTCCCACCAGTAGGCGCGGGTGAGGTCATATTCACCATTGGGAAATTTCCGGAAATATTCAACCGTCTTGGGATAGTCGGCGGCTAGGGCATCAAAGATGGACTGCTGGCTCAGGTCGATCGCGGGCGGTTCCGGATAGTGGTGCGGGAATTGCTGCCGGATCGCCTGGGTCAGTTGCGCTAACACCTGACGTTCACCGGGCAGCGATCGCGCCGCCCAACGAAACGCTTTGAGGTATGTCGTCCGTTGCAGCGACCAGACGCAGATAGCCAATTCTTCAGGCAGAGAACCATCCGTGGCCGCCGTGCTAACAGCCATTGGCACCCTGTCTATTTGGGGACACAGCCGTATCCCCGTCTTCGTTGTGAGTTTGCCCCAGGCTCCGCCCGCAGCGGGTTGAAAGCCCTGCTGAAGCCAATCACACACAGCAGCGGTATCGGGGGTGGGGATTTCCAGGTAGAGAACTTCTTGCATCAGTCTTCACTAAACCGTCAGGGGGGAGCCACGCGGGGAATTCGTGCAGCATTCTTAAAGAAGCTTAAATGCTTGGGGGGACTTCTGGCGAAGGGGCAGGTTACTATAGGGTGCTATGCGGTACTCAATCCCAGCTAATGCCCAGGAAGTCTTGGACTTGCAATCCCAGCCGATCGACGAGGAAGTCGTGGCGGCAGCGATCGCGGGCGTGATCCGCATTGCCCGTGCCCAGGGGCGTACCCTGGAGGACCTCTCCGCCGAGTTATTGGCCGAAGATGGCGTTTTAGATAAGGCCCAGCGGCGCTGGCTCCAAGAACTGGTCACCCACGCCTGGGAGAATTTGCCTTAGGTGATCGCCCGTCCAAACGATCCTCGTAGGAGCGGGTCGTGCCCAAACCTACCCCATAGACTGACAACCGTGATCGGCCAGCCCAGTCCAGGTTGGCGGCCACCTTGGATATCCCCAATGTCAATGTGCCCAATCCCAGGGGGCAGGTTCACCCAGTCTGTCTATCTCCAGGCAACATCTAACTGCAACCTGCCCCTACAGCGTGCCCCCACATTTGTTATGTTTTCCCGGCCATGCTTGACCTCACCAAACTGGCGCAACAACTCCAGGGCCTCAGCCAACACCTGTCCCAGGAGGCCACCGCTGCCCAGAAACGCCTGGATTTAGCGCTGCAATTCTTGCAACAGGCCAGCGATCGCCAAGCCGAACTGGTGCAAACCCATCAGGAATGGCGCGATCGCCTTGCCTTCACCGCCGCCGTGCCCGTCGAGCCGTTAACGACCCAGGTGGAAATCCAGTCCCCGCCCCCTCGCTATACCGTGATCGCCACTGACGGCTCCCAGATTGCCCCCAGCCACCACGAAATCGCCTACTGCTATTTACTCAACATTGGCCGGGTCGTATTGCACTACGGCCAAAACCGCCAGCCGTTGCTCGATAGCCTACCGGAGGTGTTTTACCGAGCCGAGGATTTGTACCTGTCCCGCCAGTGGGGCATTCGCACCGAGGAATGGATGGGCCATCGGCGCACAGTGTCCGAAGTGACTGTACTGGCGGAGTTGGCAATGGCCTTGACCGCAACCGCAACCGCAGAGAGCCGCGATCGTGACGCCAAACCAGATAGCCCAAATCCTCCCCCTGAGGTGCCCCCCCCCTTGCTCGCAATGGTGGATGGTTCCCTGATCTACTGGTTCCTGGAGCCGCTACCCACAGAAGCCCGTGCCCTGATTTTGCCCCCCCTCCTGCGGGCCTGGGCACAATTGCGACAACGACGAGTCCCCTTGATTGGCTACCTCAGTGCTGCCCGCAGTGGCGAAAGTAGCAATTTTCTACGCCTCCAAGCTTGCCCCTATCCCACCCCCGACTGTTTCCAACACTGTTACCGGGAAGTCGAGCCATCATCGACCACCCGTACCCGCAGCGATCGAACCGCCAATCGCCAACTTTCCCTCCCCCTGTCTCAACAACCCCCCTGCCATTGTTTCGACCCTCTCCGGGACACCGCCCTCTGGGCCGCCCGACTAGCCCCAGGACATCGCGGCCCCCTGTGGCGCAGTTCCGCCCGCATTCTGGAGCAGTATGGCGATCAAAGCATTTACTTTTGTTATGTCCACGTCGGCACTGAAATCGCCCGGATTGAGTGCCCCGCCTGGGTTGCAGAGGACCCAGAACTCCTGGAGAGGGCGCTGAGCTTGACCCTGGCTCAAGTGCAAAAGGGCTATGGTTATCCCGTCGCCTTGGCAGAAGCCCACAATCAGGCCGTGGTGCGGGGGGGCGATCGTAGCCGGTTCTTTGCCCTGCTGGAGCAAGAAATGATTCGGGCGGGCCTGCGCAACATAGGAACGTCCTACAAGGAAACCCGCAAGCGGGGCAGTATTGCCTAATCCATCCCTGCCCAAACCTGGTTAATCGTACCCATTAACGCGTTGCTCTACGATCGAATCTGCACCGGCATCACCAGATAGGTCATTTTCAATGCCCCCAGAGGCGTCACGATCGCGGGACTGGTGGCTTGGTTGCACTGGAGTTGGATTTCCGTCGAGGGCAGCGCCTTTAGCGCATCCTGCAAATATTTCACATTGAACGCGATTTCCAGATCGTCCCCTAACACCTGGGCCGGGATCTTCTCCTCCCCACTGCCCACATCCGGTGCTTCCACCGACAGCGTAATCGCCTGATTCGTACTGTCGATCGTCACCTTCACCACATTGTTCTTCTGGTCCGCCAACACCGCGATTCGCTCCAACGCTCCCGCCAACAGCTTCCGCTCCACCGTAATCTGGCGATTAAACTGCTGGGGAATCAACTGACGATAGTTGGGATACTGACCTTCCAGCGTCCGCGTCGTGAGGTACTGATCCCCCCACTGGAACACCGTCTGACCCTGATCAAAATACAGCGCGATCGGTTCCCCCGCGTTACTTGTCCCAATCATCCGCTCCAAATCCCGGAGCGCCTTGGCCGGAACCGTCACTGCAAACTCATCCACGGGGGGCTTATCATCCGCCGCATCCTCAGGGGGATTTTCCGTCTCCACCACCGCCAGCCGGTGCCCATCCGTCGCCGCAAATTCTAGGCCATCCTGCAAAACCTTCAAATGGACACCCGTTAACACCTGCTTCGTCTCATCCGCACTCGCAGCGAAGAGCGATCCTTGCAACCCCTGCACCAACGACTCAGCGGGCAACTTCACTGGCTCCGCCGTCTGCATCAGTGGCAACTCAGGGAAATCCTCCGCCCCCAAGCCCCGCACCTCATAGTGACCAAACCGAGAGGACAGCCGAGCGGTCGTGGGCTGATCACTGTCAATCGCCAAGGCAATTTCACTATCAGCAGGCAAGCGCGACACAATATCGCCCAACAACCGGGCGGGCAGCGTAATTTCCCCTGGAGCTTCAACCTGGGCCGCAAAACTCGTCTGAATCCCTAAGCTCAGGTCAAAGGCGGTCAAGCTCACCCGCTGGGTTGCAGCATCCGCCGCCAACAGCACATTCGCCAACACCGGATGGGTAGGCCGCGAGGGCACCGCTCGACTCACCAGGGACAAATGGGTGCTGAGGTCACTTTGAGAACAAACCAGTTTCATGGGGACTCTGCCTAGTTCAAGACGTTGAGGGCAAGGAAATTGGCGAAAAGGACTGGGGAAAAGGCTGGGGAAATTGGGGAAAACACGCAGCAGGGGCGGGCGGAATGTTTAGTCGTCGTTTAGTCGGTATTTGTGCGATCGGGTTGCTTCGCTAGAGAGAACTGGACTGAGATCCTAGCATCCCCGTTTCGTTCAATCCAAACTTTGTTCCGTTTCAATTTGTCTCATGTGCGTTTAAACGATTCCTTCTGTTTTTTAAAAAATTAATTTAGTAGTAGTAGGGCCTGTGGAAACTGTGGATAAAAATTTGAACCCCTTATGCTGTCAATATTACAGGTGATCTGAGCCTGTGGAAAAACTGTGGAAAACTCAGCGACTTTTCCACAGCGTATTTATACTTAGGCAAGTTTCCCACAACTTTGTCCCGTTTTCCCCAGGGTTTTCCCCAGGGTTTTCCACAGAAAATTGGGGGTTTTCCACAGGCTGATCCCCCCTTTACGTTTCTTTACGAGGAATTGTCACAAGATTTAACTCAAGGCCGGGAGGGAAATCAGTCTGGGTTAAGCTGGATGGGCTAGCCCAATTTTGCTGAGGGGGAGGTATTGTCCCCATGTGCGATCGCGACCTGAACCAGGTGGACACATCCGCCCTATTTGATGCGGTCAAACAGGAGAATTTGAGCCGTGTGCGGGCTTGTGTGGCAGCGGGGGTGCCGGTCAACGCCATCGATCAGAAGGGCACTACGCCCCTTATGTTTGCGGCTCAGCAGGGAAATTTAGCCGTGGCACAGACCTTGATTGCTGCCGGCGCGGAGGTCAACCAGGTGCGATCGACCTTTGGCTTGACGGCCCTGATGCTGGCTGCTGCGAATTACCAGCCCCAGATGGTGCAGTTGTTGCTGGATAAGGGGGCTGAGGTGAATGTTCAGAGCCAGGATGGGAGTACGGCGGTAATGGTGGCGGCGTTGCGGGGGGATGCGGCGTCGGTGCAGCTTCTCGTGGCGGCAGGGGCCAAGGTCAATGGTTGGGATAAACAGGGGGATACGCCCCTGAATCTGGCGATCGCCAAGGGCCATACGGCAGTTGTCTCATTACTCCTGGCAGCGGGGGCAGACCCGAACCAATTGAGTGCCCAGGGATTACCCCTCAATCTGGCGGTGGAGATGGGGAACTTAGATTGTGTGCGCCTGCTCTTGGCGGCGGGGGCTGATCCCCATGCTGCTGATGAGGAGGGGGAAACGGCGTTGCATTTGGCGGCATTGGAGGGACAAACGGCAAGTCTGGAAGTGCTCTTGAATCGGGGGGCACCGATCCATTGCCGTAATTATTTGGGCGATACGCCGTTGCTTTTGGCGGCTGTCCAGGCGCACCGGGCGGCGATGACGTTGTTGTTGAGTCGAGGGGCTAATGCGAACGATCGCAATCTGGATGAGTCGGTGTTGGCGATCGTGGCGATGCAGGGCTATCCGGATTTAGTCAAACTGCTGCTGGCGCATGGGGCTGATCCCAACCTGCGCCTCAAGCAGGGAAAAACCTTGCTGATGCAGGTGGCGGATCTGGGGGATGAGGAGATGGTCGCGTTGCTCTTGGCCCACGGGGCTGATCCCAACCTTCAGGATGAGGCGGGGGCCACGGCCTTGATGTGGGGGGCACATCGGGGGCACGCGGCGGTTGTCAAAAAACTGTTGGCGGCTAAGGCCAATGTGGTGTTGCGCAATCAATTGGGTTATACGGCGTTGAAGTTGGCAGAATTTAATGGCCATGAGGAAGTGGTGCAATTATTAAAAGCCTTTGGTGCAACTGGCTAGTGTCATACGATTCCCATAAGTTCACCCTTCCCATAAGTTCACCCTGCTCTCGAATGATCAAAATAACCTACTGTGTATTCTGAAAATTCTTAAACGCATCGTGACTACCCTTTCATAACCCTTTTCCCCAATCACCATGAATACCTACACCCTTGATCTCAGTCCGATTACTCACCTCGATGATATCCAGTTCGAGCAATTATGTGCGGCTAATCCTGAGATCAAATTTGAACGAACCCCTGCTGGAGAATTGGTGATTATATCCCCCACTGGTGGCGAAACGGGTCGAAATAATGCGGAACTGGCTGCTTATTTTGTCATCTGGAACCGGCAAACAAAATTGGGATTTGTCTTTGACTCTTCCACCTGCTTCAAATTACCGGATGGGGGCGATCGCTCTCCCGATTTGGCTTGGGTTGAACAGTCCCGTTGGGATGCGCTGCCCCCCGCACAAAAGCGTAAATTTCCGTCGCTTTGTCCAGACTTTGTTTTAGAGTTTGTTTCCCCTAGTGATAGTCTGCCGATAGTTCGAGCGAAGATGCAGGAATATCTCAATAGTGGCCTGCGGTTAGGCTGGTTGCTGAATCCCCGCGATCGCCAAGCTGAAATTTACCGTCCCCAAGCATCGCCAGAAATTCTCTTTGCTCTTGATACCCTCTTTTGTGAGCCAGTTCTTCCTGTTTTTACACTCAACCTTGCTTGGCTGTGGGCCTAATATTCTCAAGTATATTTAAGCTATTGTAGGCTACGGGCTAAGCTGATTTATGAACAACAAATACACGAAGATACGAAGGAAGAGTACGTTATGCGATCGCGCCAGTCTCCTACTCTAGCTAATCCCGCGTAATTTCATTCGATATACTACGAATAAGCCAATCGTCTGGTGATGTTATTTCAATGGCAAGGGTATGGTAACGCGATCGACCTCGAATTCTTCTACATCTGGCTATTCGGAGTTGAATTCTATGTCTAATACGGCATCTAATATGACATCTAATGCGACTAACGATCGAGGTTTTCCTACAGTCTTTAATTTTCCCGGTGGCCGTGAGCGGGAAATTATCCAGGTATTGGCCCGCAATGGATGGCTGTATATGCAGCAGTTGCTCACGGTCGGTAAGGCGGATCAGGAAACGATCCCACCACCGGAGTTACTCTGCCAAATTCTGGTGGAGTTGGGTCCCGTTTATGTGAAACTGGGTCAACTCTTGAGTACCCGACCGGATTTATTAAGTCCTGCCTATGTGACGGCATTGAGTCGCTTACAATCGGAGGTGCCGCCGGTTAGTTGGGCACAAATGGAGCGGCAAATTCGCCAGTATTTACCCCAATCGCCCACAGAAATCTTCACTGAAATTGATCCCCAACCGCTGGCGGCTGGCTCGATCGCCCAAACCCATAAAGCGGTGCTCAAGAATGGGCAACAGGTAGTTCTCAAGGTGCAGCGACCGGGGATTGATCAGGTGGTTGCGAGTGATATGGCGGTGTTGCAGCAGTTGGCCGATCGCCTGAGTGGGACGGATTTTGGGCGACGCTATGGGGTAGCTAGTTTGGTGGAGGAATTCAATCTGGCGCTGACGAATGAGTTGGACTTTACCCAGGAGGCGATGTATACGGATCAGTTGCGACAGAATCTAGCCAAGGCCAGTTGGTTTGACCCGAAAAAAATTTGTATTCCCGCGATTTTCTCGGAATATTCTAGTAGTCAAGTCTTGGTGATGGAATATTTAGACGGAGTGCCGATTTTGCAAGCGGAATTGACGGGAAAGGACTATGGAGGCAGTGTTAAGGCGGAACGGGATGCGATTACAAGTTTAGTGTTTCGCGCCTTTATTCAACAATATTTAGTGGATGGTTTCTTTCATGCCGATCCCCATCCTGGTAATTTGTTTTATCTCAAGGATGGTCGGGTGGCGGTGCTGGATTGTGGCATGATGGGCAGCATGGACCCGCGTTTGAAGTCGCTGCTGGTGGAGTTAATGTTAGCGATCGTGGAGGTGGATTCGGAGCGGTGTACGCAACTGACGACTCAAATTACGTCCCCCCTTGATCCATCAGTACCCATTAATCTGAAACAATTACAGGAAGAGTACGATCGCTTATTGCGGCGGTATTACAACTTACGCCTGGAAAATGTCGATATGGGGGAAGCCTTGAATGCGGTTCTCCAGGCAGCGCGACGCAATAATTTAGCCTTTCCGAGTAATATTGGCTTACTATCAAAATCGGTGACCAATTTAGAGGGAACGGGGTTATTGTTTAATCCCGATTTGAATTTATTAGCGGAAATGAAGCCCCTTTTGCCGGATATGATCTGGCAGCAGTTGCGGGGATCGAATATGGCCTTGCTACGCAGTGCCTTGGAGTTAAAGGGGTTATCGCTGGAGTCGCCACGCCAGTTTGGCTTTCTGCTCAGTCGCCTCAGTTCCCAAACGTTGCAAGTAAATATGATGATCCAGGGGTTGGATGGGTTGCGACGCACGATCGATGATGCCGCGAGTCGTCTGTCCTTTAGTTTGATTCTAGGATCATTGATTATGGGGGCCGCATTTATTTCCAGTGGTCAGCAAACCCCCCAGTTGCAATTGATTACCAATATCTTCTTTGCCGTGGCCAGTATTTTGGGCCTGTGGGTGATTATTAGTACGCTGCGATCGGGGGGAATGCGCTAATGCTAGAAACATCGATTTTGTAGGGGCAGGTTGCGTCAGAAATCCTGGGTAGAGACGATAACCTGTATGAACCTATCCTCTTAGATGTCAAAAATGTATAGCTCTAAGGGATGGGCGGGTCTATTGAAATTTATGCCTTTATCCAAAAATTTTGGTGCGACCCGCCCCTACAGTTGGTCTTGGAGTTAATATGATCTCCTCTAAGGAGAAGTCCCTTTATCAAGATCATCAACCGCATCTGTCAGGAAAATTCGCAAATCTGATCCTAATCCCTCTATCCGAAATTGTGGTATTGTTTCTAGTAAGTTTACTAGACGAGAGCTAGGACAGTATTGCCTTACAATTGATCGAATGGGAGTTTTGTAGTTGGCCAGGAAATATCGAGATAATTGATCAATGGAAATACCCTGATCTTTGCTACCTCTAGCTAAATACCGAATGAGCATGACTAATGCCCGTTCCAAATCGCTTTTTGAGTCAATCTGAGATGGCAAATCTTGGAGGAAGGAAACATCTCTCTGCCGAAGCTTGGGGATAGGTCGAGTGTTTGATTGATCTTTAGAAGCAGGAGGATGGGTATGTGATTGACCAAATTCTGTTCGGATCATTTTTGCAATGTGGTAGTCAACCTTCCAGCGCCGCTTGACTCGATAGGATGATGATTTTTGGGGTGAGATGGGTGAAGGATACGGTATAGTATCTCGCATCAAGGCAATGTGAAAATCAGTGAAATCTGGCTTCTCATAGATAGAAAATAGCCGACTTTCCCGCAGAAATCGCTTAATAGCTCTAGGATTGCATTGCGAACCCAAGCAGTCTTCAAGAGATGCGCCAACTTCTAAGAAGAATTGTTGCTCCACCCTTTCCCAACTGATCCAGGGATTACCTAGATTCTGAATAATTCTGGTTAGTTTTTCAAGAATCTCGTCAGTTGACAAACGTCCAAACGGGTCTGAACTGTCGTCGTCCATTGTAGGTTGAAACCTGAAATCAATAGTGAGACTAATCCATGAATTCAACGCAATGAATTAGCTCTTGAGTATCTATCATACGCAGGTTAGCCTCAAGATAAAAGTGAGTTGAATGGGTGGCTTACCTCACCGAAAAAATACGGAATTCAGCCGATCGCGATCGCCCCAACACCTTACACATTCCATCCCCTAGCCCGATGTTCGGTTCTTACTCCCTCATCCGAACGATTAAAATCCTAAATCAGCCTTTGCCGACTCCGCTGCCTTCAACACCGCTGTTGTCGGCATCTCCTCCCAGGGCACATCGCCAATTTCCGCATAAAAGGTTTCATCGTAGGGACGGGTTTGCACCACCACGGGCATGGGCACCGCATGACCCAGGACAAGGGCTTGCTGCTTGGAGTCTAGCTTGGCCAGGACCGATCGCAGATTTTGCCCCCCCGACACCCCGGTAAAAATCGCCTCGATATCCTTTTCGTCGTTCAAGAGGGCCGTAATCCGCGTCCCCACCTGGGACATGACCTCGGCATCAATGCCCGATGGCCGCTGATCGACCACCAGTAGTGTCACGAAATACTTGCGCATCTCACGGGCGATCGTGCCGAAAATGGTTTGGCGGACGGTGGCGGAGTCCAGAAATCGATGGGCCTCTTCGATCGTGATCACCAATTGACGTGGGCGATCGCTGGGATTTTTAGTTTGCAGAAACCGCTCACTTTTACGCACATAGGCATGGTGAATGCGGCGAGCAATCACATTGGTGGCCAGCATATAGGAGAGCATATTGGACTGGGAACCAAACTCGATGACGACATGCTTCCCCGCTTCCAAACTTTCTAAAATTTGACCAATATAGTTTTGGGTACTGGTATTACGAATATATTTCAAATCATCTAAACGATTGAGTTTGCGTTGTAGCGCCATAATTGAAGACTTGCTGCCCATCTTGGTTTCGCAAAACTCCTGAATTTCCCCATTGGTCATGGCAAGTAAGCGAGTGATCCAGGTTTTCCCAAACTCATTGCGCAGAATAATGGCATTTTCTAAGCTGGCTTCCGAGAGGTTGAGTTCATCCCGGACCAGCATCAAATCTTCGACTTCAAACTGGTCATAGCTAATATACAATTCTTGAGCATCCCGGACACCGCGCCGCTGGGTAGAATCGGGATCAAGGGTGTAGATTTGTACCTGACCGGGGAAAAGTTGCCGTAAGCCTTTAACGGTACTGAACTGTTTGCCTTCGCTAGCCGCTTCCCAGCCGTATTCAGAGTGCATGTCAAAAATCAGATTGACTGCTGCTTGCTTGCGGATAATTCCCGATAGTAACAAGCGCGTTAAAAAGGATTTGCCGGTTCCGGATTTACCGAAGACGCCATTGCTCCGTTCAACAAAGCGATCGAGATCTAAACACACCGGCACGTCCATATCGATCGGTTTCCCGATCGCGAAATTCCGGCGATAGGGATCATCCTCCCAGCCAAAGACAATGCGAAAATCCCGTTCGCTGGCCTCGAAGACCTGACTGAAGTGATTGGGGATGGTTTTAACAGGCATTAACTCGACTTCAACGCTGGTTTGGGCAGCATAGGCGGCAAGGGTAGCCTGCTCTTTTTTCGTCGATCTTTTGGCTTTTTGAGGGGCGATTACAGCTTCAATAGCGGCATCTGTGGCCACCGTATTTGAGAGCATCAGCATAGGGGCCAAATTAATCGTGCCGTAGGTGCTGCTCCCGGCGAGGACTTCCCGCAGGAAGTTATTGTTAGGGTCGGGGGGATTGGCTAGAATGCGTTGGCTTGTGGTACCCAGAGCGACATCAGTCATCAGGCAAAAGAAGCGCGATCGCGTCCCCTGGACGACTAAAAATTTGCCTACCCGCACATCTTCTACGGAAACGTCGGCATGAAGTCGGACTTCTAATCCCTGACTTAGGGAACCTTGAACAACTAAACCGAGTGGCTTTTCTGCTTTCATAAAGGCTAGCCTAGCAGGTTTTTGCAATCAGATCAGTCCCCCTCCATCAGGGCACGTGGCCGCGATCTGCGGACGAGCGCGCCTTCCCCTGTACCTCCCATTAACTGCTGTGCTCCCCCTAAGCCCAAAATCCAGACCATCACCACCAGCCAGTGAATGAATACCGGTGGCCAGAGTGATCCGGTTAAGCCATAGGCAGCGGTACAAACGATACCCAATAGAGTTGTCAGGCTTAAAAAGATCGGATCAAAAAAGGTGGGATAACCTGCTTTATAGGTGGAGCAAGCGGCTAACGGATGATAGGCAACAAACAATCCCAAACTGAGCGCTGCCCACGCTAACCAGGAGAGGATGGGCACCCCTTCTGTGACATGGGGAATTAAACCAATGCGGAACAGGATTTCCTCCCCCAAGCTGGGTAGAAAAAAGAGACCGATCGCCCGCAGTAACCATCCCCGCACGGTAAACGGTACGGGTTGCCGCCTGAGGAACCCCGATCGCCACCCCACCGGCAACGCGATCGCGCTATACAGCAACAACCCCACCGCCGCGATCGTCCAGGTTTGTGGCGTGAGGGGACGAATCCAAGCTTGGGTCAGCCGATCCAGAGCCGTACCCAGCCAGGGAAGCTGACCAAAGAGCAGCGTGGGCGCGATCGGCTCAATATTGGGGTCCCAGCCACTGACCTGGTTGGGCCGCAAAAACCATAGGTCTGCCCCTTGCTCCAGGAGCAGGCGACTGATCTCATCCTGTGCCCGCCGTGGCATCATTGACTGCCAACTGAGCAACCCCATAACCAAACGGCTATCACTCACAAACCCATTGCGGGCATTGACCCCCGCCAGGGTCTCGGCATTTTGTCGCCAGTCGGGCCGAACGGTGCCATAGGGAGCCAGCTTTTCAACTAGGGCACGGCCAAGGCGGACCAACTGCTGAAATTCCTGGGTGGCTGGGGCATCCGGATGGGCCGCCAACCATTGGAGCAGCGTCGGATCGCTTTCCACCTGGTGCTGCAAACGGGCTAGGGCAATAAACAGGGCTTGGCTAGAGTCCTGCACACAGGAGGTCGCTGGGGTCACGGCTGCCACGCCAGTGCCATCCCCCGTGCGATAGCGGGCCATCATCACCTGGGCCTGGATCAACAGTTCCCGCAACAGTGATAGGGAGGTGTCGTTAATGACAATGGGGTGATTCATGGCTGCCAGCTTGACCACAATATCGGCCACCGGACGGCTACCCAACCAGCCCCGCTGGAGGTTGCCCATGTAGTTCTCCCAGGTGTGGGTTGCGGCAATGATGCCGTTGGGGTTATGGGCATAGACCTGCTGGTAGGTGATCGCGAACTGAAGTTCCTGGGTAAACGGATCACGGATGACCTCAGCCAGACCAAAGGAAAAATGCCCCGTGACCGTTGCCCCTGGTGTTGGTTCACCTTGGAGACCGCCAATGCCGCCAAAGCTATGGATGACGAGGGCCTTGTCCCCTTCCTGCCAACGGGCGATCGCCGCCGCTGGTGGCTCAGCCTGGGAACTGATCAACACCGACTGGGCTGTGCCCTTGCGCTGGGGGGTATCCTGCCAATTGCCCCGCTGGATGTATTGCAACCCTGCCCGTTGTCCGACTAAGACCTGATCGGGGTGTAGGCGAAACAACGATCGCGGTCGCAATGCCTCAACTGTAAAAAGACCCTGGGCATCGCGGGCACCATAGATATACCACCCGGCTTCCCCTAGGGGTGATTCTGCCAATTGGTTGGGGGTAGACAGGAAACGATCGCTGCGATCGCGCGGTTGCTGGGGAATCCGCACATAGCCTTCGGGGCCGTCAAAGTCTTGCGAGGCTGGGTTGTAGTGGCGGACACGGAAAATTTCACTCCCACAGGTGGGCAGAGTGGGGCAATCGTTGGGCGGGGGATGATTGGGCTGCTCGACGGGGTCAAGGATCTTCACCAGCGCATAAAAGCGCCCTGTCACCAGGGTTGGCTCCCGTTCCGTTTCCAGGATGACTTCCCCAACAGAACCACTCCGTCGCACGGTTAGATTTGCGAGACTAACGATCACGTCATCATTGGGACGGGCACCCGCCAGGGATTGGAGGGGACCCACTTGACGGCGACCATTCAGGCGCGTTGGCACCACGTTGCCTAAACGGGCACTGCGATCGGCGGCGGCGGTCAATTCCACATCCGTCGTGACGGCTTGTCGGTAGACCTGGGGACCGGGACGCGCCACCCATTGCAAGCGCACGGTTTTGCCCTGAAGATCCTGAGCCGATTCCGGAACCTGGTACAGTTCCACCCAAACCCAATCGTTAACCTGAGCGTGGCGGTGCTGGTCTGGGCTGGGCAAGATTAACCGGCCCACCCATTCACCCGTCGGTCGGTAGTAGGGAGGACCCAGATCCTGGGCCAGTGGGAAAAAGTTGGGGCGGTTGAAGGGAGCCGCCAAACTCAGGGCATAACTAGAGGGACGCGGTGGCAGAGTTGGTCGAGGGACAAGGTGCCAAAGAACGATCGCCAAGAGGCCGCTGAGGATGGCTAACCCGATGAAGTGTAGTATCCGATGACGCTGAAGAAGCTGGAACACGCCGACTGTCTACCCCACTCATGTTTGCTCCAGCCTAACAATAAGGGGTGGGACGGTGGCTGTCGAGGGTCAGTCGATCGTAGAGTGAACGTGGGATTGCCGTCTCGGCGTTCTCAGGGGCAGACAAGAGCCGTCGATGACCAATTCGGGGATTGCCGTCTCGGCGTTCTCAGGGGCAGACAAGAGCCGTCGATGACCAATTCGGGGATTGCCGTCTCGGCGTTCTCAGGGGCAGACAAGAGCCGTCGATGACCAATTC
>JBBILC010000050.1:0-31018 GCA_037445115.1 Coleofasciculaceae cyanobacterium bin_20
GTCAGTCAACCAGGCGGACACCTTGCGCCATTGCCCCCAGGAGTTGGTAATCGCCATCTCCTGGGGGTGTAGTCCCTGCGCCCGATCAGCTCCCGTTGTTACAATGATTTACACTATTGCTACTGGGTTAAGCGCATGAAAACCGAGGCGGGTGTACAGTCCAAGACACAGATTCACAGTTCGGTGAGCGATCGCCCCCTAACCAACGCCCCCCGCAACTTGACGATCGTCACCGTCGAGAGTGAAACCGTCCCCGAACCAGAGGAGCCATTGATTCCCGACGATGCTGATCCAGCCACCCTGGCAAAAGATTTGCGCTATGACCCGATCACGATCACCCGCTACTACGATCGGCGTCCCCTGCAAGCCATCGGGCGACTCCTGGGCATTTTTACCCCCCTTGTGTGGTTTTTCCTAGGTTTGTGGTGGGATCGCCGTCGGGGCAAGGTTCATCTGCATCAACACCAACGAGCCATTCAATTACGGGAAACTCTGACCCGTCTGGGACCCGCCTTTATTAAGGTAGGCCAAGCCCTATCGACGCGCCCCGACCTCGTGCCACCGTTATATTTAGAAGAACTGGCCCAACTGCAAGATCAATTGCCGCCTTTCCCCAACGAAGTTGCCTATCGCTTTATCGAGGAAGAGTTGGGAGGAAAACCCCTGGATATCTATGCCAAACTCACGCCTGAGCCGGTCTCAGCCGCGTCCCTAGGGCAAGTCTATAAAGGCCAATTGCATACCGGAGAAATTGTTGCCGTTAAGGTGCAACGACCTGGGTTGGCCGAAGGGATTACCCTGGATCTCTATATCTTGCGACGATTGGCCAGTTGGGGGCAGAAGCGTCTGAAATTGCGCAGTAATCTCGTTGCCATCATGGACGAGTTTGGCGCTCGCATTTTTGAGGAAATGGACTATGCCCACGAAGGGCGCAACGCCGAACGCTTTGCGAAGCTCTACGGACACCTACCAGGCATTTATGTTCCCCGCATCTATTGGCAATATACCCGCCGCCGGGTGCTAACAATGGAGTGGATTGCTGGCACCAAGTTAACCAAATTAGAGGAACTCAGTCAGCAAGGCATTAATGCGACTGAACTTATTGAAGTGGGTGTTCAGTGTTCCCTACGACAATTATTAGAACACGGCTTTTTCCACGCTGATCCCCACCCTGGCAATCTCATGGCAATGCCCAATGGCAAATTGGCTTATCTTGACTTTGGCATGATGTCGGAGGTGAAACCCTATCAACGGTATGGCTTGATTGAAGCCGTAGTTCACATGGTTAACCGGGATTTTGAACGGTTAGTGGAAGACTATGTGAAGCTGGAATTTCTTGACCCGGAAACCGACCTCCGCCCGATCGTTCCGGCCCTTGCTAATGTCTTTAGTGATGCCTTAGGTGCCAGTGTTGCGGATTTGAACTTTAAGAGCATTACTGATCAATTGTCGGAATTGATGTACGAGTATCCTTTTAAGGTACCTGCCTACTATGCGTTGATTATCCGATCGCTCGTCACCCTGGAAGGCATTGCGATCAATGTTGATCCGAATTTTAAGGTATTGAGTAAAGCCTATCCCTATATTGCCAAACGCTTACTCACCGATCCCGCGCCGGAATTACGGGCTTCTTTACGTGATTTGCTCTTTCGGGATGACGGTTTCCGTTGGAACCGGTTAGAAAATCTTTTACGCAATGCCCGTGGCAGCACCGACTATGATTTTGACCAAGCCTTTGATCAGGCGATCGAGTTTCTCTTTTCCGAACGGGGATCGCTGATCCGTCACCGCATTACCGAGGAATTGGTGCAGCAATTAGACGCCTTCTCGGTGAAAACCGTGCAAACGATCACTCAACAATGGTTTGGTCGTCCCGACCCCCGCGACAACAGCCACCAACCGCCCCAGCCCTCCCAAGGGCTAGAGCAAGCCCAGCGCATTTTCGCCATTCTTCAGGAAACCCCAGGCTTCGATCCGCTGCAAAAGCTGCCCGCCCTGGCCGGGTTACTGTTCCGCCCCGAAGTCCAGGAAATGGGCCAACAGGTCATGTCGGGTCTGGCCCAACGGGCGATCGCCCGTCTGATCCGTGAAATCTTGCTGCGCGAAGAGGTCGAACCGATCGCGAGTAATGGTAAGGGGCCAGGAACCATTGTTTCCCTACCCTCCTTACCCGGTACCAACACCTGAAGGGGGAGGGGCCTCTCCGGGATGAGGGTTGCCCCTACCAGTGTGTGAATGGATGGGCAACCAGGTTGGAGTTGAAATAACGCGGATCACCCGAAACTTCTGTGCCAATCCAGGCAGGCAAGGTAAGGGTTTGATTGGCCTCTTGTAATTCCACTTCGGCCACAACCAAGCCCTCGTTTTCACCCAAAAATTCATCGACCTCCCAGACCAAATCCCCGATTGCAATTCGATAGCGCTTTTTTTCAATCAAGGGCCGATCGCACAGGGTCGTGAGCATGATCTCGGCATCGTCCATAGGGATTTCGTATTCAAATTCAGACCGAGACAACCCGATCGTCGCCCCCTTAATCGTTAAGTAGGCCCGATCGCCCGCTTGCCGTACCCGCACCGTTCGCCCATTGCCCCGGCTGATATAGCCCTGACGATACAAAATCCCCACCGCCAGCGATCGCCATGCGTCGCTCTGGACCAGAAACTTGCGCTCAATTTCGATCGCCATCGAATTCTCCCCAATCCAGTCGCAGTATAGCCTCGAAGGCCCGTGTTCTTCAGTCGCCTAAACAACGCTGTCAGCCTAGTGTTTTGTCAAGCTTGAGGTGAGAGGCTCTCGACAGGCTCAGCCCAAAAGGCCCCCGGTCACCCTGAGCTTGTCGAAGGGGGTTGGAGCTGATCGGCAACCCATCAATTTATGGCTGACAGAGTACTAGCGCACACGACGGCATTTTCAATGGCGCAAAATCGGCTGGTGCTGCCCTGGTCGGAGCGGAATGCCGGGGGCAGGCACCTTCTGAGTGTTGTCTGGACGGCGATCGGAAACGGCCCGACTGGCACGATCACCACTGTGATGTGGCAATGACACTGGTGGCGATAGGCCAAAGAGGGCACGATCAATCCAGATAAAAATGGGGTTGACTATTGTTTTGCCGCACCGTGGCGAATAGCGCATCCGGATAACCGACCCCTAATAAACACAATCCCTGGGGGGGAGCCGCATATTTCACCCGGTCACGTTGTTCCAGCGTCCAAAGCTGAGTGAACTCATCCGGCGATCGTTGGCCGCGCCCCACCTGCACCAACAACCCCACCAATAACCGCATCATCCCATACAGGAAGGCATTCGCCTGCACTTCAATTTCAATGAACGGCCCCCGCTCTTGGCAGATGACGGCTTGTACCTCAACCCAGGAATGATCCCGGCTGGAATTGGCCCGGTGAAAGGCGGACAAGTGGTGATGCCCCAATAAGGGTTCCAGGGCTGCCCGCATCGCTACCACATCCAGCGGTTCATAGTAGTAATGCCAGGTAAAGGGTCGGACAAATAAATTAGGCCGACTCCCGGTATAGAGGGTGTAGCGATAGCGTCGCCAGGTGGCAGAAAAACGCGCGTGCCAGTCCGGTCCGACGGCGGTGGCGGCGGTCACCGCAATATCGGATGGTAACCGACTATTAATTACCCCTGGCCACCGAGCCACTGGGATCGGTGAACTCACTTCAAAATGGGCGACTTGACCGGCGGCATGAACCCCCGTATCCGTCCGACCGGCTCCTGTCACCCGGACTGGCTCACCCACGATCGCCGCGATCGCCGCCTCCAATTCTGCTTGAACCGTGCGGTGTTGCGGTTGCCACTGCCAACCATGAAAACGAGTCCCCACATATTGCAGTAACAGCGCCATGCGTTGTCGCTCTGGCTTTTGCGAAAGTTGGGGACTCGCGTTCGAGGTTTGAATGTTTGGCGTTGAGCTTTGAACTAGCAACTGAGAACTCAGCACTCCAAACTCAGCACATTCCTAAACCAATTCCAGGACTGCCATCTCGGCATTATCCCCCGGACGATTCACCGTGCGCAGAATCCGGGTGTAGCCGCCCTGGCGATTGCCATAGCGATCGCCCACCTGGGCAAATAGGGAGTGAGCTAAATCCTTATCGTAAACGTAGCCCAACACCTGCCGACGAGCAGCCAGACTCCCATCCTTCGCCAACGTAATAATGCGATCGGCCTCAGCACGCACCGCCTTAGCACGGGCCTTGGTCGTGACAATTCGACCATGTTGAAGTAATTGCGTGGTCAGGGCACGCAGCATTGCCCGCCGCTGATCGGCAGGTTTACCTAATTTGGGAACTCGACAACCGTGACGCATGATTCATTCCTAAGCTAGTAGTGATGGCAAGTTTGTGTGGAATTAGATTTTAGATTTTAGATTTTAGATTTTAGATTTTAGGGCGCAGGTTATGGGCTTTAGGTTTTTAGATATCAAGGAGAATGTCCCCGCCTATCACGTGTTACCTATTAGCTGTTCCCTGTCATCTATCATCTATCACCTATCATCTATCACCTCAATGCCTAGCCCGTCTTGTGAGCCTTTTCTTGGGGTAAGGTAATCCCCAGGCGATCCTGGAGGGCTTGGATCACTTCTTCGGCAGATTTCTGACCAAAGTTCTTGATCTCCAACAGGTCTTCCTGGGAGTAGTCGAGAAGATCTGCAACGGAGTTAATCTGTGCCCGCTTCAGGCAGTTATAGGCCCGGACTGACAATTGCAACTCTTCAATCGGGATCTGGTGTTCACGATCGTCACCCGGTTTAGTCTCATCTGGTCCTGGGGCCTGGGAGGAGATGTCCTTCAGCGGGCTAAACAGATTAGTGAGAATCTCGGCTGCCTGACTGAGGGCTTCCTTCGGGGTATAACTGCCGTTGGTCCACACCTCCAGGATCAAGCGATCGTGTTCAATCCCAGGGCCACTGTGAATAGCCTCCACGCTATAGTTAACACGGGTTACGGGCATAAATACCGCATCGATCTGGAGGAAGTCGATCGCCGTGGTTTCATCCCGCATCCGATCGACCGTGCGATACCCGTGGCCGCGCTCAACCCGGAACTCCATTTCCAGTGTGGCCCCTGCTGCCAAGGTGGCAATGTACTGCTCGGTGTTAATCACCTCCAGGTCGGTGGGTAACTCCTCGCTGAAACTCCCTGCCGTGACCGTGGCTGGCCCGTGAATCCGCAAACGCCCAATCTGGGGTTGGGGCGAATAGTTGCGGAAGATGACTTTTTTCATATTCAGGAGAATGTCCAGCACATCCTCCCGTACCCCTGGAATGGTGGCAAACTCGTGGTTGACACCAGCAATGCGCACCGCCGTCACCGCTGCCCCTTCCAGGTTTGACAACAACACGCGCCGCAGGGCATTGCCGACAGTCGTTCCTTGCCCCCGCTCCAAGGGTTCTAGGACAAACTTACCGTAGTTATACTCATTGGACTCAACCTTGCATTCAAACTGAGTCACAGCCCAACCTCCCAAATCCTCTTGAACATAAACGATTGCCCAACTGGGTTGTGCAATAGCCGCCAACACCTTAGGTGCTTTGCTACACCCGACGACGCTTGGGCGGTCGGCAACCGTTGTGAGGAATCGGGGTCACATCGCGAATCAGCGTAATCTCTAGACCTGCCCCTTGGAGTGCCCGGATGGCGGTTTCTCGGCCTGCCCCCGGTCCACTCACCATGACTTCAACCTGGCGCATCCCTTGGTCTGCTGCCCGCCGCGCCGCACCTTCCGCAGCCGTTTGGGCGGCAAAGGGGGTGCCCTTTTTGGCCCCTTTAAAACCGCTCGATCCCGCCGATGCCCAGGAAATCACTTCCCCGATCGGATCGGTAATCGTAACGATCGTGTTATTGAACGTTGATTGGATGTGAACTACCCCATTGGGAACGTTGCGCCGTTGCTTCTTGGTCCCGCTCCGCTTACCTGTTTGTCGCGCCATTGCCGCCTCTCTAGCTTCCTCTATACCTTAAAAACAGTCGTACCGAAGTACCTCAATCAAACTGTCCTGAAATCAAATGGTCTCGCCATCTTGCGTTGAAACGCTCGTGCCGAAAACGCGTGCCGAACAACCTGTACTGAAGGCTCCTGCAAGCAACGAGTGCTGACGGTCACTGCACACTGGGCTGAAACCCAGGCAGAAATATCCAGGCATCGCTACCTCGCACCAGCCCCTGAGCCAGAGCAGGCGGCTTGCCCAGATGTCCCTTGCACTATTTCTTCGACGTTGCTTTGCGCTTCCCAGCCACCGTGCGACGGACCCCACCTCGACGGGTGCGGGCATTGGTCCGGGTGCGTTGCCCCCGCACTGGCAACCCCATCCGATGCCGACGCCCCCGATAGGTGCCAATGTCCATCAATCGCTTGATGTTCATGCTTTCTAGACGCCGCAGATCCCCTTCCACCTGGTAGCCAGTTTCCACAGCTTCCCGTAGGGCCGCCACCTCAGCGTCACTCAGATCCTTGACGCGGGTGTCTGGGTTTACCCCAGTTGCAGCCAAAATCTTTTGCGATCGGGTCAGGCCAATCCCGTAGATGTACGTCAAACCAATTTCGACCCGCTTATCACGCGGGAGGTCTACACCCGCAATTCTTGCCACGCTGTTTATCCCCCTAAATTTGATAATTGGAATGATTTTCGATTCGGTCTAAGCAGTGATCAGTGTCCCAACCCTAGCGTCCGATGACGCTAGCCATTGCTGCCCCCAACAAGACTTGACATAGCCGTTACAATAGCTGACATAGGCCCAACGCATACGCGCAACCCATATAGCCACTGCTAGCCCTGCCGCTGCTTGTGCTTCGGGTTGGAGCAGATCACCATGACTCGACCATGCCGGCGGATAATCCGACACTTTTCGCAGATTTTTTTGACGGATGCTCGAACTTTCATGCCTTCTCTGGCGCTTCTACAAACATACTACAGTAGCAACTTACGGAAAACTTTGTCAAATATTTTGGCCACATGACAGCCATTCTGTTGACATTCTTGGCAGTTGCCTAGACTTTATAAGGCTTGACTACATAGAAAGAAAAATAAAGACCGTTGGCAACAACCTGACGGCAGGTTGCTAGGCTCTAGATCAATCATCACCTCTCACGGTGTTGAGAATCATCCGTCAGGCTCGAAGCCCCCCCATTAAAGTGTAGGCTGCACAACTCACCGATCGACGGATTGGCCACCCTGAGCGACGGCTATTTCTTGCGGAGACGATAGGTAATCCGCCCTTTGCTCAAGTCGTAGGGGGTTAATTCTACTTTGACGCGATCGCCGGGGAGGATTTTGATATAGTTTCGCCGAATCTTACCGGAAATATGGGCCAAGACATTAAAGCCATTGTCCAAGTCCACCCGGAACATCGCGTTCGGCAAGGACTCGGTTACCGTCCCTTCCATTTCAATTAGATCTTGTTTAGCCAATCGACCTCCTTTGTGGGGTTATAGACACTGCCTTCGTCCCCAACTACATCAGCACGAGACGTATCCTAGCATCCTTCAGCTTAGCAAATATATACAAGGATTGTGCTGTAGGTGGCGGTTAATGGGAACGCGATCAGTATAACTGCGTCCGTGGGGTAGGCATCCTGCCTGCCTCGTCTTTTGGGAGGCGAAGACAGCCGGGACGGCTATCCCACAAGAGACTCGGCCTAGGCCGCGATCGCCTGTTCTAGGGCTGCGGTCACGGCATCCATACTCTGGTTACCGTTAATGGCCACCAGCTTACCCTGGCCTTCATAGAACACCAGCATGGGCAAGGTTTGCTCCCGGTAGACTTCCAGGCGGCGACGAATCACCACTTCATTGTCGTCCTGCCGTCCCCGTGACAAGAGACGTTGGATCAGTTCAGTGTCCGGGACCTCCAAGTTGAGGGCATGATCACATGCTTGCCCCAAGTGTTGCAGCATCGCATCTAGGGCTGCGGCCTGCGATCGGTTCCGGGGAAACCCATCCAAAATCCAGCCAGAGGCCGTGTCCGGTTCAGCGAGTCGGGCTTCTACCATCCCCAAGACCAACTCGTCAGGAACTAACTCGCCGCGATCCATGTAGGCTTTGGCTTTTATCCCGAGTTCCGTTTGTTGGGCAACTGCTGCCCGCAGTAGATCACCCGTAGAAATATGGGGAATCTGGCAGCGATCGGCCAGTCGCACCGATTGAGTCCCTTTACCCGATCCGGGGGGTCCCAAAAACACTAAACGCTTCACTACTGTTTCACCATCCCTTCATAGCGTTGGGAAATGACATAGGTTTGAATCTGCTTCGAGGTGTCGATCGCCACCCCCACCAGAATTAGCAGTGAGGTCGCCCCTAAGCCCTGGAAGGTTCGCACCCGTGTAGCACTTTCCACTGCCGTCGGCACGATCGCCACCACCCCCAGGAAAATTGCCCCCAGGAAGGTCAGCCGATTCAGAATGCGTTCAATATACTCGCTGGTCTTTTGGCCAGGACGAATACCGGGAATACTCGATCCCATCTTCTTCAGGTTCTTAGCCAGATCTTCCGGGTTGATAATCAACGAGGCATAGAAGTAGCTAAAAAAGAGAATCAAGACGAGATAGAACAGAACATAGAGCCACGGGGCCGGCCCGTTGGGACTCAGGTAGGCCGACAGTTGTACCATGAACTCGTTCCGGGTGAAGGAGGCAAGGGATGCCGGTAGAACCAACACTGCCGAGGCAAAAATGATTGGCATCACACCGCCCTGGTTCAGCCGTAGGGGCAGATAGCTGCTTTTCTCCAGATATAGCCGCCGTCCCACCTGGCGTCGGGCCGAAATAATCGGAATCCGGCGGGTACCTTCCTGGACAAAGACAATCCCAACGATGACGGCCAGGAAGACCAGCAAAAGAATGATCACCCCGCCAACCAGGTTGCTATCACCACTTTGGGTCAGGGCAAAGGTGTCGGAAAGCGACTTGGGTAGTGTGGAAACAATGTTGACGAAGATCAACAGAGACGCACCATTACCTACCCCGCGTTCGGTAATCAGTTCCCCGATCCACATGACAAACATGGCCCCTGCCGTTAAGGCTAGAACCATTTGCACAATAAAGATCGGGCCAGGGCTAGCAGCGGCACCCAGGTTACTTACTAACAGGGCCAACCCGGCACTCTGGAAGATCGCCCAACCCAGGGCCACGTAGCGGGTAATTTGGGAAATCTTGCGTCGCCCCGCTTCACCTTCATTTTTCTGCAAGTCTTCTAGGGCGGGAATCGCGGCCGTTAATAATTGCAAAATAATCGAGGCATTAATAAAAGGCAGAATCCCCAACGCAAAAATCCCTAGGGCGAGGAAGCCCCCCCCAGAGAAAATATCGAGAAAACCAATCACAGGGTTATTGCCCAAGGCTTCCCGGAAGGCTTCCCGATCGATACCAGGGACCGGCAAATAGATCCCCAATCTGACTAAAATCAACAGCCCGATCGTCACCAACAAACGCCCACGCAGACCGGCTGCTTGGGCCATTTGCATAAACGTTTCTTGGGCTGTCGGTGCACGATCGCGACTTTCAACCATGAGCGAATACCTCTACCGACAGAACTGCGTGGCTATTCAGCACCAGCGGCGACCGCTTCAATCACTTCACAACTGCCTCCAGCCGCTTCAATTTTGCTGCGGGCACCCGCTGTAAAGGCAGCGGCTTTCACCTGAAGGGCCACATTCAGGTCTCCATCCCCCAGGATTTTGAGCGGCCCCCGTGAGGTGGTGACAATCCCGGTCTCTAATAGCGAGTCGAGGGTGACTTCCGTATTAGCGGGTAACGACGCCAGCGCACTTACGTTAATCGTAGTGTACTCACGGCGGTTGACAATGGGGAAATGCTTTAACTTGGGTACCCGACGGTACAGGGGCAGTTGGCCCCCTTCGAAGCCGGGGCGAGTACCACGACCCGATCGTGACTTCTGGCCGCGCATCCCGAAGCCACAACTGGCCCCCTGACCCGCAGCAATGCCCCGACCGACTCGACGGCGGCGGTGTTTGGCCCCTTTTTGGGGTTTGGCGTCTTGGAGTCTCATCTCGCGACCTGATTCCTTGTTAGTGAGTAACGGCGAATGGCTGGAGTTGGGACGATCCTCTCCAGCCCGGACCTAAGCGTAAAGCTGCTCGATCGGAATCCCGCGTTCTTCAGCCACTTCGGCAAAAGTTCGCAGGGAGGACAAAGCCGACACAGCCGCTCTGGCGTTATTGAGGGGATTGTCCGAACCCAATTGTTTGGCGAGGGCATTCTTCACCCCAGCCAGTTCCAGGACCACCCGCACAGCGCCCCCGGCAATAACCCCGGTACCCGGACCGGCAGGCCGAATCAGCACAGCAGCCCCGCCCCCTTCGCCGTTGACCGGATGGGGGATGGAACTGGACTTAGTGATCGGCACTTCAATGAGATGTTTCTTGCCATCGGCGACGCCCTTGCGCACGGCTCCAATCACGTCAGCGGCTTTGCCCACTCCAACGCCCACTTGACCGCGTTCATTACCGACGACGACGATCGCTCGGAAACTGAGCTTTTTACCGCCCTTGACCACCTTGGTAACCCGGCGGATTTGCACCACCCGTTCTTGCCAATCGGTTTCCTTTTCGCGGGCGCGGCTTGCCTTACGAGATTTTGCCATAACGGTTCCTTCGTCCTAATCCTCTGTTGCCAGTTCTTACCAGTACGGTTAGTAGTTCTGATGATCCAATGGGTTTTGGGTTCAGTCCTAGAAGTGCAACCCAGCTTCACGGGCAGCATCGGCTAATGCCTGGACGCGGCCATGATAGAGATTACCACCGCGATCGAAGACGACGTGTTGAATCCCCTTCGCCAGGGTTCGCTGCGCAATAAGTTTCCCCACAGCGCTAGAAGCCTCACAGTTGGCTCCCGATGCCAGTTGTCCCCGCAGTTCCGGATCAAGGGTTGAAGCGGCTGCTAGGGTGTGATGCTGGGTATCGTCAATGACTTGGGCATAAATGTGTTGATGGGAGCGGAAGATCGCCAGACGCGGGCGATCGGTCGTCCCGGATAGCCGTTTGCGCACCCGACGATGCCGTGCTTGGACCAGATCTTTACGACTTTTCATAGCATTAACCCTTAGCCCTTACTTCTTACCAGACTTACCCGCTTTGCGCCGAACCTGTTCACCTTGGTAGCGAATTCCCTTGCCCTTATAGGGTTCTGGCTTTCGCACGGCTCGGACTCGCGCTGCCGTATTGCCGACAATTTCCTTGTCGACGCCGCTGACAATGATGTTGACGTTGTTCTCGACAACAAATTCGATGCCGGGGGGGGGTTCGATCGTCACGGGATGGCTATAGCCCATGTTCAACACCAGGTTTTTGCCCTGGACCTGTGCCCGATAACCCACCCCTTGGATCTCCAGGCGGCGTTGGAAGCCTTGGGAAACCCCTTCGACCATATTGGCCACTAGGGTGCGGCAGAGGCCATGACGCTGCCGTGCCGGACGGGACTCATCCCGCCGTTTCACTTGGACCTCGCCGTCCACTTGTTCCACCGAAACCTCATTCGGCAGCACACGGGACAGTTCGCCCTTGGGGCCTTTGATGGTGACTTGTTGCCCGTCGATCGTCACGGTTACCTTCGCGGGAACCGGAATCGGGCGCTTGCCAATCCGAGACATAGCTCCTGTATCCTCTGTCTTAAACTGAATGTGCGCTCCCAGCCCTAGCCACAAACCGGGGCTAGCCAACCAGGGGGAAAAGCCATGATGCTGTGGTAATCAGGCTGGCAATGGCAGGCAGTTACCAGACATAGCACAGCACTTCGCCACCAACCCCCCGTCGTCGGGCCTCGCGATCGGTCATGATGCCGTTGGAGGTGGAGATAATGGCGATGCCAATTCCCCCCAACACCCGTGGCAACTCCTTGCGGTTTGAGTACACGCGCAAACCGGGTTTACTCACCCGTTGCAAGGCGGTGATCGTGGGGCGACGGTTCTTGTCGCGATAGCGGAGCGTAATCACGATCCGTCGCTTTACCCCTTCGCCAACGTCCTCAAATCCCTCAATGAAGCCCTCCTCCTGGAGGACCCGCGCAATACTACGGGTCATGTTGGTCGAAGGGACTTCGGTGGTTTGATGCCGAGCCAGATTCGCGTTGCGAATTCGGGTCAACATATCTGCAATGGTGTCGTTAACTGCCATAGTTGTCTCTATCGTGATATTCCTGTAGCAGCGAGGACTGTTTTAAGGGTCCTAGTCGCGGAAGGGCATTCCCATCGCCCGGAGGAGGGCGCGGCCTTCCTCATCGGTGTTGGCGGTGGTGACAATGGTGATGTCCATGCCTCGGATTTGATCAATGCTGTCATAATCGACTTCCGGGAAAATCAACTGCTCTCGAACGCCCAGGGTGTAGTTGCCGCGACCATCAAAACTGCGGGGGCTGACGCCGCGAAAGTCGCGAATCCGAGGTAAGGCTAAATTAATCAAGCGTTCCAAAAAGGCATACATGCGATCGCCCCGCAGGGTGACCATGAGGCCAATCGGCATCCCTTGACGAATCTTGAAGCCAGCGATCGCCTTCTTGGCGCGGGTAACAACCGGCTTTTGGCCAGTAATCACCGCCAATTCTTGTAAAGAAGACTCCAGCGCTTTAGCATTTTGGGCGGCTTCGCCCAAGCCTCGGTTCACCGTAATCTTGACCAACTTGGGGACTTGGTGAACGTTGGTGTAGCCAAACTGGGTCGTCAGTTGGGGAACGATCGTCTCGCGGTAACGGGTTTTCAGAGTTTGTGCCATAGGTCCTTATGGGGTGCCCTGGTCTTGGTCAGGGGCATAGGGTGGATGCCAGTGAGGGATCTCAGCAAGACGGCTACGGGAGCCGTTGGGCGCTTAATCCAGAATTTCACCGGTTTTCTTGAGCATTCGCACCTTGCGGCCTTCAGGGGTGAAGGTATAGCAAACGCGACTGGCGACCTTCTCCTTATTGGAGTAGAGCATGACGTTAGAGCTGTGGATGGGGCTTTCTACGGTTTCAATCCGACCCGATTCACCCTCTTGACGCGGCTTAATGTGCTTGGTCTTGATGTTAACGCCCTTAACTAACACCTTGCTGGTCTTCGGGAAGGTCTGGAGGACTTCACCGACCTTGCCTTTGTCCTTGCCAGTAATCACTTGGACCGTATCCCCACGCTTAACGTGCATCCGGTGCCGGATTGGGGTGGATGTCGCACGATTTTTCATTTAGAGAACCTCCGGTGCTAGCGAAACAATTTTGGTGTAATTCTTGTCTCGTAGCTCCCGCGCTACGGGGCCAAATACCCGCGTCCCACGGGGATTGCCGTCGGCGTTGATAATGACAGCCGCATTGTCATCAAAGCGAATGCTCATGCCACTGCCGCGCCGCAGGCTCTTACGGGTACGGACAATAACAGCCCGCACCACGTCGGATTTTTTCACTGCCATGTTAGGCAGGGCATCTTTAACCACAGCGATAATGACGTCGCCCACACCCGCATACCGACGGTTACCGCCGAGGACACGGATGCACATGAGCTTACGCGCACCGCTGTTGTCAGCCACATTGAGATAGGTTTCTTGTTGAATCACGATCGGTTTCCTTCGGGTCCAGGGGTTGACGGTAAAGCTGGATTAAGCCGGGGTAGTATGGCTTAGGATCTCGGTCACGGTCCAACGCTTGGTGCGGCTCAGGGGGCGGGTTTCTTGAATCCGGACCCGATCGCCGACTTTACAGCGATTTTCTTCGTCGTGGACTTTGTAGCGCTTGGTGCGGACGACAATCTTGCCGTATTTGGGATGGGGCGCACGGTTTTCGACGGCCACCACCACCGTTTTCTGCATCTTGTCGCTAACGACCAAGCCAACCCGTTCTTTAACTGCCATAACCCCTTATTCCTCCTCTGAAGCCAATGCGCTAGTCGTGGCGTCCCCGGTGACGACGGTCCCGGTACTGCTGGCCGTGATTTGCCGTTCCCGTTCCAGGGTCATCAATTGGGCCAGTTTGTGCCTGAGGTGCTTGTACTGGTGGGGTTTGGGACGGGCATCGGTCGATCGCGTCACCTGTTGCAGCCGCAGTTCAAACAGATCGCGCTTGACGCTGCTGATTTGTTCGTTGAGTTCGGCATCACTGAGGGGCCGAAGATCGTCAATCTTGGACAGTGGCATCAGTTACTCCTGCTCCTGCTCACGCGCAATAAACTTAGTTTTAATCGGCAGCTTGTAGGAGGCAAGGCGCATGGCTTCACGGGCCACGGCTTCCGAAACACCCGCGATCTCAAACAAAATCCGGCCCGGTTTGACCACGGCTACCCAATACTCTGGATTCCCTTTCCCAGACCCCATCCGGGTTTCTGCCGGACGCAGGGTCACGGGCTTATCTGGGAAGACTCGAATCCAGATCTTGCCACCTCGGCGCACGTACCGGGTGATGGCCCGACGGCTAGCCTCAATCTGGCGGGAGGTGATCCAGGCGGGTTCGAGGGCTTGCAGGGCAAAATCGCCAAAGTTGACTTCGTTGCCACGACTTGCTTGACCGGTCATCCGGCCCCGCTGCTGTTTGCGGAATTTAGTTCTTCTGGGACTTAGCATAATTACCCCTCGTTAGAGCGATCCTCAAATTGCTGACGCCGCCGCCGGGGGGGACGATTCGTCGAAGCTGGGGTGGATGGTTCTTCCTGGCCGGGAATGATCTCACCCTTGAAGACCCAGACCTTGACTCCCAACACCCCGTAGGTCGTTTGGGCCGTTCGATAGGCGAAGTCGATGTCGGCCCGCAGGGTATGCAGGGGGACCCGACCTTCCCGCGTCCACTCCGATCGCGCAATTTCTGCGCCATTCAGCCGCCCACTGACTTGGACTTTGATGCCCTGAACGCCGGCTCGTTGTGCCCGTTGGATGGCTTGACGCACCACCCGCCGGAAGGACACGCGTCGTTCCAATTGCTGGGTGATGTACTCGGCAATCAGGCCAGCGTCGGCATCGACACGGGCCACTTCGACCACGTTGATCCGAATCTGGCGATCGCCACTGTGCAGCTCGTCCTGTAGCCCGACGCGCAGGGACTCAATCCCCGATCCGCCGCGACCGACCACCACCCCTGGTCGAGCCGTCCGGACTTCTAGATCAATTTGATCCGCCTTGCGCTCAATCCGAATGTCGGAAATCCCGGCATTGCTGAGCTTTGCTTCGACATATTTGCGAATTTTGTGGTCTTCCTGCAACAGGCTGGGATACCGCTTGGTGTCGCTAAACCAACGGGAGCGGTGTTCCTGGGTGATGCCGAGGCGAAAACCAACTGGATGAATTTTTTGTCCCACAGGTGTCTCCTCTAAGGCTAGTCGTCAATGGTTGGGGCCACTGCGATCGTGATATGGCAGGTGGGCTTGCGAATCTGGTAGGCCCGCCCTTGGGCACGGGGCCGATAGCGGCGCAGACTCGGTCCCTGGTCGGCAAAGGCACGGCTAACCACGAGGGTTGCCGGGTCCAGTCCTTCATTATGTTCAGCGTTTGCCACGGCTGATCGCAGCACCTTCAGGACATATTCACAGGCCCGGTAGGGCATAAATTCGAGAATGATCAAGGCTTCCCGGTAGGTACGGCCTCGGATTTGATCCAAAACGCGACGGACCTTATGGGGCGATGTGCGGATCGAGCGGGCGATCGCCTTGACTTCATAGCTGGTATCAACGGCCATAGGTTTCTCCTGATCGATCAGCGACGGGCCTTTTTATCACTCTTGGCGTGCCCCCGAAAGGTACGGGTAGGGGCAAATTCACCGAGTTTGTGGCCAACCATTTGCTCATTGATGAAGACGGGCACATGCTGGCGTCCATTGTGAACGGCGATCGTATGCCCAATCATCTGGGGCACCACGGTGGAGGCACGGGACCAGGTTTTAATCACCTGCTTTTCGTTGTTCGCGTTCAACTTCTCAATTTTGCTGAGGAGATGATCGGCAACGAAGGGACCTTTTTTGAGTGAACGAGACATAGGCGTAAAGAAGCGACTATTTGGAGGGGCTGGATCAGCGGCGATCGGGTGATCAATAAAAACTGGACAGGCGCCAAGGGGCTAACCCTAGCTTTGCCGTCCACCCCGACCCCGTTTCGAGGAACGACGACGACGACGCACAATCAGGGCATTGCTGGCCTTCTTGCGCTTGCGGGTCTTGGCCCCTAGGGCGGGCTTACCCCACGGCGTCACCGGACCGCTACGCCCGATCGGTGCCCGACCTTCGCCACCTCCATGCGGGTGATCGACCGGGTTCATCACACTGCCACGTACTTCCGGACGGCGACCTAACCACCGTTTACGTCCGGCTTTCCCCAAACTGGTGTTGCGAGCGTCGGTATTCCCAACTTGACCGATCGTGGCGTAGCACTCCCGGCGAATACGGCGCACTTCCCCGGAGGGCAGTTTGACCAAGACGTATTGGCCTTCTTTGGCTTGGACTTGAGCAGCACCACCCGCTGCGCGCACAATCTGACCACCGCGACCGGGGGTTAGCTCAACGTTATGGACAATTGTCCCCGTCGGGATGTTACCCAGGGGCAGAGCATTACCCACCTCGATCGGAGACTCTGGTCCGGAGACAATTTCCGTGCCCACAGCTAGGCCAACCGGGTGCAGAATATAGCGCTTTTCGCCATCGCGGTAGTACAACAGGGCCAATCGCGCATTGCGGTTAGGGTCATACTCGATCGCCGCTACCTTGGCCGGGACATTGTGCTTATCCCGCCGAAAATCAACGATACGGTAGAGGCGCTTATGACCGCCGCCCCGGTGACGACAGGTGATCACGCCCCGGTTATTGCGCCCCTTAGGGCGATGGCGATGGCGGGTTAGGGACTTTTCGGGTTCAGACCGCGTAATCTCAGCAAAGTCAGTGACCGAATGCTGGCGGGTCCCAGGTGTATAGGGGCGATAAATACGGATACCCATAACTCACTCACAGTGACGGCATGGTTGACGATAGGCTTAACCGAGGCTAGGTGCCCCGCCCAGCCCAACTTAAACTTCTGGGAAAAAGACCTCGCGGAGCGAGTTTTCCGGTGCGAGGGTGACCACCGCCCGCTTGTATTGGGGCCGATAGCCGACTGAACGGCCAAAGGATTTGCGTTTTTGGGGCGGACGCTGGGTGCTAATGCCCACTACCTTCACGTCGAATAGGTATTCGATCGCCGCCTTAATTTGGGGCTTGGTTGCCTTCAGGGCTACCTCAAAGGTGTAATGGTTGTTCTCCATTAAGCGGGTCGCCTTTTCGGTCACAATCGGACGCCGAATCAGATCCGCTAGGTCACGTGTTTCTACCTTACTCACCATACACCTCCTGAATTTTGGTCAGGGCGGCGGCGGTAACAACAATCTGATCCGCCGCCAAAAGGTCAAAAATATTCAGGTTAGTCGCCGTGATCAACTTCAGGTTGGGCACATTCCGCCCCGATAGATACACATTGTCTAGGGCTTCGCTGCGTTCCGGCAGAATGAGCAGCAACTTAGCCGTGGTATCAGCCCCCCAGCGACTCAGCGCTTCGACTAAATCTTTGGTTTTGGGACGAGCAAACTGGGTGGCAAAATCCTCCACCACAATCAGATCTTCAGCCCGACTTTGGAAAGCCGTGCGCAGAGCTAGCCGCCGTTCCTTGCGGTTCATTTTGGTGGCATAGTCCCTGGGTTTGGGGCCGAAGATCACCCCACCGCCACGCCACAGGGGCGATCGATTTGACCCGGCACGGGCACGCCCCGTCCCCTTCTGCCGCCACGGTTTGCGGCCACCCCCACTGACCTCAGCTCGGGTTTTGGCCGCAGCAGTCCCCTGGCGGCTATGGGCCAACTGACGCTCTAGGGCACGATGGACAATTCCCGCCGCCGTTTCTTCGCGGGCGACTTTGAGATCGATCGCCGTCTGAGCGACGACTTCTCCCTGCCAATCTTTGACAGCACACTCAACCATCTTGCTTCACTCTCAATAACATTCCGCCCTTGACTTCCGGAATCGAAGCTCCAGAATTAATGCTCCAGCAGCGGGTTACTTGGCTTTACCCACCACATTGGCGGGCGAGATCCGAAGGACACTGCCCGGTTTCCCTGGCACGGCCCCTTTAATCAGGAGCAGGTTACGCTCCGTGTCGATTTTGACGACGGTGAGCTTCCGGATCGTGACCTGGGTAGCCCCCATCCGACCAGCCATGCGCTTACCGGGATAAACCCGGCCAGGGGTAGTTCCTGCCCCCGTGGAACCGGGGAGACGGTGGTTTTTTGACCCGTGGGCCATCGGACCACGCCGGAAGTTGTGGCGTTTTTGGTAGCCCGCGAACCCCCGACCGATGCGATTCCCGGTGACATCGACAAGCTGGCCGGGTTGAAAGGCTTCAACCGTAAGGGCTTGACCTAATTCATAGTCACTGACATTGGCCACCCGAAATTCTTGCAGGTGACGCCGGGGCGAGATACCGGACTTGGCGAGATGGCCCAATTCAGGCCGGGTCAGTGCTTTTTCCTTCACTTCGCCATAGCCGATTTGAATGGCCGCATAGCCATCGGTTTCCGGTGACTTGATCTGGGTCACGGGGCAAGGACCAGCCTGGACCACGGTTACGGGGATCGCAAGCCCTTCCTCATCAAAGATCTGGGTCATCCCCAGCTTGGTGCCAAGTAGACCTGTAGACACAGCAACTGAACTCCCAACGTTTGTGGACACATCGTAATTGGAGCCAGGGTTTGGCTCCGGGAAACAAGACAGAATATCCATAATCTCAAAAGTCAAGACTCGTTGAGATTGGGTGCTGCTTGTCTTTTGGGTTCCGAGTCTGGAACAGTCTTAGCTGAAACTACGGGCAGCCAGGATTGGGACGAGCCGACGATCGCGGCGAAACGAACCGACACCTTTTCCTAACATTTAAGAGTTAGGATCTACCCACTTCCAGAGACTTGACTGGTGAACCAGCAGTATCTCCAGAACAAGAGATTCAGATAGTGAGGCTAGGGGAACAGATTTAAAGCTCTTGTAAGCTAGTGTTCTCGCGCCTCGCTAGGGAACCCGACTGACTGGCGACGAACTCGCGGGTGCTTGGGCTGCTCAGGAATTAAACTGAGTCTTCCTGGGCGAGTCGCGCAGGCAACCGATTCGGGTTTGTTTACAGACAGACTTTTTATTATAAGGTCTGCTGTTACCATAGCGGCAAAACTTCTGATAGGAATTTTGCAATCCCTGACAACTGGGTATCCGCAGATACCAAATCTTCCGCACCTTGGCAACAGCTCCCCATCATAGGCGATCGCATCTCGTCTTGTCTAGTATTTAGTCCCATATTTGGGGTGGGAATTTTCTGGGAATTCGGACAAAGGACTCGGCTAAGTCCCATGAACGTGGCAGGGGCCTCTGGCCTGTTGGCTAGTCCTTGCGTGGCACCGTGGCACCTGCGATCGCGGTTGTGTAAGTCCCGTAAATGTGGCAGGGGCCTCTGGCCTGTTCGTATGGCAGGCGAGACGCTGAGGGGCTGGACAGGCAAGACGCTGAGGGGCTGGACAGGCAAGACGCCTACCCCACAAGCACTTGGGCTAGGAGCCGTGACCCTGATCACGGGGCTAGGGCTTGGGAGTCACACAACCCTTTATCTAGGCATCACAATGATTCCCCAGTTAGGATCACCGCTAAACCAGGAGAAAATCACGAAAACCGGTACAGTCAGTCACCCAGCGATGGAAACTTTGGCGGCACACTATAGGAAGTGACGTTAATAATTGAGTTCGGGTTGCGGCATATGGAGAGACTCACGATCGAATTACTACCCTCTGCCCTCTCGGAGCTTTTTGCCGATGTCAGCCTGTCCCGTGAGGTCACGATCGCCGACAGTTACGGGCTGCTGGCAGCAATCCTGAATGATTCCCTGTCCGAGGAAGAGCGGCAGTCTGTCGATCGCCTCCTGCGGGCAGTCCGGGGTGGGCGGGTCTGCAAAGTTAATAAATTGTCAGCCTTGGCCAAAGACTAGGCAAGGACAAGTGCTTATACCTAGAGTATTTCAGCCAATTTTGTCTCTCTGAATTATCCGCCTGATTTTTAAACATGGCTGTTTTCACCAAGATGCATTAACATAAGACGAAAAATTTCCCAAGGGGTCATGCAAACGAGTACACAGACTGAATTTATTAGTTTCTTGCAGGAGGAACTGGCCATTCCCTCAACGGAGATCGACTTGGTGTTGCGCCGCCTACACTCAGACCAGGATCTCAGCCAGATTCACATGATCCTTTGGCAGTATGGCCTGTTGACGCTACCCCAATTGAATCAGGCACTTGATTGGTTGGAAGCCAGCTAGGGTTGGCTGGTGAGGCGATGCCTTGATACGCTTCAAGTCAGGCTTGCGATTCAAGCTTTTTTTGAATATATAGATGAACAACGGTTCCCCAGCGATCGCTTGGTGCAACCCTTGGCCGATCGCACCCACGGCATGACAAGCTGAGATGATGGGTTAAGTTACGGACCACGGGTTAGTCTCCGCCCGATTGGACACTTGCCATCCAATAGCAGCGTGGGAGTTAGGGAAAATGGCAAAGCGACCCCGAACGATTCGGCATAGTGAATTACTGAACCAACTGGTCATCGATCGCACCACGATGGAGGAGTTGGGCCAAATTGAAGTGGTGTGGATGTATCCCCAGGTGCATCGGGTTTTGGGGTTTGTCTGCCATTCCGGGTTTTTGGGCAAACAGAAGGCCGCCTTTAAGCTTAAGCAAATTACGGCATTGGGGGAGAACAGTGTTCTGGTAACGGCCAAGCCCACGGAAACCGATGCGGAACGGGTACGCCAACTGGAATCCTTGATTCACTGCGAGGTGTGGAGTGATCAGGGCAACCGCGTGGGGCAGATTATTGACTTTGTGTTTGATCTGGAAACTGGCGAAATCCATCACTACCTACTCGTAGCGGGGCGGTTGGCCGCCCTGACGGATGGAATTTACCAGCTTCCCCCCCGGAAGATCATGAGCCTAGGCCGCAAACGGGTGTTGATTGCGGAGGCGACGATCGCGCGACTGGATCTTTATCAGAGTGGCATTAAGCAGACCTTGACCAAAACGGGGGAGTGGCTCAAGGGCGATCTGGAGCAGGTGACGGAGGAGTTACAAGCTTGGCGGCAGGAGGTGCAAGCAAAAACGCAACAGGTCGGCAGTAAGTTGCAGGGTTGGATGAGCCGGGTGAAGCGATCGACCCAGGATTGGACCCAGCAAACCCTATCGCAGGCTAAACAGTTCGGCGAGACGGTGCAGGAAGAAACCCAAACGATCGCCGAACAGGCCAAGCAAAGGAGCCAAACCTGGGTAGAGCAGGTGAAGGAAAGTGGACAAACTTGGCAGCAGCGCCTCAATGATGAGTTTGTGATCAACCTGACGGCAACGGAACAAGCCGAGCAGGCAGCGGCGGCCAAAGCCCGGGCCAATTTGCTCGACGAGGATGATTTTGACTTTGATTTTGAAGATGATGCGAGTGCTTCAGTCTCCCCTGCCAATACGCCTGAACCAACTGCACCCCCAACTAAAGTGCCAGGGACAACGATCACTGAAGACGAGTGGGGGGATTGGGACTGGGATGATGAGGCAGCCGCAACTGCGCCAAAGCAGGCTAATTCAAATTTAAAGGGAACTGCGGGAGATGCTGACCGATCGCGGCAGGTTGGGGAATCTGTTGAGACAGGGACAGGTGGCACCACGGATCGTGAAGATGAGTGGGATTGGGACGATGAATGGGAGGATGGGACACCGGATAAGGGGTAGGAAGTGTTACGAGGCTTTGTGCTTGGGTAGGCACGGGGTATCGGTGCGGGTGAATGCTCCGATATAATGATTTCAGATTTTTTTAAACCCTATTGTGAAAACCTTAACGCTTCTCGGCTCCACGGGTTCGATCGGGACCCAAACCTTGGATATTGTTACCCACCATCCGGACCAGTTTCGGGTGGTGGGTCTGGCGGCTGGTAGTAACGTGGCCTTATTTGCCCAACAAGTTCGCCAGTTCCAGCCAGAGATTGTCGCCCTGCGGGATGTGAGCCAAGTTCCTGATCTGCAAGCAGCGATCGCCGATCTTGATCCCCAGCCGATCATCCTGGGGGGAGAAGCCGGCATTGTGGAAGTGGCCCGATATGGGGACGCGGAGAGCGTGGTGACGGGAATTGTGGGCTGTGCGGGGTTATTGCCCACGATCGCGGCGATCGAAGCCGGGAAAGACATTGCCCTCGCCAATAAGGAAACCTTGATCGCGGGGGGGCCAGTGGTGTTGCCCCTAGTCCAAAAACATGGCGTGAAACTATTACCTGCCGACTCGGAGCATTCCGCGATTTTCCAATGTTTGCAAGGGGTTCCTGAGCAGGGCCTCCGCCGCATCTGGCTGACGGCATCCGGCGGAGCCTTCCGGGATTTGGCGGTTGAGAAACTCGCAACAGTGACCGTTGCCGATGCCCTGAAACATCCGAACTGGAGCATGGGCCGCAAAATCACAATCGACTCTGCCACCCTGATGAACAAAGGGTTGGAAGTCATCGAAGCCCACTTCCTTTTTGGGCTAGACTACGACCATATTGACATTGTGATCCATCCCCAAAGTATCATCCACTCGCTGATTGAACTTCAGGATACTTCTGTCCTGGCTCAACTGGGTTGGCCCGATATGCGCCTACCCCTGCTCTATGCCCTCTCCTACCCCGATCGCATTACCACCACGTGGGAACCGCTCAACCTGGTGAAGGCGGGCGACCTTACCTTCCGCGAACCCGATCATCACAAATATCCCTGTATGCAATTGGCCTATGCAGCAGGTCGGGCCGGTGGCTCAATGCCAGCCGTACTCAATGCCGCCAATGAACAGGCGGTAGCCCTCTTTTTGGATGAAAAGATTCGCTTCCTGGATATTCCCCGTCTGATTGAGCAAACCTGCGATCGTCACCAACCCGATAACTGTACCCATCCGTCCCTCGACGATATCCTTGCTGCCGATCAATGGGCACGCCAAGCCGTTGCTGAAGCTGCCCAAGCCCTCAGCCTTGCCGGAACGCGCTAGGCTACACGCACCTTCTGCCCAATTCTGACGATGGGCTACATCCTCGCCTCGGTCAGCCGATCACCTCACCGCTGCTGTCCCACTGGCAACTGGGTCTAGACGATATCCGGCCCCGTGTTCGGCCCGGTTAAAGGCGGGTGAGCCAGTTAATTCATTGATTCTAAGAAGGTTTGAACCTTGCCATCGGGCTTGAGGACTAAACGAATCCGGGGTTGCTTGCCATCCGTGGGGGATACAAAGGGTTCCCCAATCAGGGGCATGCCCGTGCGATCGATATAATTACCCGCTGCCTGGCCCAGGGGAAAAATCCGCTGGATGGAACCATTGCTATTCAGCACCAAACTATATTCCAGCGTTTGGGAGAGTCCTTCAGGTACCTGCCACTGGCTTTGGAAGTAGGAGCGCACTTCTGCCACTTGGGGAATGACATCAAAGGCGGTACTGGGGGCACCCCCCGCACTGGCAGCGATCCGACTCTCCTGGCTAGCCACGGCAGGGGCTTCATCCGTGACCACGCCCGATCGCGCCGCTGTGGGCGGCGGAGCCGCATTCCGTAAACTAGCTGGGATCTCTGGCAACGGGGTGCCCGATGGTTCAGCCGGAATCGTGATGGTGCCCATTTCACTGGGAGCCGGGAGGGGCGGCGGCGGGGGTGGGGCCATTGCAATATCGGGCGGGGGAGCCGCTGGGATGGGGACGGTGGAAAAATTAGGCCCACTCGGCGGCGGCAGGGTCGGATTGGCAGCGGCATAGGGCGGCAACTCGGCCAGCGACCCTGGAGGGGGTGTAGGTATCCCCAGCGGGGGCGCACCTGGAACCGCTTCTGGGGTAAGGCTACCCGGTAGCCCCCGAAAATTGGGGGTGGGGAGGGGGGCAACCGCCACCGACTCGCGCCGTTGGTCATAGCTACTCGCGCCCTCACTCCCGGTGGGAACTTCCGTCTGCATGGCGACCTGGGGCTGCTCCACGAGGCGGACCACCGAAGTGGCCACCCCGATCACCACGATCGCGATCGCCGCTGTCCGCGCCCACGTGATCGACGGCTTAAACCAGGCTCTCCCCAAGGTTTCGGGCAGGGCCATTAACTCCTCACTATAGGTATCCAGTGCGGTGACCAGGTCAAACAATTGCAACGTACTCAACTGCACCGTGTCACCAACGGCTGTCGTCGCCAGGGGGCCAAGGTACAGCCGATGATAGAGACCCCCATCGGGTTCAAGCTGAAGGGAATGCCGGTGCTCCGGATGCGTACCGGCGGACGATCGTGCCCCCATGGTCAAGGGCGGCTCTGGGTGAGAGACCGTTGCCGGGGCGGCTACCCTCAGATCTTGCCCCTCCGCCAACGGGGCTGGGGCTGGACTAGGCGGCGCGATCGCGGGTGGATTGAGGGCGGAGGTTGCGTGCGAGGGGGGAGCGATCGCTTCTGCGGAGTTATCTTCGGCCAGTTGATCCTCCTCCAGAGCCGGGTTTAACGGTAAAACCGTGAGAACGGTGTTTGTCAGCGTCCCTAGATCCCATTCCGTCTCCGTGAGTTGGGCTTGCACATAGGTTTCGACGGCCGTATGAAGTGCCTCTAATTGTTGGCGATCACCCTGGAGGGTTGTGCGCTGCTCGTCGGGTAGACGGGGATCATCCAAGTGCAGCCGAAAGTACAAATGCCGGACCACCGGACGGCTAGCCCAGCGTGACAAGGGAGACTGTTGCGCATACAGTTCCAATGTGCACGTTGGGGGCGTATAGCGACGGAGGAGGGTGGTAGCAGCAAACATAACGATAACGTTTGGGTGAGAGATTGGGGGGAGAGAGGAGAGAGAAGAGAGGAGAGGGGCAATAGGAAATCAGGAGAGAGGCAGTAGGCAGCGGGCAACAGAACCGTTACTCTCCATTGGCGGTCGCGATCGGGGATTTGGCGCGATCGAGGAGTGATAACCAGAGCCGCCGGGGACCACTGGCACCGCTATAGAACAAAAGATCAATCAGGAGCTTGAGGGCTAGGCGACTGAGGGCAGTGGGTGGCACGGTATCGCCCGCCTCCATCCGCTCCTGGTAGGTATTGCTAAAGCGATCGAGGTAGTCGCCCAGCAAAGCAGCCCGATAGGGAGCTTGTCCTTGAGCGGTCATCTGTTCCAGTAGGGCAATGGCACGACGGACAAGTTCCTGGTGTTGGGTGGCCAAATGGCTGCTAATCAAAACCAGGGCGCGGGCCTCATCAACATCCAACTTTTTTCGCCCCCCTTGGCTCTTGCGGAGGGGATTAGCCTGTCGTAAGCGCCACAGGGCAATGCGATCGGGCAGCATTTCCGTGAGTTCGAGGGTAGCCGCTGCTTGTAGCATGGCCTCCGAGCCAATCCCCGCCAAGGCTTCCAATGCGAGCAGGACGAGATCCAGATGCGCCTTGATATTATCGAGTTGCTCTGGAGCGGGTGTCTCTGGCAGCGTCAACGCTTCAACGGGTGACACAGGATTCGATGGCTTCACGGATAACTCTATAACTCCCAGGATAGGAAATAGAACTAGTTTAGGGTGCGTGGTTACCAGTTCTGTAACCTCCAACTCCCTACAATCCTAAAGCGTCTCTGGATCAATGCCCATTGCCCGCAACTGGGTTGCTAGACGTTCAGCCCGCTGGCGTTCCTGTTCAGCTTGTTGTTGGGCTTGTTCAGCTTGTTGTTGGGCTTGTTCGGCTTGTTGTTGAGCTTGTTCGGCTTGTTGTTGGGCTTGCGCCACCCGTTGGCGTTCAACCTCGACTTGGTGGAGTGCGTGTTCTTGGACCGTGGGGAGGAGCGTTCCATCCGTCTCTGCCCAGCGTAGCCAGGTGGTCTCAATCCCTTTGTAGGTACCTGTCCACAGGACGAGGGCTAGCTGTAAAACCTGGCTGACCAATTCTCCCTGGGGACCCAATGCCAGTGGTTGGTAGCTCCCTCCCTTGAGTTGGAACCCAGCCCGATCGCTCGGGTTAAAGGGATCAAACCAGAAGTATTCCGGTAAATGGAGGCGATCTTGGTAGATGAGCTTCTTCTCAGTTTTATCAAAGTTAGCAGTACTGGGTGAAAGTAATTCAATCACCACATCAGGCGTCTTGCCCTCCTCCCAACACACCCAACTCCGTCGTTCTCCCTTGGGGACACCGAGGACCGCGAAAAAGTCGGGACCCTTGAAATCCTGATTCTTGACCTGGGCTAGGCTGTAGTAGACAAACATATTGCCGCCTACATAGCCATCATCACGGTTCTCTAGCCAACCTTCGATCGCATCGATCAATAAATCCATTTGGGTCTTATGGCGCTGGGTCTCCATCGGTTCACCATCGTCGTAGGGTAGATCAAGTTGGGTGGGGGGCAAGGCAATACCGAGAGATTGGAAATGGCTAGAAGTCATGACGCTTGGGGGGTAATGGGCATTTTCCTATTGTAAAAGGCTCGAAATTCTCTGGGCTGCTTTCTGGCCGCACCCAGTCTGGATCTCCCAGATCGGGCCAGCATCCACTCAGGGTGGGGTCTGAATCAATGGTCCCGATCATACAACCGGGGGTCGGGGTTGAAACTGGCGTAATCGGAGGGCGTTGGTGACGACTGAAACCGAACTAAAGGCCATCGCTGCCCCTGCCAAAATCGGATTCAGCAACCATCCCCAGAACGGATAGAGAATTCCCGCCGCGATCGGAATCCCCAGTACGTTATAAATAAAGGCGAAAAACAGGTTTTGTCGGATGTTCTTCATCGTCGCTCGACTCAATTGAATCGCCGTCACAATCCCCCACAAATTGCCTGAAATCAGCGTAATATCACTGGCCGAGATCGCCACATCTGTCCCGGTTCCGATCGCAATCCCGACATCTGCCTGGGCCAACGCGGGTGCATCATTAATCCCGTCCCCCACCATCGCCACAATCGTCCTATCACCGTTTGAATTTTGAATTTTAAATTTTGAATTTTGCAGGGGTTTCACATTTTGCAAAGACTGGACAACTGCTGCTTTTTGATCCGGGCGAACTTCGGCAAACACGGTATCAATGCCAGCTTGCTGGGCGATCGCCTCTGCCGTTGCCCGGTTGTCGCCCGTGAGCATCACCACCCGCAGACCCAACTGTTTTAGCGCTCGGACGACCTCAGCCGCCGTGGGTTTCAGGGCATCGGCGATCGCCAGAATTGCCTCGACGCTGCCGTCGATCGCCACCCACACCACGGTTTGTTGCTCGGCTTCCCAGGCCAGGGAGCGGCCATAGAGGGGTTCCACCTTCACCCCAATCCCTTGTTCGTCGAACCAGCGTTGGGTACCGATTTGTAGCCAATGGTCCGACACCCTTGCCTGTACCCCTTGTCCGGCCAAAGCCACAAAATCAGTGACGGTGGGCAGATCGGCTTCACGGGTGGCAATCCCCTGGGTTTCGGCATAGCGGACGATCGCGTCGGCTAGGGGATGCTCGGAATAGCGCTCGACCGCAGCCACCAGCCTCAGGAGCTTCAGTTCCTGCTGATTAGCCGTCCCTGCACGGGTGACAAATTGGGTGACCGTTGGTTTGCCAACCGTCAAGGTTCCGGTTTTGTCGAGGACGATCGTTTGGATCTGATGGGCCAGTTCCAGGCTATCGCCGCCCTTAATTAAAATGCCCTGTTCCGCCCCCTTCCCCGTACCAACCATGATGGAGGTTGGGGTGGCCAGCCCCAAGGCACAGGGACAAGCAATGATTAGGACACTGACCGTCGTCACCAATGCCAGCGTGATCTCGTCTGCCAGAAAAAACCACAGGCCAAAGGTGACGATCGCCACGACCAGGACTGCTGGCACAAACCAGCCCGTAACCCGATCAGCTAGCCCTTGAATGGGCGCTTTGGCCGCCTGGGCCGCCTGTACCAGTTGCACGATCTGGGCCAACACGGTTTCCTGACCCACGCGGGTTGCCCGAAATTGGAAGGACCCGGTTTTATTGATCGTCGCGCCGATGACCTCATCCCCCGGTTGTTTCGCCACGGGCAAACTTTCCCCCGTCACCATTGACTCATCAACGCTGGAGGTACCTGCCACCACTTCCCCATCCACTGGAATTTTTTCACCGGGGCGGACGCGGACCCGGTCCCCCACCTGCACTTGGGCGATCGGAATCTCTATGTCCTGACCATCCCGAATCACCAAGGCAGTCCGAGGTTGCAGGCCCATCAACTGGCGGATAGCCGCCGAGGTTTGGTGCCTGGCTCGATTTTCGAGCGATCGCCCCAACAGGATCAGGGTAATAATCAAGGCCGAAACTTCGTAGTACACCGTTGTCGGTAGCCCCTGCGCCTGGAAGAAGGTCGGGACAAAGGTGGGCAAGAGGGAATAAAAGAAGGCTGCACTTGTCCCCAGGATCACCAGGGTATTCATATCGGCTGCCCCCCGTTTTAATGCCTTCCAGGCCCCGCTATAGAACGAGCGGCCACACCAGAATTGCACGGGCGCTGCCAGAACCAGTTGTAGATAGGGATGGTGGAGCCAGTGGGGAATCCAGGGCAGGGGTAGTCCCGTCATCATCGGCAATCCCCCCATCAGCAAAATAACACTGACCCCTCCGCCCAGAATCAATTTGCGCCGAAACTGGATCGCATCTTGGCGGGCAATGGGATCAACCTCACGGCCCAAGTCAAACTCCGTGAGAGTTTCCCAGGGAATCGCTTCATAACCAGCCTGGGCGATCGCCTGTTGAATCGTGGCTAAATCCACCTGCTGATCGTCATATTCAACGCTGGCTTGCTCAGCTCCAAAGTTGACACTACAGGCTACCACCCCCGGTGTTTGGCGCAGGACACGTTCGATCGCATCGGCACAAGCGGCACATCCCATGCCCTTTAGGCGTAGAAACTGGCTGGTCATGGTCTTACTACTCCTTACCATACGTTAGTGGGCGGATTGCCGCAGGTATTGCCCCACCAAATAGAGCGATCCGCAAAGAACCAGGGGTGCAATGAAAGAGGCCACGTTTTCACAAGAATTTTCCGCCAAAAACCGTCGCCGAGCTTCACCTGCCCTTGTCAGGGCTGTGCCGAGATCGGGGCAGGTTTGGCAGTCTTGCAGGTCGGGACACAGGGAATGGGCCAGTGTCGCCAACGCTTGCGGGTCAGCGCTATTGTGGCCAGGGACAGGCATCAGATAGAGGGCATCGCCGGGTCGGAGCAGGGTCGCCAGGATCGAGTCATGCTCTTTGGTAGCCAGCATCCCCATCAGCCAGAAGTGGGGGTGGGGAGCCGACGTTGAACCTGGCAGGCGATCGAGATAGGTCCGGAGCACAATCGCCGCCGCCGGGTTATGGGCACCATCCAGGAGCAAGGGGTGTCCCTGCCAAGTCGTCCATTGGATGCGTCCCGGCCACCGGGCTTGGGCCATTCCCTGTTGGATGGCCGCCTCACTGATCCGCCAACCCTGCGACTGAAGTTGTTGGATCGTCGCGATCGCGATCGCCGAGTTAATTAACTGAAACTCTCCCGCCAACGCTAACGGATAGGTCACCCCATAGGCTCGTGCCCAATGCTGCTCTCCTACATCACCCGGATTGCGTAGCGCCTCCCCGGAAGCATCGCTCCCCTCAGCCTTCACCGTTTCCGCTCTATTCCCCGGACCCTGTTTGGGCGCTGCGATCGCCGCAGCCGCCGTCACCCACGTCGCGGAACACCCCAACTCCGCCACCCTGGCCCGCACCACCCTAGCCGCCTCATCGGGGAGGGGACCCATCACCGCCGGACAGCCTGCCTTCAGAATCCCTGCCTTTTCCCGCGCAATATCGGCCAGCGTTGGCCCCAACACCTGCCAATGTTCCCGGCTGAGGGATGTAATCACACTCACTAGGGGGCGATCGCAGACATTGGTGGCATCCAACCGCCCTCCCAAGCCCACCTCAATGACGGCAATCTCCACCTGCTGCTGGGCAAAATACATCCAGGCCGCAACGGTTAGGACTTCAAACAGAGTGGGCAACGTTGCCGCCACTGCCGGATTCTCGCTGCGGGCAAGTTGGGGACGCAACCGAGTGATGATCTCATTCAGAATGGCGAGGAAATCCGATTGGGCGATCGGGGTTTCATTCAAGCAGATCCGTTCTGTCCAACTAACCAAGTGAGGGGAGGTATAGCGTCCAGTACGATAGCCCGCTGCCGTCAGGATAGATGACAGGTAGGCACACACCGAGCCTTTGCCATTGGTCCCGGCTACATGGACGATCGGGATGCGGTGATGGGGATTGCCACACTGGGCCAATAGCCGCTCAACCCGTTCAAGGTCCAGGCGTATCCCAAAGCGCTGGAAGGGGCTGAGCAGGGCAGTGATCGGCCCATCGGGAGCAGGCGAATCCGTCGATGCCGTTGGGTGAAAGGCCACGGGGTTAGGTTCAAGATGGCTACAGACAACTTAATTATTCTGCCCGATCGCCCCCCCCGATGCGTCAGAGGTGAGGGTACCAACTGACCAAAAAATAATTGGGATGCAAGCCCCGTCCTTCTAGGACGGCTTTGAGTAAATCGCAAACACTTTAATCAAGATGCTAAAATTGCAGCATGGTAACCCTCACTTACGAGTACAAGCTGCAACCTACGCTTGCGCAAGCAGCGGTGATTGCGGACTGGCTGGAGATTTGCCGGAAAGTCTACAATTTCGCGCTGGCCGAACGTAAAGATTGGGCGCGTTCTCGCAAGTGCGACATCAATGCCTGCCGCATCGACCGGGAGTACATCATCCCTGCTGCTGCCAAGCGGCCTACATACTACTCCCAGTGCCAGGCGCTGGCGGCTGCCAAACAGCAGTTCCCAGAATTGAAGCGCCCCGTGTTGCAACAAGTGCTGCGACAAGTTGAAGCGGCATTTGTAGCGCTGTGGGAGCGAGGACACGGTTTCCCCCGGTTCAAGAAACGGCTGCGGTCGTTTCTGTATCCTCAGCCCAACCGACATCCCGTCCAGGATGGGAGGGTGGACTTGCCCAAGATCGGCAAAGTCCCCATGCGGATGAGCCGCCCGATTCCCGATGGCTTTGCGGTAAAGCAGATTCG
>JBBILC010000051.1:0-28483 GCA_037445115.1 Coleofasciculaceae cyanobacterium bin_20
CCGTCGTCCTTGAGTGGGGAGGGGAAAAACGGTAGAATCCAGACGGCTGTGATGCCTAAATCGCGCAAATAGTCTAAGCGTTCCGTGAGACCTCGGAAGTCACCGACACCATCCCCATCACTGTCACCAAAGGCACGCACAGGGACTTCGTAGATAACGGCATCTTTAAACCACAGTGGATCATCACTTAACGCTTGATGTTGCATAACCTCTTCCAACGCCTACGCGGCTCTGACAAAGAAACTGCCCCCCAGGGTAACAGTTCTGATACGGCTGCACCAACCTCCCCCGGTTCATCGACCTCAGCGGCGCAATCTACTCCCAAGTGGGCTAAGCGCCAATACCAGGGCATGACCTTTCCGCGTAGTAGTGGGGTTCTGTTGCACCCAACCTGCTTACCCAGTGCCCACGGCATTGGTGACTTGGGCGGTGCGGCCTACGAGTTTGTGAATTTTCTGGAGCGGAGCGGTCAGCGCCTCTGGCAGATTTTGCCCCTGGGACCCACGGGTTATGAGCATTCGCCCTACATCATGAATTTCAGCACCTTTGCGGGCAATCCGCTGCTGATCTCCCTGGAGCAGTTGGCCGATGCCGGGTTATTACGCCACGATGAGTTGACCCCGATCGCGCCTAATCCCGATCTGCCTAGCGATCGCATCGACTTCGATCGCGTCATCCCCCACAAAACCCAATACCTGGAGCGGGCGTTTCAGACCTTTAAGCAACGGCTGGCCGATCATTCTGATTCAGGCTTTGAACACTTTTGCCATACCCAAGCCTATTGGCTAGAGGATTACGCCCTGTTCATGGCGCTATTGGATGCTCAACCCGGTACCACCTGGAACCAATGGGAACCCGCGATCGCCCGTCGGGAAGCCCAGGCCCTTGCCCAACAGCGTGAGATCCATCGCGATCGCATTCTCTATCACCAATTCCTCCAGTTCCAATTTTTCCGCCAATGGGCAAATCTGCGGGCCTACGCTAACGATCGCGGCATCAAAATTATTGGCGATATTTCCATCTACGTGTGCTACAACAGCGCCGATGTCTGGCAACGTCCGGATATTTTTGAACTGCATCCCAAGACCCTAGAACCCACCTATATTGCAGGGGTACCACCGGATTATTTTAGCGAAACGGGCCAGTTATGGGGCAATCCCGTGTATAACTGGAATCGCTTAAAAGCCTCTCGCTTTGATTGGTGGATTCAGCGATTTGAGGCGACTCTGCAATATGTGGATTGGGTCCGCGTTGATCATTTCCGAGGCTTTGAAGCCTTTTGGCGGGTTCCGGCTGGAGAAAAGACGGCAATTAAGGGAAAATGGATTCCGGCTCCGGGAGAAGAATTTTTTGCCACCCTGTACGATCGCTTTGGCCAGTTACCCATCCTTGCTGAGGATTTGGGGGTGATTACGCCACCTGTCGAAGCCCTACGCGATCAGTTTGGGTTGCCGGGAATGCGCATTTTATTGTTTGCCTTTGGCGGCGGTAGTGATAATTCCTATCTGCCCCATAATTATGTGCATAACTGTCTCGTCTATACAGGCACCCATGATAACGATACGACGGTAGGTTGGTGGCAGGAAAAAGCCAGCCCCGCCGAGAAACAATTCATTGCCGATTACCTGGGCTATCGCTCCCCTGATGACATCCATGAAATTCACTGGGATTTGATTCGCCTAGCCTTAGGTTCGATCGCCGATCTGGCGATTATCCCCCTTCAGGATCTGCTCGGTTTGGGAAATCAGGCGCGGATGAATGATCCCAGTGTGAACGCGGGCAATTGGCGTTGGCGCTATCTGGATTCGGGCAGCTTGCACCAGGGCTTGAGCGATCGGCTGTTGGACCTCACCCGGACCTTTGGCCGCTGCCGCTAATTGAACTTTACCAGGAAGTACAGGCCCCAGCGGCAGCGCGAACGCTCATGGCGCGGGTTGAGCGAGAAACCTCTACGTTCCTCCCCTGGATTTTGAGACGATCGCGGATCTCAAGGATTGGCTCAAACCCTAAACGCTCCCTACTCCTCATCCGCATCCTGACTGCTCACATGCAGCAACACCTGCACCGGGCCATAGCGCGTTCGGAGCATGGATTCAATGCGTTCGGCAATCATGGGGGCCATTGCGAGAAAGTCCGAATGCAGCAGGAGGTGGATTTCCACAAACACCAGCCGACCCACGATCCCATAGGAGCGAATTTGATAGCAGGCCAAAACCCCCTGCATCCGACGCACCAGGTACCCCAACGCTTCCGGCGCGATCGCGATCGACTGCATCATCAGAGGCAATTGCCAATTCAACAGTTGCCAATAGTTAATCCCAGCTAGCCCAATCAAAACAACGCCCAAAACGGGATCAAGCCAATACTGACCCTGGCTGATCATTCCCATTAGGGGCACTAGCAACAGCGTTAACCAGGCATCGCGCAGCAAAACGATTGCACTCATGCGTAGCAGATAGCTCTCCAGCACCCTCGCTTCATAGCGGACAAAAAGGGCCAACCCCAGGGTGATCCCCCCGATCACTAGGAGAAGTTGGATCAGGGGAGCGCTAATTTGGGCGGGATTGACGATCGGCTCACGACCCCACACCAATTGCAGGGAAGGTGCGATCCCTTCCAATAATCGCAAACCGGCAAAACCCAGGAGGGCCACCAGGAGCAGCGCCATCGTACTTTCCGCCTTGCCATGTCCCTGGAACTCCCGGCGACTGCTGCGATGGTAGGGTAGCCGCAGGGCCACCAGGCTCAAAATGAGGCTAAAGCCACTGACTAGGGTGTGTAACGTTTCTGCTTGCAGGCTCAGCGATCGTGTTGCCCACCCGGCCCAGAATTTTACGGTCATCAACAGGACCGCTAGCCCCAGAGCGATGAGTAAAATCCATAAACAAATTTGGCTACGATGGTTGGCCTCAGTCATGGCCTGAAGCCTAACACTGCCCTAGGTACTTTGGGCTTGTCGCAACAATTGCTTGACCGTTTTTAACATTTCCGGTGGATGGAAGGGTTTTGTGATATAAGCGTCGGCCCCCTGTTTAGTGCCCCAGTAGCGATCGAACTCCTGGTTTTTGCTGGTACACATGAGCACCGGGGTATTTTGCGTTTTGGGGTCACTTTTAATCCAGCGGCAGAGTTCATACCCATTCATACGGGGCATCACCACATCGGTCACGACCAAATCCGGTGTGCTCGTCGCAAAGCACTCCTTCGCCTCCAGACCATCACTGGCTTCGATCACATCCAGTCCATTTTGCTTCAGGAGCTTAGCCACCATTTCCCGTGCGGTATGGCTATCATCGACGACCAGAATTGTACTCATACCCCCCCTATCTGTTATTCTGAGGCCCCTTGTTTGCCCTGATCCCTCGCGATCGGTGTTGTGGGTGGTCCCCACTCGATCGGATAACACTACTGGTTTAGCATTAACCCCGTTGTACCGCACCCATTACAACCGAGGCGTGAGGTTCATGGCCCGATCGCTGGCTTGCATCCCTAGAAGATGCGCCCACCTCAAGTCATCCTATCTCTATTCTTAATTCAAGAACTTGCGGTTGCTTCAGGAGAGTTAGCGATCTTAACAAGCTTGATTCCCCTCTGGCTACCCTCGCCCTGCTCCGATGCCTGCCAACCCCAACACAAAGCGGGAGAACAACGGCTGCGATACGCCCCACTCCCCCGCCTGGATTCAGAGTTTTGAATTTTGAATTTTGAACTCTCCGTAGTGTGGGTGTCCCACCTACTGTGTTTGACCCAACCTACAAGGGGTTGATGGACTAGTAGCTCGAAAAGTAAATTCTGCAACGTTCGTAGTGCTGGCTTTAGCCTGCAACGACTGAAGTCGTTACTACCAACATTGCGAAACTTTATCTTTGCTGTACTAGGGGGCGAGGGCGTTGCCGCGTAGGAGGCTGCCGATCGTCTTAGCCGTGATCTTCAACTGCACCAGGGGGTTGGCCGGGACCACGGTCTTGTACAGGTAGCTATCGAAGGTCAGCTTTTGCACGTCGATGTCGGCGCACATTTCCACGAAGGCTTCGCGGGTGGCGTCGGAGCGGTAGAAGATCCGTTGCAGCCAATCCAGCACCAGATAGGTCATGCCATACTGCTTATCCCAACGGCTCAGGTACACCTTCAGGTCATCCTCGGTAGGAATGCGGGCACCATTGCGGGAGGCTTCGACGATCGTTTCGGCACACATGCGCCCGGACTTAGCGGCGAAGTAGATTCCTTCCCCGGAGGACTTGGTGACGTAGCCAGCGGCATCCCCCACCAGGGCAATCCGACCCACCACGCGACGCGGACGGGGATGTTCCGGGATGGGGTGGGCTTCCACCTTGATGATTTTGCCGCCTTCCAACCGCTTGGCGGCCCGTGCGCGGATGCCCGCTTGCAGTTGCTTGATCTTCATCTTGTTGACCTGCATCGTGCCGGTACCGACGGCTACGTGGTCGTATTTGGGAAACACCCAGGCGTAAAAGTCGGGGGAGACATCATCGCCCACATACATTTCCGCCAGTTCTTCGTAGTAGGCCATCTTGTCTTCCGGCAGGCGGATGCGCTCCTGGAAGGCGATCGCGTAGTTGTAATCCCCGGCATCCATCGCCTTGGCAATCCGGGAGTTGGCCCCATCGGCCCCGATGATCAGATCCACTTGCAGGGTTTTAGCGACCCCTTCGACACTGCCATCGGAGTGATCGGCATAGTGGAGCGTGTAGGGATCGGTGCTGTTTTTGGGCATATCAACGCCATGCACCGTGCCATTGATCAATGTTGCGCCCAGCTTGTTGGCCCGATTGCGCAGGAAGCCATCCAACACCTCCCGGCGGCACATGCCAATGTACTCATCATCCTTGAGGGTACTGCCAATGTTCACCTCGATATTGGAGGGGGAAATCATCTTCATCTTGCGAACCCGGCGATCGATAATCTCCGGCGGCAGATCAAACTCAGCGACCATGCACAACGGAATCGCGCCGCCACAAGGCTTAGCGTTATCTAGCTTGCGCTCGAATAAGTAGGTTTCAATACCCGCTTTTGCTAACGTCTCAGCAGCGGACGATCCTGCTGGACCCGAACCAACAACAGCAACCCGCAGTGCCAAAGGTTTTCTCCTGTCAATCTTCTAGGGGTAACGTTTTGGATGGTATCACGCGACTTTGGTCCCCTCGCCCTCTGATGTTGGAGATGTATCTGAAATGCAACAGACCTTAATGTTTTGTAAACAAGGGATAATCGCTGTTATGCTCAGAGGCTGCTGAAGTCCTGCCTGCTGAAGGGTTTGGGCAATAATTGGGAAAATCCAATTGCAAAAATTTATAGACTGTAATGGTTTGGGCTGGTTCTGGACAATTGATAGCGGGAGCGGGCTAGGGGAGGGTCTAGTGATTAACATCTAGGTGTTGACACCCCCCGGCCTAAAGGTGAGGGGATTCTTCACTAATTCAACGAGACCACTGAACCTAGATTCCTTTGAACCTAGATTCCTTGCATCTCTAAGCCAGAGGATGGACTGGCATTTGGAGTTCTGACTCAACCTGACGAATGTTACGGTTGAGACCTGCGCGCAGGAGGCTGAGTCAGTATTTCTACAGTTAGAGCTATTAGAATCAGTTGCTCACGGAATAGGCTTAAAATTGGCTAATTCCTTATAATAGCAAGATAATGAACAAGCATCCTGACTGTTTAACTTAAAGGCTCAATGGAGTAATCTCTGTTGCAATGGATACACGAATTTTTGAGATGCGGGAAAGGCTGGTTGAAAAGCAGGTAACCTATACTTTTAACTTGAATGGTAAAGTTATTCTCATTGAGAATGTACCTGCTCGTGTTAATGAGAAAACAGGAGAACAGTTTTTTGCAGCGGCGACGGTTGAGCGTTTGCAGGAGATTATTTTAGATGGGCAAGAGCCTGAGTATTGCGTTCAGATGCCTGTGTATAACTATGCTATTATAGATCAGTAAATAATCCGTATACGTGACCTAGAATTTTTACCTGAGTTGAGAACGTAAAGTGAGAAATTGACGAATAATGAGGTTATTGATTATGAAGATTAAGAAATTTGACTGTGTTGAGATGCAGCGTTTAGCGAGTCAAAATATCTATGGCAAAGTTAAGGATATGACCGTGCAAGAGGAACTGGTCTATTGGCAAGCAATAAGAAATACGACGCTAAAGTTGATAGGGCAAGAAACGTCACAAAGTTCCTTGCCCGTAGATGCCTCCTAGTTAGGAATAGGTCCTAGATCGATTGAATTGGTGAAAATTAACCCAACGATTGATGGCTTCGCTGAGGGCAGTGGCTTTGCGGAGTAGGGCTTCTTGATAAGGGTGCTCATGGGAATGGTGAGAAGGGGCTAGTAGGGGTTAGTGGATAGCTGGGAAAAGTAGTCCTGGAGTTGGTAAAATGGCGTGGGTAATGCTTCTCACCATCGTAAGGTTACGGGGTAATTCTCAAATAAATCATCTTGGGATATAACAGCCATCTTTTCAGTTATTGCTTGGGCAAGAATGAGTCGATCGAAGGGATCTTTATGATGGAAGGGCAGCTTTGTCAGTTCATCTAGGTGTGGGGCTTGAATGCTTAGTAATTCAACTGCATTACCATAAATATGTTGTGCCAACAGTTCAGTAAATGACATTGTAAGGGTTAGTTTGCCAATGCTGACCTTGATCGACATTTCCCAGAGGCTAGCGGTACTTAAAAATCGCTGATTTCCTTCATCTTCGATCAAACTTCTAGCTGTACTGCTGAGGTTGGGATCACCTTCGATGAACCATAGGAAGGCATGGGTATCAAGCAGTAATCTCATGGCGCGTAGTCTTCAAAGTCATCTGAGGGGGCATCAAAGTCAGCGGATATCTTGACTAAGCCTTTGGCGCTACCAAATTTAGGATGGGGTTTATCGGTATCTATGGAAATAATTTTGAAGGCGGTACCATCGCTGCGGGTAATGATGACCTCTTCGCCACGGGCAACGGCTTCAATCAATGTGGCTAATTGGGTTTCTGCTTTTTTGAGATCAACTTTGTACATGGGTTTTGTTACCAGTAGCTAATAGATTTAATTTAATGATCAATCTGCAATTGGGTGAAGTAGCCCCAGAGGAGTTTGTGCATGAACCGATCGCGGCCTGCGCTAAATGCTCTCTATCTAAACTTTAACAGTCTCGATCGGGGTTTAGGGTGCTGCATCGTGGGAGCCGATCGCGGCCAAGCTTCGCTCGTGTCAGTCCGGTATCACTATCACTGACTTTGGCATCCTCAGGATCGGCATCTCTGAGGTCTGCACCACGGCGATCGAGATTCTGACAGTCGCGACCATGAAATAGTTTTGGTTGTGCAATTAACCCACGATCTACGGTTTCACTTAAGGCGGTTAGGCGTTTCTAGTAAACAGGTGAAGCCTGCTTGAGTAAAATGCCGGTCTGAGGTAAAAGCAGTTGTTATATTTTGCTGTTCCATTAGCACAAAGCTGGTGCAATCTGTCAATCCCCAATCCTTGTCAAGTCTTTGTGAGTAAAGCTGCCAGCCTGAGTTTAGTAAATCTTGGCTTGCTGAAATAATGGTTACTACTCCCATCTGTCTAAGCTGATTTAGAAAGCGGATGGTTTTGCCTCGCAAGTTGGGAGCACTTAAAGCATCAGCAACTTCTAATAAGATGAATTCGGAGGTTATTAACCCCTTATTTTCTACATAAAGTTGCTCAAGGATTGTGCTAGCCTGTTGATGCAAAGCATCATCTTGATTCAGCAAGGCAATCCAGGCTACGGTATCCACAAAGACTTTTTCATTCATCTGATGTCTGCTTGGGTTTACCGTAGAGATAATGATCGTGCTGGTGAGCTAAATCGGTAATGCCCGTTTCTAGTTGACACTCTGCAATAAGACGATTGAAGGCTTCCCAATCCTGCTTCTCGCTGACAGGAGGAGGGCTTTCCTCATCAAGGAAGATAACCAAGACTTGACTCTCTCGCTGGGGAACGGGTTCAGAGAACTGAATTTTACCGTCACGATAGGTTCCTTTTATGGTTAGCATTTTGTTTTTTTCTCCTTAAAAGATTTGGGGCTAGAGGTTAGTGGATAATTGGGCGAAGTAGTCCTGGAGGAGTTTGTGCATGAACCGATAGCGACCGCCGATGCGCTGGAGGAATAATCGTTCGGTGGCGTAGTTGAGGAAGCGGGCATAGTTCCAGGGAATAGCACCGAAAGAGACAAGAGCTAGACGTAAGGATAAATGCTGAATACAGGCTAGCAAAGCCCGAAATAGAAATCCAACAAGAAGCATAAACAAGAGAACGAAGAACAAATAGATGATTGCAGGCAACAATAAAATTGTCATGTGTCTGATTGCAAAAGAGATAGACATTTCTCGAACTGTTTTTGCAAATAGAAACTGTAGCCAATAAAACAAATAATCAATTATTCGCATCAATAAAAATCCTATTATTGAAAACAGAATTGAATTATGAAATGAATTCCAGATACCTTGATTCGGATAAATTCGCTTTTCTATATCCACCTTCGATACATCGATAATTCCAGAAATTGCTCCATCAACCGATCCTTCCCAAAATATTCCAAAAATAATTCCAAAAAATCCTATAACTATCACTGCTCGGATGAGTTGAATAACAGAGATGATGAAAGCATTTGATGCGTTACTCGAAAAAATGATGATTAATCCCACGAAGAGAAAAACAAAACAACATACAAATGATATTTGCAGTGCTCTATTGATTTGCTTTCGTACTTTATTGAAGCCTGGAAATCGAATCGATTCAACTGGATCAATATGACCTATTGCAATCAATAAGCTAACAACAAAGCCGATAATTGGCCCAATAAAAAGTCCAGCACTGAGATCGAAAATTAGTGCGAAAATTAGTGCGAAAATTAGTACTCCTGTAAGTGCTGTAATTCGACGATAGATCCATTTTTCTCTGCATTTTAATTGCGATGGCTGCATCTTTTCGATTAGGAATTCCATGTCTGAATTCCACTGAAGTTGCTGAGCTAAATATACTAGCCAGTGTTGAGTTTCGATTGTACTCGGTGGTTTCCCCTTATAGTAAGCACGGCTTTCTAAAGGACGTGTCATCATTCGCTGCACATAGGCCGCCAGCAATAATTGCACCCGCGCCTCCGTAGACTTAGCCTGTTGCCACTCCCCTACTGCTAACTCACCATAGGACAGGAGCGTGATACTCAACAGCAACGGTGTCCGGACCAGTTCCAGCAACGCCGTATCTGCCTGCAACAGCGGCAACAACTTCAAGTGATTCACATCCTGCAAATACGTCGCAATTTGCCCATCTGTCAACGCTTGCAGGCAAATCGCCCCATTCAGTCCCAATTGCCTTGCCGAGTTGGCATACTCCTCCCGCCGACAGCACACCACGACCGATGGGGGCCGGGTTTCGCTCTGGAACCACGCATTCAACGCCTGGATACACGCCGGTTGACACTCTGGCCGCACCTCATCCAACCCATCCAGCAACGGCAACAGGTGATGTTCTGCCAGCCATTCCCGCCCCAGCTTTTCCCGCACCCCATATTTCTGCTTCAGTTCCGTCACCAGCCAATCTGCGATCTTCTGCTTCGGGTCCTGCCACGACGACAGGCTAAACAACACCGGCACGGGTGCCTCCGGGTCCGCCTCTGCCCGGTCCAGCAACCCCTGCGCCAAATCCAGCAGCGTTGTCGTCTTCCCCGATCCCGGTTCCCCCAGGATCAGTAACTTGCCCGCCACATCAGGCCGCTCAAATACTGACAGGACAGGCGTATCAGGGGCAATGGGTTCACTCGGTTTACTGCCAATCTTAATTTCCGCATCCCAGGGCCGTTTTACCTGTTCCGGCTGCACCTGCTTCCCCAGATTGATCAGCACATACTGGTGCAACGACTGCGCGAGCCGCGACTCCACCTCCTCCCGCACTGCCTTCAGCAGGATCGACAGAGACCGCGACCTCGGTTGCCGCTGGTCCGCCAGCAGGACATTGCCCTGCACCGTTTCGATATTGACCTGATAGCGTCCCCGGTTGTCATATCGTCGCGTCATACCGCAATCCCCGGCGGCTGTTCCCCGTTGGCCTGATTGTAAGGCATCTAACCCTAGCAGTCACGATCGATACACAAGTCTTTTAATCTGGCCCCAACAACACCATCCTTGAGTTAAATCTTGTGGGATAGCCGTCTCGGCTGTCAGTTCTGAATTACCATCCTTGAGCTAACATCTTGTGGGATAGCCGTCTCGGCTGTCAGTTCTGCATTGCCCCACAAGACTTTTGCTACTGGGCAGGCAAGACTTTTGCTACTGGGCAGGCAGGATGCCTACCCCACAAGACTTTTTCAACTGGACAGGCAAGATGCCTACCCCACAAGACTGTTGCTAAGAACCACCGATCTTGGGATTGCCTTGGATCGTTTCAATATTGATTTGATCGCGTCCGTAATTGGTATATTCCCGGCTCGAAGTCGTTTGATTTTGGATATTGATAATCTGCTGGGCAAGCTGGCGCACCTCCGTCGCAAAACCCTCATCCTCCATCATTTCCAAATCCAAATACTTCGTCACCTTCTCTACCGCTGCCGCACTCCCCTCTGCTTCTGCCGCCACCAATGCTGCCTCCGCCTTGGAATTCCCCTGAAAGCGCCCCCAAACCTTATCCCGCAGCGCCTTCACCAGATCCAAACCCCCCGCACCGATTTTTTCGCCAGTTCCCCAGCCCCAGCCTTGGCTGCTTCTTGAAAGAGTAACGGCACGATCGCGCTTGCCGCCAACGTTAACGGTTCCATAGTCATTTCCCCTCTACGATGATTATCTAACTGATCTCTGTAACTTCCTTTTCCCTATCCCACAATGGCCAACTCCGGCAACGCCCCCTGCATCTTACTAAACCAATCCAATAAATTCTCCAACTGCTGATTCGCGCTGAGCACCCCCAGCCCCCGCACCGTCACCTTACTGGGACTGTAGACAAAACGGCCCTGAAGATGATTCGGTAAATTGTCCTTCAATAACTTCCAGGCCGGTTCCTCCATCGGCGTTTCCAACACCACATGTTGCTTCCCTTCCGGCTTAATCCGCGCAAACCCCAACTTCTTCGCCACCTGCTTTAACTCCATCACCCGCAGCAATTGTTGCGCAGGCGTCGGAATTGCCCCATAGCGATCGTTCCATTCCGCCGCAATTTGGGTTAATTCCTCCCGTGAAACCGCCGCCGCCACCCGACGATAAGCACTCATCTTTTGATCCAAATCCGGAATATAATCCGTCGGAATAAACGCCGTCAGATTCAGATCAATCTGCGTATCATCCACCGTCGGAATCTTCTGACCGCGAATCTCCCCGATCGCCTCCTCCAACATCTCCATATACAGATCAAACCCAATCACTTCCATCTGGCCCGACTGTTCCGCCCCCAACAAATTCCCCACCCCCCGAATTTCCATATCCCGCATCGCCAACTGATAGCCAGACCCTAACTGGGTGAACTCCTGAAGCGCCCGTAACCGCTGCCGCGCTGCATCCGAAAGGGTTTCCTGACGCGGATAAAATAACCAGGCATGGGCTTGAATTCCCGCCCGTCCCACACGTCCCCGCAATTGATACAGTTGCGACAACCCAAACCGCTGGGAATCTTCGACCAAAATTGTATTCACGCGGGGAATATCTAACCCCGATTCAATAATTGTTGTACAGACCAAAATATCCGCATCGCCATTACTAAACGTGAGCATTGTTGCCTCTAATTCCCCTTCCGCCAGTTGCCCGTGGGCCACCGCAATCCGCACCCCCGGCAACATTTCCCGCAACTTGGCACTGCGCTCCTCAATCCCCTCCACCCGTGGCACCACGTAAAACACCTGACCACCGCGATCGAGTTCCTGACGAATGGCCGATCGCACCACTTCTGCATCATAGGCCGCCAAGTGAGTTTTAATCGGTCGCCGCGAGGGCGGTGGCGTGGTAATCAAGCTCATCTCGCGAATGCCAGAAAGGGCCATATAGAGCGTGCGGGGAATCGGCGTCGCACTGAGGGTCAGGACATCCACCTGGGTTTTTAGGGTTTTAATTTTTTCCTTTTGATTCACCCCAAACCGCTGTTCTTCATCCACCACCAGCAGACCCAAATCGCGAATTTTGACCCCTTTACCTAATAATTGATGGGTGCCAACCACGACATCGAGTTCCCCTGTCGCAAGCCGCCGCAAAATGTCCTTGCGTTCCTCAGCTGTACGAAACCGATTGAGCAATCCCACCTGAATTGGATAGGGCGCAAACCGTTCCTTCAGAGTGTGATAATGCTGTTGCGTCAAAATCGTCGTGGGAGCCAAGAGAGCCACCTGTTTCCCAGAAGTTACCGCCTTGAAAATTGCCCGTACCGCCACCTCCGTTTTCCCAAAACCCACATCGCCACAGACCAGCCGATCCATTGGCCGTTCACTTTCCATGTCGCGCTTAATGTCCTGGGTAGCCTTGAGTTGATCGGGCGTCGGTTGGTAGGGGAACGAGTCTTCCAATTCCTCTTGCCAGGGCATATCACTGGGGAACGCAAACCCCGTTTGCTGCGATCGCTGGGCGTATAACTGGAGCAAATCTACCGCCAATTTCTTGACCGATTTACGGACCTTACTCTTGGTTTTTTCCCAGGCTTTGCTGGACATTTTATTCAGTTCCGGCGGGCGATCGCCCATGCGCCGGAAACGGGAGAGGGACCCCAATTGATCCGCCGCCACGCGCAGCAAGCCATCGGCATATTGCAACACCAGGTAATCACGGGTTTCGCGATCGAGGGTCAAACTTTCTAACTTAATAAAGCGGCCAATGCCATGCTGACGGTGGACGACGTAATCCCCCGGTTGCAGTTTGTTGGGATCGACCTGCTTCGAGGTGGCCTGTCGCCGTTTGCGCACATAGCTGGGGGTAGCGAGGGAATGCTGTCCAAAAAATTCGCGATCGGTGACAATAACTAACCGGAAAGTAGGCAAAATAAAGCCTTCCAATTCCGCCAGACCCGAATACTTAAGGGCAACGGGAACGTGTTGAATTTGGAGTTTTTCGATCGCGGGATAATCGCGAGGGTTGGGAATAAATTGGGCGGGACAGTCGTGCTCCTGTAACAGGGCCACCGATCGCGACGGTTGGGCCGAAATCAGCCAGACCCCAAAGCGACGATCTCGCTCCTGACGTACCATTTCTGCGAGCTTCCCAAACTGGTGGGGGGTGATGGGGACGGGACGACTGGCCAGGTTCAAGGTATAGGGAGCTGTGGTGTTACCGTCTTCGGCAATTTCCGAGAGATCCAGACGTTCAAACTGGGCTAAATCTTCTAGACAATCAGCGAACGATCGATGCAGCGTCGGCATTTCTAGATTGCCTTGATCCTGAATCGTTACCAGCACCTCCTGATAATGTTCTTCGGTTTGTTGAAACCAGCGATCGCTGTGTGCCCGACACTGTTCCGGTTCATCTAAGGTAACCAGAGTATTCGCAGGCAAATAGTCTAATAGGGATGCCGGTTGCGGAAATGCCAACCCCAAATAGCGATAAATACCTGTAGGGGCGGGTTTTTCAGGATCAATGGCTGCATAGCGATCAATTTGATTAAACCCGCCCTCGCCCAACGCCTCATCAATCATGGGGCTAAAACTGGTTGGGGTCAGCAATACCTGGGGGATATCATCGAGCGATCGCTGCACCGCTGGATCAAATTCGCGAATCTTATCCAGTTCGTCGCCAAACCATTCCAACCGCACGGGCAGTTCGGCAGAGACGGGGAAAATGTCAACAATATCGCCGCGCCGACTCCACTGGCCTTCGGTTTCGACCAGGGGGACGCGCTCATAACCCAGGCGGGTGAGGGTATCACCAAGGGTTTTCAGGTCGAGTTCTTGGCCGCGTTGCAGGTGGAGGCAGTGCTGGGCAAAGGGGGCGACGGGGGGCAGGACGGTTTGCAGGGCGCGTTCGGTGGTGACGATCGCCTTGGGGGGCGTTGCCTCTGGGTTGGCTTGGGCCTGCACCAGGTCGGCGAGGACTTGCAGTTGGCCCCAGGTGAGTTCGCCTTCGGGGTCGAAGCTTTCGTAGGGGGAGGCTTCGGAGGTGGGGTAAAAGTGGACGGTGGCCCAGTTCATGGCTTCGAGTTGGGCAGCCCAGCGTCCGGCTTCTTCGAGGGTGGCAGTGATGACGAGGAGCGATCGCGGTTGCGCTTGGGCGATCGCGGCGGTGACCAATCCTTTGGCGAGGCGGGAGGCCCCGGTGAGGCGGAGGTGGCGATGGGTGGCGAGTTTACCGAGGAGGTCCTGGGTGAGGGGCGATCGGCTGAGTCCCCGGACGATGGCTGAGAAGGTCATGACGGCGATCTATCTGGTCAAGGGTCGGTCCGCAGCAGGGCTGCTCTTCCTAGGGTACTGCAAGGGTTGATTTGTGGTAAAATAATCTGAAGATAGAAGTGCCTTAAAGAATTTTTCTCGCGAAGAAAAGAGGTAAAAAAACAAATTTTCTAAGTTTTTCTCTTGACTATAGCAAACTTAAATGTTGCCAATTTTATTAAATACAGGCATCTAATGCTTTACTAGTCTGCTAGGAAGGGAACCTACTAATATGCAGAAGAAAAGATTTATTTACTGGCAGTCTGAGAATATGTGGATAGGATACCTTGAAGAATATCCTGACTACTGGACTCAAGGCGAGACTGAAGTTGAGCTACGGGAAAATCTCATTGATCTTCATAAAGACTTAACGAGTGGAGTTATCCCTTCTGTTCGGAGAGTAGCTGAGCTTGAAGTATCGTGAAACGCCGAGATCTCATAAGAAGACTTGATGAAATGGGATGCATCTTTATCCGTCATGGTGGCAAACATGACTGGTATCAAAACCCCCGAACTAAAATCTCCCAACCCATTCCCCGTCACCGAGAAATCAAAGAACAGCTTGCCCTGCACATTATAAAAATGCTTAGTGACAGTTAGGATTACAAGCGCGAAGGAAGAGGAGCAAGTTATGAATCGGTATAGCATGATGATTCAATGGTCTAATGAAGATCAGCAGGCATAGTAATCCTGATATAATTGGGTATACGACCGATGATAAGAGCGATCGCGGTTGAAAATGCACCCTTAATAACTGATGATCAAGGGGTTATCCGAGTTGCAAACACTCGCGTCACCTTAGATACGGTTGTGGCTGCTTTTCTAGAAGGGTGTACACCGGAAGAGATTGATGAGCAGTATCCCTCCCTGCCGCTATCAGATATTTACTTGGCGATCGGCTACTACCTGAAACACCGCGATGAGGTTAATGCATACCTTGCAGAGCGTCAACGACAAGCAGAGAGAAATCGACAAGCGGCTGAACAGCGATTTAATCCAGTGGAAATCCGTGAACGATTATTAGCGAGGAAAAATATGGCTAAATTCATGAGAGATGGTCTTGAGACATTGAAGATGTAATTCAACAGAGATATGATCACAGTCGATACATTTAACATCATTCAGGAGCGGTTTGGCCATTTTGCTAGCTGGGCAGTGTGGGCAGAAGAAGGTTGCAAACCGAAAGACAATATTGACGATCTTAGCATCTTTGATATTCAGGTGAACCCTGCCGTATTGGATATGTTGCATGGAAATTCAGTTTTTCTAGGCTTAAATATCTCTCGAAGAATAGAGCGTCCTTTTGGTAATTTTCATGATCCCCGATCGATAGCTACGGATTTTAAGATACGATATGCTCTCAAGGACACGCCATATTGGGGTTCTTACATGACAGACATCATAAAGGATTTTGAAGAAAAGGTATCTGGAAAAATGATGAGTTATCTACGACGTAATCCTGAATTTGAGAAGGAGAACATTCATATCCTCATGGATGAGATTAAGACATTAGGTGTATCTAATCCGACCCTAATTACGTTTGGAAGAGATGCAGAGAGTATTGCAAGACGGAATCTTGGTAGGCAGTTCAAGATTTTTGGGATACCCCACTATGCTAATTACATATCGAAAGAGGAGTATCGAAAACGGATAACGTCCTTACTGCCTGAACTAAAAAAGATCAAGTAGCCGCACAAGGCAATGCAGAAAATTTAGTAGCTAATCTTGGATGTTATGTTGTTGAGTAGGGATGTAGAGTGGATCAAACCAAAGCTAACCTAACACTGGGTAGAGCGGAAGATCGCTTCTAGAGGAATAGTGTTGATAGTTGGTAGGTGCGATCTCATGGTCATGTTCGGGGGGCGTGATCGGTTAAGTTAAAGTAAATTAGTAGTGTATATTGGGGGAAATAGACGTAACCCAAGATTTCCGTAGAACAGTGACGTTAATCATGCCTACTAGTGCACAACGAGAGGGAAGAAGAAGTATTCTGATGAGAAAAGTTGACTATGCTGCCATGTCAGACCAAGAATTAAAACGATATTTTCTTGAACACCGTAACGATGAATCTGCATTTCAAGCCTACTTACAACGACGCAGACAGCAATCCCCAGGCATTATTGCAAAAGTAGGTGAGCCTGACTTTGATACCAAAATTCAAGCTGCCATTACTCAGAAATTACAATCTACTCGCAAAGAGCATGATTAGCTTTATAGCAAAGAGTAAAATGGAGTAGCTGTGTTGAAATTGAGGGCAGATTTATGACTGTTCGTCAGCGACGTTACAGCAAAGAAGAACTTGCTCGACGTGGGCAAGAACTTTATGAATTGGGTATTCGCCAGCAAGTCGAAGCTGGCAACCACGGGAAAATTGTAGCGATCGATATCGAAACCGGAGATTTTCAAGTCGATGAAACAGTCGTACCGGCTACCAACAGGCTGTTTGAACGACATCCTGATGCTCAACCCTGGATAATTCGGATCGGTCATCGTGCTGTTTACCATTTTGGGGCACAGAGTCTGAAGCAAAATCCATGATGCAGGGAGTTGTGAATTTACGATGTGAAGCAACGCTGACTGTTGCAGTTGGCAACGCTAGACGACAACTACAAGCGATCGCCGCTGTGATTGATACGGGGTTCAATGGGTTTCTATCTTTGCCCTCTGCAATCATAGCTAACTTGAATTTACCTTGGAGTGGCTCTGATTTTGTCACTTGGGGTGATGATAGTGAAACTTGCTTCGATTTATACACTGCAACAGTGATTTGGGATGGGCAGTACCGTGAGATCGATATTGCAGACTCTGAAACGGAACCTCTTCTGGGAATGGCGCTGCTTTACGGGTATCGGTTACAGATTGGTAATGTTGAGGGAGGTATAGTTAAGCTTGAAGTTTTGTAATCTGATGTGAGGAAAATTTTTGAGATACGATGTGGTTATTCAACTTAGTAATTTCAAAATTAGAGTATAGGTCACAATAGTATCATGGCACATACAATCCCATATCGTCATGCAGAAGAGCAAATTTATCTACTGGCAAGATGGTGACCTGTGGCTAGGATACCTGGAAGAGTATCCAGATTACTGGACCCAAGCGAAAACCAAATTTGAACTGCGGGAAAACCTGCTTGATCTCTATCAGCATCATGGATGATAGAACATTAGGCGGCACTGCTGCTCCTGGCCAAGGCGGCTTGCCGCGAAGCAGGGTTACGTGACCAGGAGCGGTAGGGGTGCTCCGACTAGCCGTACGGATTCTCTGGAAAAATTTCCCAAAATTTTTTTGCTCAGAAGTTCCCCTTTGCTGTTATGCTAGTAAAGCGCCTGAGAGAGGCCCTTCCCAAAGGAAAGCGGCTCCGAGGCCATACAACCTAACCAATGCGGGTGTAGCTCAGTGGTAGAGCGCTTCCTTGCCAAGGAAGATGTCGAGAGTTCGAATCTCTTCACCCGCTCTTAGTGAATTAAAATATGCTTGCCATCAATCTACCCCTGTGCCATTGCTGCGTGGAGATGATGCATATCACTGAGTGGCACGATGATGCGGCACTATAATTTCACTAGATATTGATATGAACGATTAGTTGATGGACAAGCGGCCAATAGGCATTAGTCTATCGGCAATCAGTCTATAACTAGGGCACCGATCGCCAACGCCTACCAGACTGCCTCTAGCGATCGCGCCTGGATAGCATCATCGGAAAGTGCTGGGATGAACATCGCAATTCGACGCACGGCGATCGCGGGTTTGGGCATTGCCTTGGTCAGCTTTATCGGGTTAGGGATTGGAGCCTATGTGAATTTGCGCCGGTTTCAGCGAGCCGCCGCTTGGGTCAGCCACACCCAATCCGTTCAGATTAGCATTCGCACCGTCTTGTCCAACCTGCAAGACATTGAAACGGGGCAACGGGGGTATCTCCTCACTGGCGACTTATCCTATCTAGCCCCCTATGATGCCGCCCTTTCCGCCATCGATCCGCAGATGGCTACCCTACGCCAATCCATTGACAACAATCCACGCCAGCAAGATCGCCTAACGGCCCTCCAACCCCTAGTGACCCAAAAACTTGCGATTACGGCAGAGCGAGTTGAGATGCGTATGGCCCAAGGGTCAGAAGCGATCCGCCAACTTGCAGAAGACCGACGGGGCCAAGACCTCATGGATGAAATCCGCAGTGTGATTGGGGAAATGGAGCGGGAAGGACTACGGTTGCTAGTGGAGCGATCGGCGCTGAAACCCTTGATTGTTCAGCAAACGATCATTTTCAGCCTCCTCGGCACCCTGGTGGGGCTGACTAGCTTTGGCCTGAGCGTTTGGTTGATCAATGAAGATATTCGCAGCCAGAAACAGGCGGAACAGGCCCTGCGCGAGAGCGAGGAAAAATTTCGCCAAATTGCGGAAAATGTCGGCGAGGTTTTCTTTAGCTATTCCCTCAAAACCCAACAGTTGCTCTACGTCAATCCTGCCTATGAGGGAATTTGGGGGCAGCCTAGGGCCGCTCTCTATCGCTATCCCCTGGCTTGGCTGCGAGCCATCCATCCCGACGATCGCACCCAGGTGATGGCCGACTTAAGGCAACTGCAACACGGTCAGGTAATCTGCCAGGAATACCGGCTTTGCCAACCCGATGGCTCCCTGTGTTGGATCTTCGTGCGTACCTTTTTGCTCCGGGAGGCAGCCACCGGCGCGATCACCCACCTGATTGGGCTGGCTGCTGATATCAGCGATCGCAAAGCGGCGGAATTGGCGCTGCAACAGGCAAACCAGGAACTTGAAACCAAGGTGAGGGAACGAACGGTAGCCCTCCAGCAACAAATAGAGTTTGCGGAACGCTTGATTCAAAGCTGTCCGATCGGGATTGCGGCCTATGATTGTGACTGCTGCTACACCGTCTGGAACCCGGTGATGGCGGAAATAACAGGGGTCGATCGCGCAGCGGTCATCGGGCAGCATATATTTGATGTGTTCCCCTTTCTGCGGGAGATCGGCGAGGAAAAGTACATTCAGGCCACACTCGCCGGTGAAATCACCGTCCTACCTGCCCATGCGATCGCCGATCCCGTCCGGGGGCGACAGGGCATTTATGCCATTTCCCACGTGCCCTTAAAGGACCCATCAGGAACCGTCACGGGCGGGCTAGCCCTATTTCGGGACATCACCCAGGCATACCAACTGGAAAAAATGAAGGATGAGTTTGTCAGTGTGGTGAGCCATGAATTGCGGACACCCCTCACCGCCATGCGCTTTTCCCTGGACGCGATCGCCAAGGGCCGGGTCAGCCTTGAGACGGAAGGGGGGCAGAAAACCCTAGGTATTGCCATTAGCAGTACCGAACACCTGATTCGCCTAGTGAACGATATTTTGAATGTTGAGCGGCTGGAGTCGGGCCGGATCACGCTCCAGAAGGAACCCTGCGACCTCCAGACCTTGATCACCCAGGCAGTGGAGCAAACCCAAGCGATCGCCGATCAGGCCGGGATTACCGTAAGGGTGGCGACCCCCTCGATCCCCTTAACCGTCGATCCGCACCGCATCCTCGAAGTCCTCACCAATCTTCTGAGTAATGCGATCAAGTTTTCCCACGCCGGAACAACGGTTTGGCTCCGCGCCGAAGCGATCGTCGATACCCGCACAGCGACCCCTGAAGCCCTGATCACTGTGCAAGATCAAGGGCGTGGCATTCCCACAGATAAACTCAGCCTGATTTTTGAGCGCTTTCAGCAGGTGGAAGCCGCTGATGCACGGCAAAAGGGGGGAACGGGATTAGGGTTAGCGATCGCCCGGAGTATTGTGCAACTTCACGGCGGACGGATCTGGGTGGAAAGTATGCCAGGGATGGGCAGTTGTTTTTACGTGAGCCTACCCCTGTCCTAGTCAGCCAGTCCTCACTAGCGCACATCAATCCGGGCCAGTTGGGCACCCCGGTAATAGTGCAACACAATTTGCTGATAGTTATACCCCTGTTGCGCCATCCCATAGGCTCCCCACTGGCTCATGCCCAGGCCATGTCCAAAGCCCCGGCCAACGACTTGGAAGGCAGTGGGTGCAGCCGACTTGCTCTGTCCCCCTTTCGGCACCACAGCAAACAAGGTGCTGCGTAAACCGAGGGCATTGCGGAGATCCCGGCCACTGATGGTGCGCTGTCCCGCTGTTCCGACCACCTTCATGGACACCACCCGCCCTTGGGGGGTTTTTTGCACAGGGGTCATGGAAATCACATTACCCACCCCGGAAATCAGGCGGCTCAGTTGGTCCTGCGTAAAATCCTTGCTCCATTGAAAAACGGGTGCCCCTTGATCAAAGTCGGGTACGCCCCGCAGATAGGGGAGCGGGTTACTCCACACATCCTCCACGTTCTCGGTATGACCGCCGGAGGAGGAATGGAACACGGCTTCGATCACCTGACCGTTGTAGGTTAAGACTTGGCCTGCGGTCGCGTTGACTGCTGCCTGGGTCGTTGGGGCCTCATCTTTCACCCCCCGATAGACCTGGGAAGACGTGGTATCGTCCACATCGAAATGGCGACCCGTGGCCTTTTGGCGACGGTTCAAGGCAAACGATCGCGCCGCAACGGCCTGGGCTTTCAGCGCTTCCTGGGGCCAGTTAGGACTCATCTCCGCCCCCAGCACACTGTAGAGATACTGCTCTAAATCCACATAGTTCACTGCGGCAAGGCCCCCATTCACGGGCACCAACAGCGTCCGGCCTCGATACCAGCGATCGCCAATCCAGACTAACCCATCCCCACTCGGTTCTACCCAGATCTGGCCGGATTGCTTGCCCGCGAGGGAAACCATCCCCCCCTGGAGACGAGCCTCCTGGGCATTCATGCTCGACAGTTGGGCCAGGGTTTGGCCCGCCCCATTCCGCAGCGTGGCATTAGTCGAGGTCCCCACGCGAATGCGGCTAGCCCCGTCCTCCACGGCGACCCGTAGTTCGAGGGCCGCACTGGCGGGCGCGATCGCCAGAAACCAAAGGAAAAGGGAGAGCCACCAATGGCGTCTCCCCAGGGAAATGGATGGGTTGAGCAAACGAAAGAGTGAAGTCGCGAACGGATTCCAGCTCATGCTAACAGTCTCCTCACAACGGCAAGCTGAGTGATCGGGTCGTTAGAAAATCGGTCTGGTAGGCGGCCAACAAACTGACCGGAATCGACATTGGAGTTGGTGTAGTTGTTGCTAGCGATCGCGGCGATCGCCGTTCACGCTCGCTAAACCCGAAAGAAGCCGAGGGGTAAGTTGGCAATACCCACAATAAGCCAAATAACAAACGAAACAACAACACGGCCATCTCATCAAAAGACGCTACTACCTTTGCTGGACTTTGCCCCGTTACGGAAAGTTCCGGTAATGGGTGCTGACCCACCACCTAACGCTTCTGATTCAATGCCCCACCGAGATCAGTTAATGCTGGGCATATCCTCCAGATACCTACGGTCTGTAGGCCCAGTTTACAGGAACTTTTGCTGCAAGTCACTAGGACCCAATGGAGCGCTTGGAGGGATGGGTCATGAGCGCCGCACGTTAAAGCAACACCAATCCTGACGACGCCAGAGAGTACCGACAACCCAGCCATTTTGTTCCAGGGCATCCGCGACGGGTTTGGCCTGATCCAACAACACCCCGCTGATGATTCCCCAACTGGTGGGCTTGACCAGATCATTCAACTGGGGCAGCAAATCCACAACAACCTCCGCCAGAATATTGCAGAGAATGCCATCAATCGGTGTTTCCAGGATTTCATGCAGGCGATCGACGCTGCCTAGCTCCACGTGCAGGCGTTCCGCCACAATTTGGTTCAGATCCCGGTTGTTAATCGCCGCATGAACCGCCAACTCGTCAACATCCACGGCATAAATCTGTTTGGCCCCCAGGAGGGCCGCCCCAATACTCAGAATGCCTGACCCACAGCCAATATCGGCGATGACACTATCGGTTTCCTCAAAGCCGAGGCGCATTTCCAACGATTCTAGGCACAGTTGGGTGGTGGGGTGGGTGCCCGTCCCAAAGGCCGCACCGGGATCAAGGCGTAGGAGCAGGCGTTGACTGTTGGCAGGGGGAGTGATCCAGGCAGGACAGACGAGAAAGCGATCGCCAATTTCCTGGGGATGCCAGTGATCTTTCCAAGCACTACTCCAATCTTCCTCGTCAATCAGGTGCCATTGGACGATCGGAATGGGTTGTTGCATGGTCAGGGCGTCCTGACGTAAGAGCAACGACAGGGCGGAGAGATCGAGGACCCGTGCTTGTCCCTCTGGCAGGTATGCCTTGACTAAACTGGCTGAACCTTTGGGTTCCGTAGCCGTGCCACGACAGCCAAATTTGCGCAGTCGCCAGAAGACCATGTCATCCAGCACTGGATCGCAAAGCACTTGAATTTCCCACCAGCTATTGGCCAAGGTTATGGGGGTCCTAAGTCTCAATGTTCAAGGGGAGCTAGCGTCAGCCTAGGGGCTATCCGCTACAAGAATATCAGGAAGTCATCGGTCGATCGCCAGGGTACCCAGGTTAACCCGGATCACAGCGAATCTCGATCATAAACCCATCCGGATCGTAAACATATACCCCGCGACCGGTGGGGCGGCTAACGGGGCCAAGAGCGATCGGAACTTGGTGTTGCTGGAGAATGGCCAACGCCTGATCAAACGCGGCGGGGGCGATATCAAAGGCCAAGTGGTTGGCACGGGTAAATTGCTGATCTGCGTCCGGACTCGGTGGTGCTAATTCTGGCTCCCAAAATAGGTCGAGCACCAGACCATCGGGAGTGACAAAATTGGCCACTTTCCCTGCTTGCACCAAATCCCGCAGGGTGCTGGGTATCTCATCCCCGGCTAATTCATGCAGGCCCAGCAGGGTGCCATAAAATTGGCGTGATCGCTGGAGATCAGCCACGTTCAAGGCCACATGATGCACGCGTCGGAGAGAACCAGTGGGTAAACCGGGTAGGGTATGATTCATAGTGTTGCGATGCCAGTCAAGCAATGCCGCAATGCCATTAACCAGGAAAGTTAACTCCCTAGGCAGGTTAACCAATCCGGCAATTCAAACAATCAAGATATATAGCAATCCTAAATCATATATAGCAATCCCAAATCATTTGTAAGACAGACCAAGCCAGAATAACTACGGAGAAATACTTCCGGCCATACCTCTTCTCATAAATCATCTAGGATTGCTATATAAGAATTGCTGTACATGAAAAGCTTGGGAAAATTAAACGTCTGACGATGGGTTACCAACTCAAAGAGAACCTTGACCGCAGCTAACGAATTACATAAATGATAAAACTGCCGAATAAATCGTTTCCCTTGCAACCAAATATCCTCCATCGGATTCTGGCTGGGATCATTCGGCGCAAAGCGAATACAAGTCACTCGCCACTCCGATGGCTCAAGACCACGATTCACCGACTCTAAATACGCCTTTAACTGTTTTGAACGATGATGGCTAGCCCCATCCCATAGCAAAGCAATCCGACGCCCCTCTTTGTGACTCGCCAGGTACTTAATGAACTCGATTGTCTCCTCCGAATTACCCGCTTTGGCTGGCCTCACTAAACATTCACCACTAGATATGTCCACTGCCCCATAGTAAGTCTGCTGGCTACGCTCATTCGCAATTGGTACTTCAACGCGCCCCTCACTTTTCCCCCAAACATAGCCACATAAGTCCCCCCAACACAAGTGGCTTTCATCCTCACAATAGACGACTAAATCACCAGACACTATCCCCTGGGCATTCTCTGCCAGCCAATTCGTGATTTCTCGCTTTTTTTTTCAACTAACTCCGGATCGGTTTTAGAATTGCGCTTCTGGGACTTCTTCCAGCTCAAGCCAGCCTCGCTAAACAAGGCATAGTAACTCTCGCGTGACTTAAACACCACTTGGTAAACAGCTTCCAGATGGTCGCGCAGTTCGCTCAACTGCCAGTAACTCTTACTCTTTAACCACGTGATGACTTCTTGCCGCTGGCGCGGTGTTAAATATCCCGCTGAACCTTGGTACTGTAACTTTAGGCCCTCGATCCCACGCTCAACATAGCACTGAGTCCATTTGCTAATGAACCCGGAACTGACCCCTAAACTAGCCTGAATCTGTCGATGTTTGAAGCCTTGGAGATACATCTGCACGGCAATGGCACGTTTACTTTCGCGGGCATCAGGATTAGACTGGATAAATGTGGTCAGCTCGTCTTGCATGATGGTGACTAGCCTAGATAGACTTCCTTGTCCATTGTCTCACAAATCATCTAGGATTGCTATAGCATGGACTCGAAAGACCAGACCAGACCTCCGAGATTTAAACCTCGGAGGTCTATCTAGGGACGACTGCCCCTGCTGCTGTTTTGGAACCGTGTGTCATGGACATTGTAACGACCTCCCGTCGAAACCCCGATCGCGCCGAGTTGCAGGAACTGGTGCGATCGCAGGTGCAGACGCTTCTGGAGCGATCGCAATTTGAAGCAGCCAAAACAATTTTGCAACCCGTACAGCCAGCGGATATTGCCGATGTTATTGAATCGCTTCCCAGCCATTTACAGGCGATCGCCTTTCGGCTCCTGGCCAAGGACGAGGCGATTACGGTTTATGAGTACCTGGATACCCCGATCCAGGAAGCGCTGTTAGAGGATTTCAAGCATCCGGAAGTGCTGGACATTATCAATCAGATGTCACCGGACGATCGCGTGCGTCTGTTGGACGAGATGCCCGCCAAAGTTGTGCGGCAATTGTTCCACCACCTGAGTCCAGAGGAACGGGAAGCCACAGCCTTGCTGTTGGGATATAAGCCCGAAACGGCTGGCCGGATCATGACGACCGAATACGTGTCATTTAAGGAGGATATGACGGCAGAACAAGCCCTAGAGCGAGTACGTCAGGTTGCGAAGACGATCGAAACCATCTACACCCTCTATGTGACCGATGCCTCCCGCCACCTGAGCGGAATTTTATCCCTCCGGGAGCTGGTGGTGACCCAACCAGCCCAACCCATTCGGGACATCATGACCCGTGATGTGATTTCGGTGCATACTGACACGGACCAGGAGGAAGTGGCCCGAACCCTTCAACACTACGACTTTCTCGCTGTCCCTGTGGTTGACTCTGAACAGCGCCTCGTTGGAATTGTCACGGTGGATGATGTCCTGGATATTTTGGAAGATGAGGCCACCGAAGATATTTACACGGCTGGGGGGGTGCAGGCCAAGGGGGATGATTACTTCAAAACCGACCTCCTCACGGTGGCCCGGAAGCGGGTGGTTTGGCTCTTTGTTTTGTTGATTACCAATACTTTGACCAGTGGCGTCATTCATGCCCAGGAAGATGTTCTTACCCAGGTGATTGCCCTAGCGGCCTTTATCCCCCTGCTCATTGATACGGGTGGCAATGTTGGCTCCCAATCGTCCACGGTGGTGATTCGGGGGCTGAATACGGAGGATGTGCGGATGAGTGATGTTGCCAGAATCGTTAGTCGTGAGGCGATCGCGGGCACGTTCCTGGGGCTGATGCTAGGGGCGATTGTGACGGGGTGGGCCTATGTCCTGCAACGGGACCTCCTCGTCGGGATTGCGGTGGGATCAAGCCTCTTGGTGGTTTCAATTTTGGCGGCGGTGGCGGGTTCGGGCTTGCCCTTCCTGTTTAAGGCCCTCAAGTTTGACCCGGCCCTGATGTCGGCTCCGTTTATCACAACCGCCGTTGATGTCCTAGGCGTCAGTATTTATCTGGGTATTGCTCGCTGGTTATTTCAGATCTAAAGGCGGTTAACGGGATGCATGGGGCTTTGCTCACCGGTGCTTGTGGGGTAGGCATCCTGCCTGCTCTGATGCCAATGGGCCAGTGCGAATACAGATGGCTGGATGTTGTGGGGTAGGCATCCTGCCTGCTCTGATGCCAATGGGACAGCCCAGAGGGCCATCCCACAAGATACCTGACTTCAATTCAGAAAGAGCCGTTTGCCTTAGTAGGCATCCTGGAGTTCAAAGAAGTCGGGGGAGATATAGTCCTTGCGCAAGGGCCAGCCCACCCAGTCTTCGGGCATCAGGATACGCTTTAGGTTGGGATGCCCTTCATAGACAATCCCAAACATGTCATAGCTCTCCCGCTCCTGCCAGTCGGCCCCCTTCCAGATCCAGTAGACCGACGGCACACGGGGATCTTCACGGGGGAGGAACACTTTTAGACGTACTTCCTCTGGCCGATCGACGTTATCTTGAACCTTGATTAGGTGATAGAAACTCACCAGTTGATCGCCTGGACCCACATCATAGGCCCCCTGACACTGGAGACAGTTAAAGCCATAGGCATAGAGGGCCGTCGCGATCGGTAACAGCACATCGCGATCGATCTTCAGGATCTCCACCCCCAGGTGATCGCGATCGAGGGCCTCATGGTCGAAGCCATTAGCCGTTAGCCAACTGGAAACCGGACCCGCTTCGACAATTTCGCTGCTTGCTTGGGGTTGATTCTCTTCAGCCACGATCGACCTCCTGGGGTTGGGCAGTTGCAGAAGCTGCTAGGGCGGGGGGAATGGGCACCCCGATCGCCGCTGCCAGTTCGGGACTGGGTGCTTGCCGGGTGGGGGATTGCAAATAGGTTCCGGTCAAAATCGGGGGCACCACCTTCATCTGGTGCGATCGCGTATAGATGCGTGGCGTTGGCCCAAAGCTAGCCCGTTCCTGCAAGGACTCGTTGGCAATTTTCTTGCGCAGTTTGATGATGGCATCGAAAATCGCCTCCGGTCGCGGCGGACAACCGGGAATATAGACATCCACCGGAATTAACTTATCCACCCCGCGCACCGCTGTGGGGGAATCCATGCTGAACATGCCACCGGTAATGGTGCAAGCCCCCATCGCGATCACGTATTTGGGATCGGGCATTTGCTCGTAGAGGCGCACTAGGGCCGGGGCCATTTTCATCGTAATTGTGCCCGCCGTAATGATCAGGTCCGCCTGCCGGGGACTGGCCCGTGGGACCAGACCGAAGCGATCGAAGTCAAACCGGGAGCCAATCAGGGCGGCAAATTCAATAAAACAACAGGCCGTCCCATACATCATCGGCCAGAGGCTCGACAGGCGCACCCAGTTGTGGAGGTCATCGAGCGTGGTCAAAATCACATTTTCTGACAGGTCTTGGGTCACCTGGGGAGGATGGGCCACCGGGTTGATTAAGCGCTCAGCCGTTAGATGGGGGGTGTCGAGGGGGGTGGCTTGTTGATCAGACTTTATGACCATTCCAATGCTCCTTTCCGCCAAGCGTAAATCAGGGCAACAACCAAAATCGCGATAAAAATCAAGGCTTCGATGAAGGCCAGAACTCCCAACTGGTGAAAGGCCACGGCCCACGGGTAGAGAAACACCGTCTCCACATCGAAAATCACGAAGACCAGGGCGAACATATAGTAGCGGATATTAAATTGAATCCAGGCTCCCCCAATCGGCTCCATGCCCGACTCATAGGTGAGGAGCCGTTCGGCCCCTTTCCGGCGAGGACGGACCAACGCTGACCCCCCAAGGGCAAGGACGGGAACCAGGCCCGCAAGGATCAGGAAGCCGAGAAAATATTCATAACCACTGAGGACAAACACCGTGCTGAGCCTCGTTGAGTTGACTTGTTGTTACATCTTTACATTTTTACATCTTAGTTGCCCCCTCTGGACCATCACGGATGCTGGCGCTAGGAATTTTTTCCGATGAGTTAGTCTTGAGGGCCGCTTGCACTAGTTCCAAGATCACATCAAAGCGAAAGTTGTAGAGCAGGCTGTTTAGGGCTTGCTGTAGGGTAGCTTGGGCTGCGGGAAGTGCCTGTATCAATTGCGTCACTTGCTTGCCATCTGCCCCTGCTGCGGCCTTCTGTAAGGTCTGTAGCCAAGGTATGGGCCTTTGTCGCAATGCCTCGATCAGGGAGAGATGGTTACTGGGAGCGGGGAGTCGGTGAGTGGGGACTGGGGTAACCTCTGGCTCTGGGGCATAGGTATACACCACCCCTAGGTGTTGGGCCACTTTCTCGAATAGGGTGGTTTCCTGGAAGGGCTTGCGCATGAAGTCATCACAGCCAACCGCCAAAACTCGCGATCGATCTTCTTCAAAAGCACTGGCCGTGAGGGCAATAATCACCGTCTGC
>JBBILC010000051.1:28499-30832 GCA_037445115.1 Coleofasciculaceae cyanobacterium bin_20
GTTGGGATTTGATGTATTGGGTGGCCTGGTATCCATCCAGGACCGGCATCCGCATGTCCATCCAGATCAAGTGGGGCTGCCAGGTTGACCAGAGGTCGATCGCCTGTTGACCGTTTTCCGCCTCACGGACCTCGAATCCAACGGGGGCCAGCAGTTTGCGTAGCAGTTGTCGGTTGATTTCCCGATCGTCCACGACGAGGATGCGATAGGCAGGTTGGCCCGGTGCCAGACCGAGGATAAGGCGGGTGGGGGGCGCAACAGGGCTAGAGGGGGCAGTGGCCTGGTTGACCCATAGCTCAAACCAAAAGGTGGAGCCATCACCGAGCGTGCTATCAACCTGAATTTGCCCGCCCAATAACGCCACAAACTGGCGGCTAATTGCCAAGCCGAGGCCCGTCCCTTCCAGGGCACGACTGCCCACCTCGGTTTGGGTAAAGGGGTCAAAAATGCGTTGTAGATCTTCCGACGCAATGCCTGGCCCCGTATCCCGGATCGTAAACCGGAGTTTGCCTGGGAGGCGAGGGTTGAGGGAATCTGCGATCGCGGCGGGCACGGGGGTGTGATCGTCGGCGGGCGCGGTTACCCATTCCACCTGGAACGTGACCTGGCCGACCTGAGTGAATTTAATGGCATTACCCAGGAGGTTGATGAGCACCTGGCGTAATTTTTTCGCATCGGTTTCCACAAATTGCGGCAATTTCTGGTCCCGCTCAAACTGGAGATGCAAGCCCTTGAGATCCGCCCGCAGACGAAACATGGTTTCCAGGGTGTCGATCAAATCATAGAGATCGAAGACGGTGCCATTCAAGGCAAGCTGACCCGCTTCGATTTTAGACATATCTAAAATGTCATTGATCAGATCCAACAACCCCAGACTACTGCGCTGGACAATGCCGATATTTTCCTTTTGCTCTTCGGATAGTGCCGTATCGCGGCCCATGATCTGGGAAAAGCCAATGATGGCATTCAAGGGGGTGCGCAACTCATGGCTCATGTTGGCTAGAAACTGGCTTTTGGCATGGTTAGCCACCTCTGCTGATTCCTTAGCCTTGCGTAGCTCATAGGTCCGTTGCTCAACCCGATCCTCTAGCTCCTCAAAGCAGGATTGCAGTTGCTTGGACATCTGATTAAAGGACTGGGCGAGGGATTCGAGTTCCTGAATGCCCTGTATTTGGACAGTTTGCTCTAATTGTCCGGTCGCGATCGCTTGGGAAGCGCGATCGAGGCGTTGGATCGGCCTTACAATAAAACCAGAGGTGACCACCCCCAGCGCAATGGCTCCTCCCAGGGCTAAAACACAAAGGACAATCGTGCGTTGGGTATTGCGGTTAATTTCGGCCATAAAATCCGCTTCCGGCACCACAATCACAATCAGCCACGACAACCCCTGATGGTCCCTGAAGGGCACCACCTGGAGAAATTGGCGCTGACCAGCGAGGGCGAAATCCAGTTGTTGGGGGGTCTGAATGTGATCAAGAGCTTGGAAGTGGGTGAGGAGATATTTCGTACTGGACCTGAGTAAGGGATCGGGGGCTTCCGTCGCTGCAATCCGTTGGGCTTTCCCACCTTGCACCGTGAAGGGTTGGGGTAGGGTGGAACTGGCGACAATGAACCCGACGTCGTCAATAATGAAAGTTTGTCCCGTTTTCCCCACTTCGAGGGTGCGCAAAAAGTCGCTGATACTCGTCAAAAAGATATTGTTTCCCAAAACCCCCATAAGCTGACCGTTCGCATCCCGAACTGGAACACTAGAGGGCAGGGTAACTTGGGGATAGGCATGATAGGTAAAAATTTTCCCCCAAACCGGTTTACCAGCCTTCAATGCCGCAGGGTACCAGGGACGTTCTTTAATAATAAAGTTAGGTGTCTCCTGCACCAATTGCAAGGGATTTCCCTGGGAATCAAGGGTATAGAAGCGAATGATATTGTTGGTCGATCGTCCCGATCGCATCATTTGTAAAGAGTTGGGTTGCATCTCACCCACCCCAATAAACTCCTCGGCTTCACTGCCATAGAAGGTAACAACGTGATCAAAAATTTGCTGTTGTTTGAGAAAATACTGCTTGAGTTGATCAAAGTCATTGACATCCAGGTTGCCTAGCTCAATATCATTCAACGTGATCTTGAGAATCAGGGGAGGGACGGCTAAAAATTCCGTCAGCTTTTGCTGAATCCGTACCGCAACTTCTTCACGGAGTTGGGTTGCAATGGTATTGACTGCCCGCTGGCCATTCCGAAAAGATAGATAGCCAATCAAACCCACGATCGCTGTTACTTGCAAGACAGAAGTGTTGAATGATAGGAAATGTGTTAAAAAATAGCCTCTAATCGTG
>JBBILC010000052.1:0-30658 GCA_037445115.1 Coleofasciculaceae cyanobacterium bin_20
TACACGATTAGAGGCTATTTTTTAACACATTTCCTATCATTCAACACTTCTGATGCCGATCAACTGTTCAATCTGTTCCCAGGAACGGGACAATCGCCCCGATAATCGCTGAACGAGCAGCGTATAAATCAGCCAAGCACTCCCTAGGGTGGCAACAGTTTTTAACAGGGTCTCGCCCCAGGCAAGGGTCGGATCGAAGGCCAAAAGCTGGGCAATGATCAGGCTACTAATCGGCAGAATCATAGCGACCCAGAAGCCAAAGGGGCGAGGCTGGGTTGGGCTAGCTGGCTCCGTGTGAGCGATCTGACCCGGTGGCTGCATGGGCAGGAGGATAAATTTCGCCATCACGATCGCGGTGCCGATCGCCCCCAAATTCATCAGCCCGCTTTGCCAGGGGAGCAGGTGCTTGAGGGTAACGGCTTTGGCGGTAAACCCCAGTAGGGGCGGGCAACCCGCGATCGATAAGCTGGCCAGGGCTAAGCCTAGCCACAAGGGAAAAGCGATCGGGCGCTGCTGGAGTACCTGAAATTGCCGACTGGGCAAATTCCCCGCGATGAGAAAGCTGGCGGACTTGGCCAGACCGTGGGCAAGGGCATACCCACCCCCAACAACTGGGGCCGCGAGTATCCACCCCATTTGGGACAGTGTACTCAGGGCTAACACCCGCTTGGTGTCTTGCTCCAGCAAGGCATAGCTCACCCCAAACAGGGCCGTCGCCACCCCAAATCCGCGCACCAGAGGGTCCAAGGTCTCGCTGATGAGGGCAAACCGCAGGAGCGGAAAGACCCCCGCCTTCACCACCACTCCCGACAACAGGGCTGAGACGGGCGTTTCGGCCTCTGAGTGGGTGACGGGTAGCCACAGACCCGACAGGAAGATCCCCCCCTTCGTGAGCAAGCCGACGAGCAACAAAGCCAGGGCTTCAGAAGGGGCATGGGTGATGCCGGTAAAGGCAAACGAACCATTGGCGCGATAGACCAGCACGGCCCCCACTAAATAGAACAGCATGGCCGTATTGCTGACAAAGAGATAGCGCAGGCCCACCCAAAGGCTGCGATCGCTGCGGGGATAGGCAATCAAGAGAAAGGCCGCAATCCCCAGGACCTCTAGGGCCACATATAAACTGATGAGATCCGCACAGACAAAGCTGGCATTGACGCTACCGTGGACCATCAGCATTTGGGTATAGAAGAATGAGGATTTCTGGCTTTGCCAGCAGTAGCACACCACGGTAGCCGTCACCAGGGCATTGGTGAGGACAAACCAAGCCGTTTGTTCATCCAGTTGCAAGGTAACGCCAAAGTGATCGAGCAGCCGCAATTCCAGGGGAGCTACTTCTCCCAACCGGCTGACGGCAAAGGCTCCCGACAGGATCGCCATGCCCAAAGCCAGGACGCGATCGCCCTTCGGTAACACGTACCCCAGTAAGCCGAGAAAAAAGGGTAGCGCTATCCAGAAGATGATGAGGGTTGTCATCGCGTCTTACCTCCTTGGTGCCAACTGCCAGTACCCTTCATGCCAATACCATCCAGAACAACGCCACTAACATCACCGCCATCATGCCGATCAGGTGTTCAAATTGTTCCAGGGCTTGGGGCAGGTGGAGCGACAACCGGGGTAGCCCATAGTAATAGACCCCCCACCCTAGGCCGATCGTTGCCAGGGGTTTGGCCACATTGGCCCAGGTATAGGCTTCGTAATACACCCCATTCGCCACTACTAACCCCCCCAGCAAAATGGCCATCGCCAGCCAAAACCCGCGACTGGGCGCAGGCAACGCCACGACCCCGGCCTGAGCCGCCAGGGCAGCTTGACGTTGATGGGGCAGGAAAATGAGTTTGGCAAAGGAGATTGCCGTGCCCAGCGCCGCCAGGTTCATGCCAATCACCTGCCAGGGGGCCAGGTTCTTCATCGTCAACACCTTGGCCCCAAAGCCCGACAGCAGGGGAAATCCGGAAATCGAGAAACTGGCCATCACCAAAGCGACCCACAGCGGTGTCCAGATCGGTTGATGTTTGAGGGCCTTAAAGCTGCGGCTGGGCAGATTCCCCGCAATCAGGAACAGGGCTGATTTGACTAACCCGTGGTTGAGGGCATAAAACCCGGCGACTACGGGCGCAGCGAGGACGAACCCGAGCTGGGAGATGGTGTGGAAGGCCAGCATCCGCTTGGTATCTTTTTCAAAGACGGCATAGCACACCCCGAACAGGGCCGTCGCCACCCCAAACAGCCGCACGATCGGTTCGACGGTCTCGAATAACAGGGCACAGCGCACCAGCGGTAACACCGATGCCTTTACCACGACCCCCGACATCAAGGCCGACACCGGGGTTTCCGACTCCGAGTGGGTTAGGGGTAACCACAAACCCGATATAAAGATCCCGGCTTTGACGAGGAGGCCCAACAAAATCAGGGCGATTGCCTCCGGAGGAGCCGTGCGCAGCCCCATGAAGTCGAAGGAATGGTTGGCCTGGTAGACCAGCACCGCCCCCACCAGGTAGAACAGCATCACGGTATTGCTGACAAACAGGTAGCGTAACCCGACCCAAATGCTGCGATCGCTCCGGGGATAGGCAATGAGCAAAAAGGCCGCAATCCCCAACACTTCAAGGGCGACATAGAGGCTCATCAGGTCTGAGCAGGCGAAGGCAGCGTTGATACTGCCGTGCAACATCAGAAGCTGGGCATAGAAAAACGGCGTCTTACCACTGGGCCAGCAGTAGCACACAACCGCCGCTGTTACCAGGCCATTGGTAATCACAAAGAATCCGGTGAGCGAGTCCAGGAGCAAACTCACGCCAAAATGATCCAGCAGCCGCAATTCCAGGGGATTGGGTTGCCAAAACAAGAGCAGCGCGTAAGCTACCGATAGCACCGCCATCACGCCAGCAAAATAGCGATCGCACCGGGGCAGCAGGTACCCCAAAAAGCCCAAAAAAAAGGGCAGGGTAATCCAGGCGATCGTCAGGGGGGGCAGATGCGGAGTGAGGGTCATGGTTGGTTGCCCCGCTCAATCTCGCTCGTTTCCAGGGTGGGATTTTCCCGTGCCAGCTTCATCGCCCCCACCAGCATCAGCGCCTGAATCGAAAAACCAATCACGATCGCGGTCAAAATCACTGCCTGGGGCACCGGGTCAGCATAGGCTCCCTTTGGGGCATCGGTCAAAATTGGCGTAAACACCCCCTGACGAGCAGCTACCAGCACGTAATAGGCGATCACGCCTGTACTCATGACGTCCATCGCAATGATTTTCATCAGCAAATTTTTCTTAGCAATGATGCCAAGGAACCCAAAGAGGACAGTGGCAAAGATAAAGGCTTCTAATACGGGGATTTTTAGCACGGGCGTTTTCCGATCATGAGTAACAGCGATAAACCAGCAACCAGACCCCACACGGGCTGGACCTGCCTCAGGGAAGTGCCATCTGCACCTAGCTCACCCTGCCCCTGGACAATGCCCCCTGGGCCTGGGAGCCACTGGGCTGCAAGCAGCTTATGCTAGGAGATTCCGGCTTTTGCATAGAGTAAATAAAATGACTTGCCTGCTTTCGATAGTCTTTTAATAATACATAATATGGGAACATCTGACGAGATGGCCTGATCGAACCTGCCCGATCGCGTCTGCGACCGCCTGCCGTCTCCAAGCGCTGGGTGGAATGGGGGCAGGACAATGCCTGACCCCTGATCCCTACCCGCCAGAATTGCCGGGAGGGATTTGGACCCGTTGACGCCGGGGGAGCCGTGATATTCCCGATAACCGCTCAGGTTGACGAAGAATTTTGGAGGAGATCGGTACGCTACGGATAGGCAGGGGGGAAGCCGTTCCCTGGCCTAACCACCAGCGGCCAACTGCCTCGACCTACCGTCCCCCTGTATAGTGAACCAATGGCTGTTCAACACTCACCTGATTCCCGAACTGAATCTCCCTTGCCCGCAGCCTGGGAGTCCCTGCAACTGGCCCTGTTCAGCGGTAAGGGCGGTGTCGGCAAAACCACCCTGGCCTGTGGCTGCGCCCGACATTGGGCACAGCAATTCCCCGATCATCGCTTGTTGTTGCTGTCCACCGATCCAGCCCACTCCCTGGGGGATGTCCTCGGCCTGCCCGTCACCGCCACGGCGCAGTCCGTTCCCGATCGGCCCAATTTACAGGTGCAAGCTCTGGATGCGAAACAGCTCCTGCAAGCCTTCCGCGATCGCTACGGCGCAGTCTTGGAACTCCTGCTCGAACGGGGCAGTTTTGTGGAAGGGGAGGATCTCACCCCCGTGTGGGATCTGAATTGGCCGGGGGTGGATGAATTGATGGGATTGTTGGAAATTCAGCGGTTACTCAATCAACAGGTCGTCGATCGCATCATCGTTGACATGGCCCCCAGCGGTCATACGCTCAACCTATTCAAACTCATGGACTTCCTCGACACTATCCTGTCGGCGTTGGAGTTGTTCCAGGAAAAACACCGGGTGATCAGCCGCAGCTTTACGGGACGCTACACCCCGGATGAGGCCGATGCTTTCCTCTATGAACTCAAGCAGGATTTAGCCAACGGACGCGCCTGGTTGCAGAATCCCCAGCGGACGGCCTGCCTTGTGGTGGCCATTGCCGAACCCATGAGTTGGCTAGAAACCCAACGCTTTATCACCGCCTTGGAGATACTCCAGATTCCCCTGGGGGGGGTGCTGATTAACCGCATTCTGCCCTTACCGCCCCTCAACCCCAACTCCACGGCTTGGGAGCAACTCCCGTGGGAAAGGCACGATCGCCTGAGTGAGCAACAGCAATTGCTGCACCAATTTCGGACGATCGCCCCGACGCAGCCCCTCTTAACCGTGCCTCTTGCCCCCATCGAACCCCTAGAAGCCAGCGGCCTCGATGCCCTAATGCGCGAGGTGCAGCCGTTGACTACCCTGGTTCCCATCCCGCCGCCAGTGGTCCAGTGGCCGACGCCGATCAGGCCAGGCTTCCCCGACTTTATGGCCGAGGGGCGCAAGCTGATTTTGGTTGGCGGTAAGGGTGGGGTTGGCAAAACCACGGTTACGGCGGCGATCGGGTTGGCAATGGCGCAACGACACCGCGATCGCCGGATTCGCCTAATCTCGATCGATCCGGCCCATTCCCTGGGGGATGCCTTCGGCCAAACCCTGGGTCACGAACCCCGACCGATTTGCTTAGGGGCGCTAGGCACCCACTCCCCCCCCTTGCCTCTTAGCGGCCAAGAGATCGATGCGGAACAGGTGCTCCAGCAGTTTCGGGAGGATTATTTGTGGGAGTTGGCAGCAATGATGAGCGGGGAGCAGGTAGCCGAGAGTCCCCTGCAACTGGCCTATGGGCCGGAAGCCTGGAAGCAAATTGTGGCCGAGGCCCTACCCGGTATTGACGAAATGCTCGCCCTGGTCACGGTGATTGATCTGCTCGAACGCGGGGAGCAGGATTTGATCATCCTCGACACCGCCCCGACGGGCCACCTCCTGCGTTTTTTGGAAATGCCAACGGCGTTGAGTGATTGGCTGGCCTGGATCTTCAAGCTTTGGCTGAAATACCAGGATGTTCTCGGACGGACGGATCTGATGGGCCGACTGCGGGGGTTGCGGCAACAGGTGGTCCTCACCCAGAAAAAGCTTAAGGATGCCCAGCATACGGAATTTATCGGGGTTGTCCAGGCCCAGGCAGCGATCGTGACCGAGGCCCAGCGTTTGTCTGCGTCCTTAGCTAATCTGGGCTTGTACCAACGGTATCTGGTTCATAATCGCTATGAACCGGGGCAGGTGTTAACGGACCCCCCCCGCGAGGGCACGTTCGCAAATTTGACGGTTGTGCCGTTACCCGCCTTGCCGCGATCTGTCACCCCCTTGGCGAGGCTCCAGGGAGCCACGCGCCTCCTGTTCCCCGAATAACTCAACGTTAGGGGTGGGCTGTCGCTAAGGCGGGCGGTGGGATTGGCGTTGCTGGGACGATCGGTGCGCGCAGGGCGTCCTCTAGGTCAGCGCAACCCAGGCGCTCCTCCAGAATGGTCATCACTTCGCGGCCAAAATCGTGGGGATTGCGTTCCCATGCCGCTAGGCACACGTCCCCAAAGAAGGACCCCAACGGTTCCGGGTTCCAGAGTAGTTTTTTGGCGGTCCAGGGCATGAGGCTCATGGGGTCATAGCCCCGCTTCAGGATACCTTGCTCGAAGGCATAGTCCTCTAGGTGCGTGTGGGGTTGCAGGCCAATGAAGAAGATGGCCGGTTCGACCTTATCAGCCCCGAAGATTCGTTCGAGTTCCCGGTGGTAGGCGATCGTCTGGCGAATCGTTTCTGGGCGCTCATCGATCACATTAAAGGAATAGTTGACCGATACCAGGTCATTGAACCCCGCTGCCTTGAGATCGCGGCAGTTTTCCAGGACCGTGCGCAGGTTGTAGCCCATGCGCATCTTGCGCACCAGTTCTTGGGACCCGCTGGTAATGCCGATCTCAAAGTAATTCATCCCGGTTTTCACCATCAGGTCACACAGTTCCGGCGTCAGGTTATCAGCCCGGATATAGGCAGCCCAGTGGATATCCGTCATCCCCGATGCCTGGATCTTTTGTAGCAGTTCGACGGCATCATCTATATATTTGCGGGCGGGGATAAACTGGGCGTCGGTGAACCAGAAATTACGCACGCCGCGATCGTAGAGTTGCCGCATTTCCGCCACGACTTCATCAGCGGGATTAATGCGCACCTGCTTCCCCTCGATCACCGTGTAGACGCAGTAGCAGCAGTTGTGGGGACAACCGCGTTTTGTTTGCACTCCAATATAAAAATCCTGGGTCTGGAGATAGTATTCCAGTTCTGGCCAGATCGTCTCAATATAGCCGTAATCACAGGCTGCCTTTTCTACCGGGGCAGGCGCTTCGTGGATCAGCCGATCGCGGGGTTGGGTTTCACCGACGATGTAACACCGCTCTTGGGCCAGAGATTCCTGCCGTAACACCTTCTCCAATAACACTTCACCCTCACCCACGGAGACGATCGTCCCCTGGGGCAGACCCCGCCCTAACTGTTCATAGAACACACTGACAGCCCCACCGCCTACCACCGCCCGTGCTGTGGGACAATAGCGCCGCGATCGCGCCAGTCCCCGCCGGATCAGTCCGAGGTTGCGCCAGAGTTCGGTGTAATAGGACGCCGCCAAGCGCAGGCCCCCCAGTGCTCCCCGCAACCGCAGCCAGGGATTGCGGGCATAGTAAAACTCAAAGGCATACTGGAGCGGATTGCCTCCCCGGCCTCCCACGGGCGCATAGATCTGAATATCTCGCCAGGAGAAGACCAACAGGGTAGGCTGGAACGCATCAATGCAACGATCGAGGGCACTGCTGTAGTCCAGGGGCGGTACCGCTCCCAGATCGAAAACGCGTTGGGTAACCCCAGGAAACTGCTTATGAATATGGTCTGCTAAATAGACCACCCCGATCGGGAAAATCGGATTACAGGGGAGCCGAACATAGAGGATGCGATCGTGCATGGCTTGCTGGCACTCAATGAATGGATAGTGATGGCGTTAGGAATAGCAGGGGCATCGATCAATATTTAATATTTTCTTAATTATTGCCCTCCTTGCGCGTTAACCCCTGGGGTAGTGCTCGGTAGAATTACCTTGGCAGGGGGACAATCAAGCCGACCAATGGCAACCCATTGCGATCGGCTTGCGATCATGCTTGCAACGGCTCTTTTACAAAACTTCACATAATAGGATACCATTAAGCTGGTCAAGGGATCGGGCTAGGTGACTGGTGCTAGGCCCGTAGGGATGGGGCCATTGCTAGTCATTGTCTTTATCCAGTCTAACGCCCCGTTGCCAAAAGGTATATCCAGATACCGTTCTTGACTTTTTAGGGTTGGAATTGCCCGATTGCTGGGCTTGGATGGAGAATCTTGACTGATTACAGCAGGATGGTAGTCGTGTTTACAGCTATTAACAATAACCAGATGTTAGTTTAAGACTATGAAGGCTCAAGACTTGCTTTTCGATACCCACCTTAACCGCGAACTCACCGCAAACGCTATGGCTCAAATTCTTGATCCCCTCCCCCTCGATAGCACGAATCCAGTGGTTTGTTGCTATGTCAATGCGACGAGTAAAATTCAGATCGCTCGAATTACCAACATCCCTAACTGGTATTTTGAGCGCGTGGTTTTCCCTGGACAACGGCTAATTTTTGAGGCTCTACCGACAGCGCTATTAGAGATTCATACAGGCATGATGGCGAGTGCTATCCTATCGGATACGATCGCTTGTAGTAGTTTAGTGATAGAACAAGAAGAAGAGCCGGTTGCGCCGATCGCGGCCACGCCGGAAGCAGACAATCGCGATCGGCAGGAGTTGGTGGTCGAGTTAGCTGTTGTGATGAAACAGTCTGAGTGCCTCAGCCTTGCATGCTAATGCCGGTTTGATGCCCCACCAGGGCTATCCAGGCTTGCCTTTTAAGATATCGATTTTCAACTGCTGATCACAAAAGTTCCATCTCGATTTCTCTATCCCCTGCTTGCTCTCTGCTACCTCGAATGAGGCGGAGAGCAATTTTTTATGGGTACCTCGAAATATCCTAACCTTAGCGCCCATAAGCAAACGTCCGTTCGACAACCCTCCTCACCCCCATGAATCGAGGTGCCCTTACAAGAGCAAGGTCCGCACATCCGTCACCTGGCCTGTAACAGCGGCAGCAACAACCATCGCGGGACTCATGAGCAAAGTGCGACCGGAAGCCGAGCCTTGCCGTCCTTTGAAGTTACGGTTGGAGGAGGAGGCGCTCAGTTGCCGTCCCTGGAGCTTATCCGGGTTCATGGCCAGACACATGGAGCAACCCGGCTCGCGCCACTCGAAGCCCGCCGCTTGGAAAATTTGGTCAAGTCCTTCGGCTTCGGCTTCCCGCTTCACCCGCTCCGAGCCAGGAACCACAAATGCCTTCACCCCTGGGGCGACGTGACGCCCTTTGGCAAAGTGGGCGGCTTCCCGCAGATCGCTGAGGCGACCATTGGTACAACTGCCAATAAAGCAGACATCGACAGGGGTGCCCTGGATCGGCTGGCCAGGGGTGAGATCCATATATTGGTAAGCTTCTTCAGCGATCGCCCGTTCCGCTTCCGGCAATTCCGCAGGGGTCGGCACACACTCATCGACGCCAATTCCCTGACCGGGGGTGATTCCCCAGGTGACGGTGGGGGCAATTTCAGCGGCGTCGATGACCACGACATCATCGTATTCGGCATCGGCATCACTGGCGATCTGCTGCCACCAGGTAACGGCCTTATCCCAGTCGGCTCCTTGGGGGGCAAAGTCGCGCCCCTTGAGGTAATCGAAGGTGACCTGATCGGGGTTGACATAGCCACAACGGGCACCGCCCTCGATCGCCATATTGCAGACGGTCATGCGTTCTTCCATACTCATCTGCTCAAACGTCGTCCCGGCGTATTCGTAGGCATAGCCCACCCCGCCCTTTACCCCTAGCTTGCGGATGATGTGCAAAATCACGTCTTTCGCGTAAACCCCCGGCCTCAGGGTCCCGTTCACCTCGATGCGACGGACCTTGAGCTTACTCAATGCCAGGGTTTGGGATGCCAGGACATCGCGGACTTGGCTGGTACCAATACCAAAGGCGATCGCGCCAAAGGCCCCGTGGGTAGACGTGTGGCTATCGCCACAGGCGATCGTCATTCCCGGTTGGGTTAGCCCCAGTTCCGGGGCAATCACGTGGACAATCCCCTGATTACCGGAGCCAATGTTGTAGAAGGTAATCCCGTTCTCTTGGCAGTTCTTTTCCAAGGCTTGCATCATCTCTTCCGCCAAGTCATCGGCGAAGGGACGGGCCTGGTTATCGGTGGGCACGATGTGGTCTACCGTGGCGATCGTGCGTTCGGGGAACAGCACCTTGAGGCCGCGATCGCGCAGCATGGCAAAGGCTTGGGGGCTGGTGACTTCGTGGATCAGGTGTAGCCCAATCAACAGTTGGGTTTGGCCAGAGGGCAAGGTGCCCACCGTATGCAGTTGCCAAACTTTATCGAAGAGGGTGCCTTTGCTCATAGGGACTGTATGTGCGTGACCGAATGACCTAAATTCAGCCTCTATTGTACTGGGAACTTTTCCCAATGGTTCGAGCCGACAGGCGGGTATCAACCACAAACGGGGGCGAGGACCGTGGCCCCAATATCAGCGAGGAGTTGGCGATCGGCATCGCGATCGGGATTGTGGGTCGTCAGCAGGGTTTCACCGTAGAAAATGGAGTTAGCCCCCGCGAGAAAACAGAGGAACTGGGCCTCACGGCTCAGTTGGGCGCGACCAGCACTGAGACGCACTCTTGCCCTGGGCATGAGGATACGGGCGGTGGCACACATGCGAACTAGCTCCAAGGGATCGATCGGGGGACGCTCAGCCAGGGGGGTTCCCGCCACAGCGACTAGGGCATTAATCGGCACACTTTCAGGATGGGGCTGAAGGGTGGCCAGGACTTCTAGCATCCGGGCACGATCGGTGCGAGTTTCACCCAGGCCAATGATGCCACCACAACATACCGAGATCCCGGACTGGCGAATATGGGCGAGGGTTTGCAGCCGATCGGCATAGGTCCGGGTTGTAATAATCTGCTCGTAGAATTCGGGGCTGGTGTCAAGATTGTGGTTGTAGGCCGTTAACCCGGCGGCGGCCAACCGCTCGGCTTGGCTGGCGGTCAGCATCCCCGCCGTGACACAGGTCTCCAGCCCGATCGCCCGCACCTGACGCACCATGTCTAGCATGGCCTCAAAGGCAGGACCTTCATGAATCTCGCGCCACGCCCAGCCCATACAAAACCGACTGGCTCCGAGGGCCTTGGCCTGCTGTGCCTTGCCGACAACCGCCTCCACACTTAATGCCCCCTGGGGAGCAACCGAGGTTTCATAGTGGCCCGACTGGGGGCAATAGGCACAGTTTTCGGCACAGCCCCCCGTTTTCACGCTCAGGAGGGTGGCCAGTTGGACCTGGTTGGGGGGCTGATACTCGCGATGGATTGTTTGGGCCTGGTAGACCAAATCCATTAACGGACGCTGCAACAGGTCCAGAATCTCGGAAGTGGTCCAGTTATGACGAATCGCCGACATGGGTACTCTGGGCGGAGGGCATCCGCTATCGTCGCACATTCAGTTCGCGATCGCTAGCGGCAGTCACCCTAAAATACCCGCCTAGGGTACCTGCGGATATCGGGGGCAGGGTGAGCCTAGTCCAGCGAGCATAAAGTTTCGCAACCGGAAGCTGCACAACGTTGGCTTCACAACATTGGCTGCACAACATTGGTAGTCAAGAGGTCATTCTGTGATTACCATTCCTATGCAACACTATCAAGACTTAAATCGGTACCTGACAATCGAGTGAATCATTTATGAGGCTGCTTTAATAAAGGGGGATCGCGGTTAAAACCGCGACTACGAACCTCGACGTTTGGCTGTCCTAAGGGTTGCTTTGTGTCTGTAGTAGCGACTTCAGTCGCCAAAACGGCTGGTTTTTGGACTTTTCAAACACCCTCTTAGAAGAGATCAACAATGAAGGCCCTGCTACAGCACTTCCATACTTGGTGAGGTACAGACAAGGGGCTTAAGTCCCTTGTTCACAAAGCTTGACAGTACTTCATTAGAGAGGGAAGGGCTGTCTCTGTTAGTCTGCAATTTTAGAGACGTATAACTGATAAAGTGGGGCACTGACAATGGTAACCTTCCTAAAAAAGATATTCACAAATGCATCAATTGCACTTTTAGGACATCTAAGAATGTCCCTTTCTTCAACAGAATGTTCACTCCAAAGATAATCATCAAATGCAATTAATCCTCCTTCCCTAGCAAGTTGAAATGCGAGAATTGCATCTGAAAGGACATCAGGGGCTTGATGTGAACCATCAATATATATAAAATCAAAATAACCAGACATCCCTTGTGCAATCAATTTTGATAATGCAGTAATAGATTTTTCTTTGTGGCAAACCAGATTCACTGGACAAGATGAGCTTTGAATCTCTATCTCAGTATTAACTTTAAATCGCCTTTCGACACTAGGCATATCCGATTCAAAAACTCCCCCTCGATGATGTTCTATACCTCCTTCCCAAGTATCAATACAATAAATTTCAAGGCTATCTACCATAGATGAGAGAGTTCTAATTAAATAGCAAGTAGATGCCCCCTCGTAAGAACCAATTTCAAGAATTCGCTTCGGTTTTAACTGTGGAAGCAACTGATCCCAATTAGATTTTGCAGAAACGAGAAACCAGTCATTAGTAAACTCTTGATTCATTTCACAACCACCTTCCAAAGATTTAGACATGGGGAAAGTGTATTTATATTGACAGATATAGGCGTGTTATCCAGCACTATTGCAGTATCAGGAGCAACTAGCATAATATCAGAAATGTTGAAAGCCAACACAGAACTTTACAGCACTTCCATATTTAGTGAGGTACAGACAAAGGGCTTAAGCCCCTTGTTTACAAGGCTTGACAGTACTTCATTAGGGAGGGAACGGCTGTATATCTTCAGGTAATTGCCCCCATGATCGGCACACTTTTGGGAGGGGGCTGAACTGTGGCCAGGATTACTAGCATTTGGGCACGATCGGTGAAGATTTCACCCCGACCAATGATGCCACCGCAAGACACCGAGATCCCGGATTGACGAATATGGGTCAGGGTTTACAGCCGATCGGCATCGGTCTGGGTTGTAATAATCTGCACCCAGCCCATACAAAACCGGATGGCTCTGAGCGGCCCGACTAGGGGCAATAGGTACAATTTCGGCACAGCCCCCCGTTTTCACCAAGGGCGGGGCGAGCCTAGTACAGCGAGCATAAAGTTCCGTAACCTGAAGCTTCACAACGTTGCTAGTAATGATTTTAGGCGTTGCGGGCTTCAGCCCGCACTACAAACTGCAAGCGTTCTACTAGTCCACATCCATTTGGGACTGGAGGTAATTGTGTAGACCCACCTTGTCAATCAGTTCTAAGTTGGTTTCCAGATAGTCAATATGCTCTTCCGTCTCATTCAGGATATGCTCCAGGATCTCACGGGATACATAATCCCGGACAGTTTCAAAATAGGCAATCCCTTCCTTTAACGTAGCTTGCGCTGTCCGCTCAAGCTCTAGGTCACAGGCCAAACATTCTGGAACTGCTTGCCCAATGCGCAATTTGTGGAGATCTTGCAGATTCGGCAAACCTTCTAGGAAAAGAATTCGCTCAATGACTGAATCGGCGTGTTTCATCTCTTCGATCGATTCCTTGTATTCGTGGGAACCGAGCTTATTGAAACCCCAATTCTTGTACATCCGAGCGTGCAGAAAATACTGGTTAACCGCTGTTAACTCGTTAGTTAGAACTTTGTTGAGATGCTGGATAACTTGCGGATCGCCTTTCAATGTCAATCTCCCTACAGCAGTCTGAATTTGGTGTACAAAAGAGGTTTATAGAGACAGCTTACGGCGTTCTCGGGCTATCACCCACTTCCCCAGGGACTAACCCCTGGAGGATATCTTGGGCACACTCCGAACACCGGCCACACATACTCCCCACACCCAGCTTAGCCTGGAGATCGTCCAGCGATCGGCAACCACTGTGGATAGCTTGGCGAACTTGAGCATCGGTGACGGGGTTGCAAATACAGACGTACATGGTGTGAGTACCTCTTGATAATCATTAAATAGATTGGAGCCTGGAACCCTTAATTGATTATTAATGTTGCCCTGCAACGGATGGCCCAGTTCAAGTGCTAGCCCATTGGTCACAGAGAGGATCTTCATCTATCTTAGATTAAAGCTTATTAGCATAAATTGTCAATAAGGACGAAGAATGAGGACGATCGTCCCCATCGGTAGCCGGGGGTCTCCTCGGGCTGAAGGTGACGAGTAAACTGGCCCTGTTATTAGGGGCCTCAACAGCTTCCGCTGTTTTAGTCGGAAGGCAAGCTGGGAGGACCCTCTGCTGTGCAGTCGTTGGCCCGATCACGGCCTGCCTCAAGGCGATCGCAAACTGGCCTCTAGATCCTGTTGCCATCGTGACCAGTCAGCTAGGGCCTGGGGATCGGAAGGGACGCCCCGTTGCCAGAAGAGAACCCCATCCCGCACAGCCCGGAGGCCATAGTCCTGACCCGCCAACATCTGGGCGATCGCGGGCAGCATGGCCTGTAGCTTTTGGCGATCGTCCTTAAAGGCCACCTGATACTGCTGGAGTTGCCATAGATCAGCGATGGCGTAATCCATCTGGATCACCTCCCCCTGATCATTGCGCAGGTGTAAATCCGGAAAGCGGACAATCTCGCGGCGGCTCGATAGGTGCGGCACAATATGGGTGGTGGCGGCAACGCTGGCGCTTGGGGGAATCTCGGCCAATAGGGGACGAATGGCCTGGGCGTGTTGCCATTGGCGCACGGGTGAAATATAGACCCAGGGACTGATCGAGTCAGGAATCATAAACGATAGGGCGCGGTTGGGATTGGAGGCGATCGTAAACCCCAAGGCCAAGACTAAACAGAAAGCCCAAAATTGGCGCAGGCGACGGGGAAATTTTGCTGCTGGGGCCGTTGGATCACTCCGCTGCTCAGACAGAGGCAGGGGGACCAGCGGGGCAGACGACTTGGAGACTGCCGGTTGCTCAGGGGAGGAGGCTCGTTCCGGCCAAGCGGTATCGGGGGCGGCCCGCCGCGAACGCAGGGCGAAGTAATGCGCCCACCAAAGGATTGCACCATACCAGAGGCCAGGGACAACGACGATCGCATACCGGATATTGAGCGACAGGGGCGACTGGCCCCGCTGTAGAAAAATAGCCAGAAGGGGGAAGCCCGCGATGATCCAGGCAGCAGGAGCGATCGCGGGGATTAATGCCAGGGGTAGCCATTGGCCCAGGAGGTATTCCACCTTGCGGGTGAAGGGCGTCAGGATCTCGATCACCATGCGCCAGGGCCGCCGCACGATCGCCCAAATAATATCCAGAGTGGTGGCTTCAGGACCGTCAACATACTGGCCAAACCGCTCGATCATGAACCGCCGGGAAATATCGTCCGAAAAGAGCGGCATGATGACATTGGTCAGGCTGACCACATAGAGAAAACTCAGGCTACACACGGCTAACCCCAGTTGGGGATAGCGGCGGCTGAGAAGCAGGTAGGCCCCCACCCCAAACAGGGCAATCCCCGTGTCTTCGCGAACCAGGAGGATGAGGACTGATAGCAGGCTAAACAGCCACCACCAGCGTTTTTCCAACGCCAGCAGGAGACCAAAGAGGAACAGGGGAATCTGGCAAAGGTCGTGGAAATTGGCCAGCGTTGGTCCAATCACCGCATTAGCGCAGTAGTAACTGGCCGCTACCCAGACCGATACATTGGGCATGAGGTAGTGACGGGCAAGGGCATAGAGAACGAAACCCGCACTGGTGGTCAGGGTTACCTGCAAGACCATGAGAGTCACGGGACTGGGGGCGATCGCGTACACCGGCAGCCACAGCAGTAGGGCAGGGGTAAAGTGCTGACCGAGGCGATGGTAGGCGACGCTGGGCACTTCACCATCGTGGACCACGGGCGTTGAAAGGGTTGAGGACAGGGAACTTTGGAAAAAATTACCCCGCAACCCATTCCAAAAGACCTGGTTGAAGATGCCCTGATCAAAGGAGACGTAAGAAGCCGTGAAACTGAAGTAGCGATGCAACAACAGGAGCAGGGTTAGGCTAAAAAAGATCACCGCGATCGCCAGGATGGTTCGTACCTGGGGGGTGAGTTGGGGGAACGGTTTGGAGAATGGTGGCCACTGACTCAGCATGAAGGCTGCCCACGTACAGCGAGAGGGATAGGAAAAACTGAAACACGGAGAACCCCGATCGCCGCAGCCCAGCAGGTACAGCCTGCTCTGGGGATAATGGTGACACGGCTACCCAGGGTTTATGGTTTGATTGTCCCGCGTTTTCGCGCAACCAGACCCCTGCTGTTTTTAAGCTGATGTACCCGACTGATGTTCCAAACGACTCGCCGCCGACTAGCGCTTTGGTATACCACGGTAACGGCTGTGTTATTGCTGCTGTTTGCCAGTGGTTTCTATGGGTATGTGCGGGCGACGTTGGTCGAGCGGATTGATGACACGCTCAATCACGTGGCTGAGGTGGTAACGCGATCGCTGGTGATTGAACCCGTAAATCCCCATCGGGAGGGGGGTCCCCTGCGGGTAAATGTGGAGGCCAGTTTCCGCAGCAATACCGATGCCCTAGATGATGACCATATTGATCTGGAGTGGTTTGATGCTGATGGCGTGTTGCGCTGGTCCACGTTTGCTGATCCGTTGGCGATTCCGTTGCACGTGAATCGGGCGGGAGAGACGATCGCGGTGCCCCGTCATCAACCGCTGGCCCCTAGCCCCCAACCGCCAGCCTTTACATTACCCCCAACCGCCCTGCCACCCACGGAACCCTTACTGCTGCGACAGGTGACGGCCCAGGTGACGGTGGGCCATACCCGGTTGGGCTATTTGCGGGTCAGCCACCCTTGGTTTGAGGTGACAAAGCCCACGCGGCGGTTACTGCTGGACTTGGGGCTGGGGACGGCGGCAATGGTGGGCGCTGTGGCAGCGATCGGGTGGTTGCTTTCTGGTTTGGCGATGGAGCCGATCCGGGCGTCGTACCAACGGCTGAAGCAGTTTACGGCGGATGCCTCCCACGAATTGCGTAACCCGATTGCGATGATCCAAACCAATGTCCAGGTGGCGCTAGCAGACCCGGACCCCGACCCCCAGGTGCAACTCCAACAATTCCAGGTCGTCGAGCGCTTGACCCGTCGCCTAGGGCGGCTGGTGGAGGATCTCCTGTTTTTGGCCCGACAGGATAGTGACATGGTCCAACCGCGCCGGGATCGCCTTGATCTGGGGCTAGTGTTGGCGGAGGTGATTGAGGAGCAGCGGACCCTTGCGGATACCAAGTCGATCGCTTTGCACGGTATCCCGCCCCCAACCAGCCCGGACTCCATCGGACTTGCCAGCTATGCCCTGGAGGGTGATCGTGATCAACTGGCGCGTTTATTTACCAATGTGATTGCGAACAGTATTCAATACACGCTACCGGGGGGGCAGGTGACGATCACCCTGCAACCAGACACCCACCATCCCCTGGGTCGCCAGACAGACATGGCCTTCAAGGTAACGGTTCAAGATACGGGGATTGGGATTTCGCCGGAGGCCCTCTCCCAGGTATTCGAGCGGTTTTATCGGGCCGATCCGGCCCGGAGCCATCATAATGCCGCTGGCTCGGGGTTAGGGTTGGCGATCGCCCAAGCGATCGTGGCGAACCACCACGGCCAGATCCAAGTTGCGAGTGTCCCTAACCAGGGCACGACGGTGACGATTTGGTTGCCTGCCCTGGGGAGCGATCGCGTGAATTAGCTTTTGAGAGAAGAGAGAGGAGAGAGAGTAGGTAGGGGGTAATGGTTAAAACAAGGGGGGTACTGATGCCTCTGGCTGAGGGGAAGGTTAATGGCAGGGGCATCAGACGATCGCGGTGTTTCAATTCCTATACGATTCTCCTGCGGAGACGCTGCGCGATCGGGATGAGAATGCCGCCATCAATATCAAGTAAGTCGGGGCGGGGCACGTCCACGACTCTGCGTCTTCAGCGCGAGGTGGATGTCATGCGTAAAATAACCGTCTCGACGCCTGTCACCAGGGGATACAGCACTTCCATACCTCACTATTTAGTGAGGTACAGACAAGGGGCTTAAGCCCCTTGTTTACAAGGCTTGACAGTACTTCATTAGGGAGGGAACGGCTGTAGGTGATGGGGTGAAAGGCTTGCAATTTAATAATTATCGCTTAGAATACACAGCCTAGCGTCCGTATTCCGCATACTAATATAAAAAATTTTACGTTTGGGAAAATTCGGTTTGACACCGGACATTTCTAAATATTGTGTGTACAATAGTGCCCGACTAAGTCATATCGAGTCTGTCGCGGCGCAGGCTAGGCTATTGGGTCGTCAATCTCAAGGCTTAGTGTTAGGGTAGTGTCCTGCATCGTACTACCCAAGCCGTAGGGCTGGATAGTCACCATAAACCGTCATCCTGCTTGGCGGTACAGGTACCTAGTTTAGAGGTGTGAGAAGATGGCGTTTACGATTACGGGTACACCGGGCAACGATCGCATTTTGGGGACGATTGATTCCGATCGCATCCTGCTTTTGGAAGGTCACGATACGGCCTACGGTGGCGACGGCAACGATAGCATTTCCGGCGATCTGGGCAATGATCTGATCTTTGGGGGACGCGGCGATGATGTGATCAATGGCGGCCACGGTGAAGATTTTGTGTTTGGCGGCAAAGGTAGCGATACCGTCTATGGCGATGAGGGCAATGATTTTATCCGGGGCGATCTGGATAATGATTTTCTCTATGGCGGTGCCGGCAATGACTACATCTACGGCGGCAAGGGGGATGATAACCTCTATGGCGGCGATGGCAATGACATCCTGTTTGGCGATCGCGGCAATGATGTCCTAACCGGGGGCACAGGTTCCGATATTTTTGTGATCGGGCCGGATACCGATTCGGATGTCATCACCGATTTCCAAAACGGGGTGGATGTCATTGGTTTGATTGGTGGCCTCAACTATGAAAACCTGGATATTTATCAGGAAGGGGTGAATACGATCCTGCGCAATCGCACCACCCAGGCCGTCATCGCCACGCTTCAGGGCGTCAACGCCTCTCTCCTCAGCCCGTCTGATTTCACTACGGTCATTCCTGATCCGCCCACGCCACCGGAATCCGTGACCGGTACCAGCACCAATTCCGTACCCAACGCCGGGGTGATTGAGTTTGAAGGGGCAGTCTTTAGCTCGATCGAAGGCAATCCCAGTGCACCGGGTTTTCCTGGCGAGGGGCCACCCTATCCGCTGACGATGGCCAGTGTGACCGTCACCCGGCGAGAAAGTTTTGTGGGTGATGTCAGTGTCACGGTCTATCCCCAAACGGGAACCTCACCGAATGCGGCGCTCGCAGGCGTGGATTTTATTGCCCAGCCGATTGTCTTTACTTGGCAGGATGGTCAAGGCGGACCACTAACGCGATCGTTCCCGATCATTGCCGACAATATTTTTGAGTCTCCCTCTGTTGGCGAAATCTTTAATGAAGATGGGGACATCGGCATCATCATTGCCCAAAATGGCAACATTGGGGAGAACGTATTGCTCACAATGGGGCCACCGACCGGTGGAGCCGTCCTCGGTCCCCAGCGCGAAGCTCGTTTAATTATTCTGGATGATGATGCTGACCTCAACAATGGTCTGGGCAACTTGATTCAAGGAACAAATGGCGATGATGTTCTCACGGGTACGGCCAGGGATGATACCTTAATTGGTTTTGCGGGCAGTGACATTATTAATGGTGGCGCGGGCAGTGATTTAATTGTTGGTGGCTTGGGCAGTGACAATCTGACGGGTGGGCGACCACAAACGGACTACTTCCAGTACAATTCACCGAATGAAGGAACCGATGTCATCACAGATTTTGGCCGATTAGTGTTTGATGCGGTGATCAATCAAGCAGTTCAGCAAGCCGATAAATTTAGAATATCGGCAGCAGGGTTTGGTCTGTCACCCGTTGACCCAGTTAGGGTTATTAACGTCCCATCCACTGTTGTTGTCGGTCCTGCTCCCTCTAGCTCTGGCCCAACATTTATCTTCAATCCTTCTGAGTCAGAAGAGTCATTTAATGGGACAACTTTTGCCCCGCGTCTCCTGACCTTTGACCCGGATGGTACTGTTGGCCCTGCTCAACCGATTCCACTCGCATTTTTGCCAAGTTTCAGCATTGCGATAACCGACATTATTGTTACCGATGGTGGGACTGGGCCGGATCAAGTCCAACAGGTCCTCATTGACGTAAATGGCAGTGCGGTTGAATTAACGCCAGCCGATTTCATCGTTTTCTAGTTAAAGGCTTGGTTCTGCTATTGCCCCTTGAGTTCTCTAATTCCTTTTACAAAGTTAAGGAGTTCCAGAGAATGACGATGGCGTTCTAAGCTGTTATTCTCAAAACGCCTTGAACAACCATTTCAAGGTAGCAACTTCTGTATTCGCGATTTTTTGTCTTTCTCTCCCCCCATTTTATTTCCCTGCTATCTCGACACGAGGAATGAGATCATGACACCTGTCAATTTTGCTGAAACTCTCGTTTTTGTGGATGGCTCTGTCACAAATTACCAGAGTCTCATGGAGGGGATTCTGCCAGGAGTGCAGGTCGTTGTCTTGGAGCCAGGGCAGGACGGGGTTGAACAAATTACGACGGTTCTTCAATCCGCAACAAATGTCGGCAGTATCCAAATTGTGTCGCATGGCGATCCGGGTAGGCTCTATTTGGGGTCAACCTGCCTAACTTTGGATAAGTTGGGCAGCTATATGACCCAAATCCAACAATGGTCAGAGGCGCTGGCAGAGGGGGCTAATCTCGTCCTGTATGGTTGTCGCGTGGCAGCAGAAACAACGGGCAAACGGTTTGTTCAGGCTTTACGGCAGATAGTTGGGGTTCCCATCGCTGCCTCTGAAAGCTTAACGGGGGCAGCCACCTTGGGTGGGAATTGGGATTTGGAGTTTACCACAGATGGAATTCCCGTGCTCTCGGTGTTCCAACCCTCGGCTCTGGCTGCCTATCCTGGTATTTTGGCCTATACCTCAACTAATTTAAATACCCTGACGGCTCAGGACCTTGTTAATGCCTTAATTGGATCAGGAATTCAAATTACTGAGGCACAAATTTTGCAAGGTGCTAATGCGGCTGGGGGACTCTTTGAGTTTGTGGGTGAAGACTCCCCGATCGGCATTCAATCTGGTGTTATTTTGGCAAGCGGCAATATTGCTGATGCCGCAGGGCCGAATAGCAGTTCGGCAACTAGCACCAACTTTGGTTTAGATGGTAATCCTGAATTATCAGCTCTAGCCAACAATGAAACCTTTGATGCAATTGTTCTGGAAGTCAAGTTTATTCCAGAAACCGATCGTATTGGCTTAACATTTGTATTTGCATCTGAAGAATATAACGAATTTGTAGATGAAGGCGTAAATGATATTTTTGCATTTTTCTTGAATGGAGTTAATATTGCTAATTTACCTGGAGTGGGCACAATCATTCCGGTGACAATTGACAATGTCAACTTGCAGCAAAACTCTTCATTCTATATCAATAATGATCCTTTTGATGGCGGCCTCTCCTCTGCACCTTTTAATATTGAATATGATGGCTTTACTCGAAAACTGGCAATTCAGGCAGATGTCGTCCCAGGAGAAGAAAATACAATTAGATTTGCCATTTCTGACGCTGGAGATGCCATCCTAGACACGGCTGTTTTTCTTGAGTCAGGCAGTTTTATTACAATTCCAAAGACAGGGGTTTTGATTACCCCAACGTCTGGATTAGTGACTACCGAGTCTGGAGGAACTGCTAGCTTTAGTGCGGTGTTGATTTACCCTCCCACCGCCAACGTTCAATTCAACCTAAGTAGTTCTGATCCCACGGAAGGTGTCGCTTCACCAACAACCCTGACCTTTACCCCTACTAACTGGAACGTACCTCAAACCGTAACGGTCACTGGTGTTCCGGACGGTATTCCCGATGGTGATATCTTCTATACCATTCTGACGGGCAACACAATTAGTGATGATCCCTTCTATCAAGATAAAAATCCGGCAGATGTCAGTGTGGTAAACCGGGATATGGATGGTGGTCCCTCTCTGGCCCCGTCGCCGATCCCCGTGCCGCCACTGATTAATATTCCGGGTGTGCCCGTGCCCGGTATTCCCGTCCCGCCCTTGATTCTTTTCCCACCCAACGTGACAATTCCTGGCGTAATTGTGCCGCCGAGCGGTGCTTCTGAGTTAATCAATGGGACCGAACAGGCCGATCTCCTGCGGGGGGGCGACGGCAACGACACGATTAACGGCTTTGGCGGCAACGATACACTGCTTGGCAATCGGGGCAGCGACATTCTCAATGGGGGGGAAGGTGATGACCTGATTCGCGGGGGCAAAGACAATGACGTGATTTCCGGCGGGAATGGTAACGACTTCCTCTATGGCGATCGCGGCAACGACCTGGTCAATGGTGATAACGGCGATGACCTGATCTACGGCGGCAAAGATAACGACACCCTCTTCGGTGGGGCCGGTAACGATACCCTCTTTGGTGACCTGGATAGTGATAGCCTCAACGGCGGGGATGGCAACGACACCCTGATCGGGGCGGGCCTACGCGGAACTCCCCCCGGGGCCGGTGAACGGGATACCCTGACGGGCGGAGCCGGGTCCGATCTGTTTGTCCTGGGTGACAGCACCCAGCTTTACTACCGCGATGGCCTCAATGGGTTTGCGTTGATTACTGACTTCAGTAACCTTGACGATCGCATCCAACTTAAGGCAGGCATTGATTATCAAATTACCAGTGCGCCAGGGGGCCTGCCCAGTGGAGCCGCGATTTTTGCAGGGCCGGATTTGATCGCGATCGTGGCGAATGTGACGCCTGGCCCAGGGCTGGAAGCGCGGTTTAATTTGGTGTGACGCACCCCAGAGGTCAGGAAGCGGTGGACTTTGTAACAAAATGTTTAAGATAGAAACAGGTTGCGATCGTCTCCTGAACCGTTAGGAGTGTTTTCACGTCAAAACGGCGAGGGAGTTGGCGATAAACCGATCCCGTTTCTGCAATCTGGCTTTGTCTATGGCACTGGCATTCCTGGGTAAAACAAAAAACACCCCGTCTTGGGGGGCCGCGATCGCCGCCACGCTTTTGCTTGTAACCACCACAGCGGTTGGTGTGGGCGTTTGGCAGCGGACCCGTCCCCAGGAAACCCTCGCCAACCTGACCGTGCCTGTCGCAGCGGAAGACTTGACTCTACGGATTACCGCCAGCGGCACGATCGTCCCCATTCAAACCGTCAACCTCAGCCCCAAGACAGCCGGACGCTTGGTTGAACTCTATGTGGAGCAGGGCGATCGGGTCCAGCAGGGACAGGTGATTGCCCGCATGAGCAACGACGATCTTCAGGCCCAACGCTTGCAAGCCGAAGCCAACCTCAAACGTGCCCAGGCCAACCTGGCCGAACTGCGGGCCGGTAGCCGTACCGAAGAAATCGCCCAAGCCCGTGCCAATCTGGAGCGCACCCAAGCACAAGTGAAGGCTGCCCAATCCCGCTTAGATTTAGCTACGGAGCGGGTCGATCGTAATCAGAATTTGTTCAATGATGGCGCGATCGCCCGCGATCGTCTGGATGAAGTCATCAGCGAAGCCGACAGTGCCCATGCCAACCTTGCCCAGGCCCAAGCCCAGGTCCGGGAAGCCCAACAACGCCTCGCCCAGTTGCAAAACGGCACGCGATCGGAACAAATTGCCCAGGGCGTCGCCCAGGTGCGGGAAGCCGAGGGACGCCTAAAGGCCATTACAGTTCAACTCGATGACACGATTATTCGTGCCCCCTTTGCGGGAATTATTACCCAACGCTACGCCGAACCGGGAGCCTTCGTCACCCCCACTACGTCCGCCTCAAGCACCGCCTCCGCAACTTCGACCTCGATCGTTGCCCTCGCCAATGGTCTGGAAGTCCTCGCCAAGGTGCCAGAGGTGGATATCGGCCAAATTCGGCTAAACCAGACGGTGGAAATTATTGCCGATGCCTATCCCGATCGCGTCTTCCAGGGTCGGGTGCGGTTGATTGCCCCAGAGGCGATCGTGGAGCAGAATGTGACTTCGTTCCAGGTGCGGATTGTGCTGGATAGTGGCCGGGATGTGCTGCGATCGGGCATGAATGTGGATATCACTTTCCTGGGGGATCAGGTGCGGGATGCGCTGGTGGTGCCCACGGTGGCGATCGTCACCCGCGAAGGTCAAACCGGGGTTCTGGTACTCGACGCCAAGGATAAACCCAAGTTTGTGCCGGTGACGATCGGGCCGACGATCGGGAATCAAACGCAAATCCTATCGGGCGTTCAGGCGGGCGATCGCATTTTTGTGGATTTACCCGATGAATTCAAACGTCAGGAATCGCAAGATTAAAGCTTGTGGAATCGCGGTTTAGAAGGCTCGATCGCGCCTTGCAGGATCTCGTCCCCTATCTATTGCAATTGCCTGATCGCGAGGCCACGCGGTTAATGCTGCAATCGTCGAAAGAGGAGTTGGTTCAGGGTTTTAGTCAGAGTTGAGTGGGATCGTCTGCTTCTTGTGGGTCTAGGGCTAACAAGAGGGCTTCGGCGTTCAAGATAAGGTCTTCATCGGTTAAGGTTAGGGGGTCAAAGTTGACGACGGAAGAACCGGGAGACGGCGGGGTTGACCATAGCGCTTGCAGGTTTTGACGGCTGCTTTCTTGACATCGGTTGGGGGATTCTGTTTTTTAATCCGCCGACACGCCATTGCGATGAGGGATGAATTTAGGTCTTTCCAAAGGATGATAGTGCGGTCGTCTGAGCCACTGGCGATCGTTTGGCCGTCCGGACTAAAGGCGACGCTCAAAACCCAGGCTTCATGGCCTTGAAATTTGGCCAACTCCTCGCCCTGCAAGCTCCACAGGCGCACGGTGCCGTCGGCTGAGCCACTGGCGATCGTTTGGCCGTCCGGACTAAAGGCGACGCTCCAAACCATGCCTTCATGGCCTTCAATTAATTGATAGTTGGGGATTGCCTGAATGGGATCGACTAACAGGGCTTCACTAACCAGATTAGACTGCCATACTTCTGGAAACCGTAGCCGCAACGATTTCCCCATCCCCACTGCCGCCAGGGCATTGTTCAAACTTCCCACGGGATCGGTCTCAACAAGGAGCTTGGCTGTTGCCTCGTACTGCCCCATCCGTCGCCGCTCCGACAGCCAAACCTGGTAGGACATCAACACCGTAATCCCCACCAGCCCCATAATTCCCAACCGCTGAAACCACTGCTGCCGCCGTTTTGCCCCCTGCGACGCCCGCAAAAACGCCAACTGCAAGGTAGTGAACTCCTCCCCCGCCCGTTGGTAATATCGCTGAAGCAGCGACACATCTGGCTCCCGCCACAACCGTCCCACCGGACGCCCCCCTGTATCCCAATCCACCGCCGCCGCCTGAAACCGCTGCTGAAACCGCAGATCCTCCCGTCCCTTATTCAGCCACTCCTGCAACGCCTGCCAATGCTCAAACAGCGCCTCATGGGTCACCGCTGCCGTCTCCACCCCTGCCGCCTCCGCCGATAGCGTCAGCAACCGCACTCCGGGCTGGGCAAACCGATCCAGCACCACCCGAAAATCCCCCTCCGTATCCCGCTGGGCACGTAACTCCGACAACATCACCCGTCGCCGTGTATCCCGCGTCCCCTCCCCCAAATGTACCAACCCCAAAAACACCCGCCGCGCGATCGCCTGCTGCCGTTCCGACAACCCCTCATACACCCGCTGCGCCTCCCCCGCCAAAGCACCCCCCACCCCGCCCATCTGCGCCAACGTTTCCCCCGGAGTCACCCCCTGCCCCATCCCCACCCAAATCCGCGTCAACGCAAACTGGAGCAACGGCAACGCCCCCTCCCGGCCCTCCGTCTGCTCAATCAATAATGCCACCGTCGCCGCATCCAACGGCTGCCCTGCCCGCCGTGCCGGTTCCTGAATTGCCTCCCGTAGCGCCGCCTCTCCCATCGCGGGTACTAACACCCCCTGGGATGCAAACAACTGATTCAACTGCGTCTCCCGTTGCGTCTCCCCCAGAAAATCACTGCGCAACGTCACCACCACCAATACCTGCCGACTCCGATCCGCCGCCGCCTCGATCAAATTGCGCACAAACGCCCGCCGCTCCCCCGCATCCTCACAGAGGGAATACACCTCCTCAAACTGATCCACCAACACCAACAACGGCGACTGGTGAATCCCCGGCAACAACGCCGCAATCCGGCTCAGACCATCGTATACCCCCGCCCCATTCACCCGCGCCAACTCCTCCCGACACTCGCGGGTCTTGGCAATGGGAGCCACCTCCTGCGTAATCATCCGCGCCAACACCGCCGCCAGTGCATCCAGAGGTCGCGAACCCGGCACCAACACGGCCACCTGCATCTGCGCCAACCCCGGCAAAGGTTGCCGCGCCAACGCTGGCACTAACCCCGCCCGCGCCAACGACGACTTCCCCGACCCCGACGGCCCATAGATCGGCAACAACCGCACCGCACCTACCATTTCATAGAGATCCCGTAAACGTTGCCACGCCGCTTCTGTCTCCACCTGCCGGCCAAAAAAGCGATCGCCATCCGTCTCCTGAAACGCCAGCAACCCCCGATAGGGATTGGGACCCATGCTAACCGCTGTCGGTTCTGCTGTCGCCACCGCCGGTTGCCGATCAAACTGGGATAGGTAGATGACAACCTGGTTGCCATCCCCCGACACGATCGTGCTCCCGATCGCGCTCTCATGAATCTCAATCCGGCGATCCTGATCCGAACTCACAACGCCCTCACATTGCCGCTAACCCCACGGCTGCCAAAATCTTAAACCAATTTTCCCCCAACCAAGCCGCCGCCCGTTGCACATGGGGCGTCAGTTTTTCCACCGCCTCCGCAAAGCCATTCGCCTTCGTGGCATAGGTAATCGCCCGATCTAACGCCTGTCCCACCTCATCCTTATCCGGTTCCGGCTTCTGGGCTTCCTCCTCAGCATCCGCCAGTGCCCGTTCAATCTTGCCGCGATCGGGCGTTTCCAAACTCAACAACACCTCCCGCAATGCCACCAATTCCGCCGCCATATCCACCGTTGCGGCTTCCGGTAACGTCGCCTGCTGCCACTGTACCGACACCGTATTGCGATCTCCCGTCACGATCGCACTCCCCGTCACACTCCCCGCAATCGAGACCGATCGATTTTGATCGCCCGTCATCATCTGTTCCTCCCAAGCAATCACCTATGCTCATCATGGCGCACACCCTTACCCTAGAGGAAGAGCAGCCAGTCTTTATGAAGCAATTGATATGCAAATCCGCGCATACCCACCCGTCAATCCCGAACTGTTTGCAGAACTCGTGCAGCGAATCCAGTTAGTCGGTAATCCGCTCAAAATCATCCTCTTCGGCTCTCAGGCTAGAGGAGAGGCCCATGTCAATAGTGATTTGGATCTACTCGTCGTTGAAGAATCTGACCTACCCCGCTACCAACGCGCCCCCCGTTACTACCAAGCCCTAGTTGGCCTATCTCCAGCCAAAGACATTACCGTTTGGACTCCGGCTGAAATTCAGGAATGGGCCGCAGTCCCCCATGCTTTTGTGACAACCGCGTTACGCGAAGGGATAGTTTTATATAAAAAGTCACCTTGATCTGCTACAGGAACCCAATGCCGCAACGAAGTGACCAAGATAGCCCCTGGAAAATCATTCTGGAGCAGTATTTCCCCGACTGCCTCAGCTTCTTTTTCCCTCATGTTTATCATGCGATCGATTGGACCCGACCCTACGAATTTCTCGATAAGGAATTGCAACAGGTCGTGCGCGATGCCTCCTTGGGCCGCCGGTTTGCCGACAAATTGGTAAAAGTTTGGCTACTGGATGGGCAAGAACTCTGGATTTTGCTCCACCTGGAAGTTCAGGGCCGCAAGGACACCCATTTCGCCGAGCGCATGTACCAGTATCACTACCGGATTCGAGATCGCTACGATCGCCCCGTCGTCAGCCTTGCCATCCTCTGCGATACCAGCCCCACCTGGCGACCCACCACCTATGAGTACAACACCCTGGGCTGTCGGGTATCCTTCCAATTCCTCAGCGTGAAGTTGCTAGACTACAAACAGCAGTGGGAACACCTGGAAGCCAGCGATAATCCCTTTGCCACAGTGGTGATGGCCCACCTACAGGCCCAGGCCACCCGGCACCGACCAGAGGATCGCAAAGTCCAGAAGTTCCAGCTAATCCGACGGTTGTATGAAAAAGGTTACCAGCGCCAGGACATCATCAACCTGTTTCTATTTATTGACTGGGTGATGACACTCTCTGGAGAATTAGAGCAAGCTTTTTGGCAAGAACTTCAGCAATACGAGGAGGCACGACGTATGCCCTACATCAGCAGTGTGGAGCGCCTTGGCATTGAAAAAGGACTCGAACAAGGACTTGAACAAGGACTCAAACAAGGACGCCAGGAAATTCTTGTGGCTTTTCTGGAAGCGCGGTTTGGCAGGCTCGATCGCGCCTTACAGGATCTCATCCCCTCCCTATTGCAACTGCCCGATCGTGAAGCCACGCAGTTAGTTCTGCAATCATCGAAAGAAGAGTTGATTCAGCGTTTTAGTCAGGGTTGAGTGGGTTCGTCTGCTTCTTGTTGGTCTAGGTCTAAAAAGAGGGCTTCGGCGTTCAAGATGAGATCTTCATCGGTTAAGGTTGGCAAGTCAAAGTTGACGACTCGCTGCAAAATTGCTAGTGCAATCTCCTGTTGCTCGGTATCAGGTAGTCGATCGCAGTGGTTGAGGATTTCTTGAACTAAGGCGGTCATGGCAGGGATTTGGCGGTTTGTCTAGACCTTAGCACCGGTGCCATTGTTCTGGAGAGTCATGGGCAAAAACTCCGTCGTCAGCCTTGCCATCCTCTGCGATACCAGCCCCACCTACAGGCCCAGGCCACGCACAGAAAGCCCAGCGATCGCACAGCCACCCCGTTAATTTTGTCATTATCAAAGGAAGACTTACTTGCACACCTTACCGCCGCACCCCCTGGGGAATGACCATGAACCTTGCTGATAGCGCCAAAATGGCCACCGCGACCCTAGTCACCAATCGTCTGCGCAGCCTGCTGACCATGCTGGGGATTATTATTGGCAACGCCTCGGTAATTGCAATGGTGGGCATTGGCCAAGGGGCACAACGCTTAGCTGCCGAACAGTTTGAAGCCTTGGGACCCAACGTTTTGTTTGTTATCCCCGGTAGTCGCAGTACCCGGCGCACGACGACCAACCTCCCCAATACCCTGGTCTTGGAAGATGCGACCGCGATCGCGGCCCAAGTGCCCACCGTGTTGGCCGTGGCTCCCCAGTTGAACGGTCGCTACCTGATCACCTACCGTAACCGCAATACCTTTACCCAGACCCAAGGGGTCACCCCAGAATTCCTGGTGGTGCGCAGCTTTGATGTGGCCCAGGGGCGCTTTTTAACCGATGCTGACCTAGAGCGCAATAACCGGGTGGCCGTTTTAGGGCCTGACTTAGCGCGGCGATTATTTGACCAGAAAAATCCGATCGGGCGGCAGGTACGCATTAGCAATATTAGTTTTGATGTCATTGGCATCACTGAACCTAAGGGCAGTTTTCTGGGCACTAACCAGGATGATGCCGTCTATATTCCCCTGACAACGATGGCTAATCGGATTGCCGGACGTACCTCTCCCTATGGCACCCAGATTTCATTTATTTCGATCGCTGCCCGCGATCGCGACAGTATTCGCGCCGCCCAGTTTCAAATCACCAACCTGTTGCGCCTGCGCCACCAAATTAGTAAGGGCAAGGAAGATGACTTTGGCGTTGAGTCCCAACGGGATGCCCTGCAAACCGTGAACACGGTGACCAATGGCCTGACGATCCTGCTGGCGGCGACTTCGGCAATCTCCCTGGTAGTGGGCGGCATTGGCATTATGAACATCATGCTGGTGTCAGTGACAGAACGGACCCAGGAGATTGGCCTGCGCAAGGCGATCGGCGCTTCGGAGCACGATATCCTCACCCAGTTCATGATTGAAGCGGTGATCCTGGCGGTGGCGGGTGGTTTGGTGGGGACGCTGGTGGGGGCGAGTGGGGTGATTTTGATTGGGATGGTTTCCCCCTTGCAGACGAGTATTTCCCCGATCGCGGTGGCAGTAGCGGTGAGCGTTTCGGGGGGGATTGGCCTCTTTTTTGGGGTGATTCCGGCACGGCGGGCGGCGCAGTTAGATCCGATCGTGGCGCTGCGGAGTGTTTAGATTTTAGATTTTAGATTTTAGATTTTAGATTTTAGATTTTAGATTTTAGATTTTGGGCGATTGCATCTTTAGTGGACTGGCGGGATGAGTTCAAATGCTGATTGGCTGACACATCTTTTCCTCTCATCCCTAAATTTCTTCTCCCACAAGGACGAGGGAACTTCAACCCAAAAACCTGGTCATCAACTTGACGATCTTGTTGGAGCAAGAACGGAGACAATGGCTGGATGGTTGATGCTCCCAGCAGCGATCGTGGAGCCGAATGTGTCATCGCTCTAGGTGCGCCTTGTCCTGGAAATGACCGTGATCAGCAGTGACGACGGCAAGCTCCTATAGCCGTCACTTCGGCGAATTAGGGCGGAGAAGTCACGCCAGAGACATTAATCGTAATTGGCAAGAATGGTCCGATGGTAGCAAGAAATGGTCGATCGTCAGATTCAGGGAACCTCTCTCAGGATTGAGCAACACGGCCAAAAAATTACCGGTGGTGGTATCCTTCAGGGCAGTGAAGCCATCCCCTCGCACGATTTCCACCTGGTTAATATCAATCTCTTTCGGCAGTGCGATTTGATCTTGCGTGGGATTGAAGTCAACGACCACACCCACTTCCGCCAGGTTAGGGCTACCCTTGACAGTCGGATCAGGTTCTTCCCCGATGCTTAAGGGGGAGGTAGCACTCCTCCCGTCGGTCCGGTCGGTCCGGTCGGTCCCGTGTCGCCTTGTGCTCCCATTGGTCCTGCTG
>JBBILC010000053.1:0-30625 GCA_037445115.1 Coleofasciculaceae cyanobacterium bin_20
TACACGATTAGAGGCTATTTTTTAACACATTTCCTATCATTCAACACTTCTGCTTCCCCCCCAACAGATTGCCTTTGTTGATATCCCCATTGATCCCGATCGCATCACCCGCCGCAGTACCTTAGTTCCCTTTGACCCGCAATTTCAGTATCCTGCCTTCTCACGCAAACTCGTTGAAATGTACCTTGCCGCCAACTGTCCAGGGTACACGCCTAAACAATCAAATTTAGTCTGCCGTGAGACTAGCCTGAAAATATCGCCGCAAGGTGAATATATGTTCGGTAATATCCGTTTACCGCGACTTCCCAAGGACGCAGGTGGTTACCAGAAGTTCGACGATCTTGGCTATCAATTACTCATCGACTATCGAGCTGCCCAATCCCCCACCTTGCAAGTGACGCTGGGACAAGTCCAACGAGGCGAGGTTAATCCTGATTGGATTCATAACAAAATTGTGTTGATTGGGAACAGTTCCCCGATTATGAAAGACTTATTCGATACCCCGTTTAGTGCTGCTGCGATGGGCACTCGGCAAATGCCTGGGGTTGTGGTACATGCCCAAATGGTCAGTCAGCTATTGAGCGTCGGACTGGATGGGCAACCCTTATTTAGGTTCTGGCCAGAGTGGGCTGAAATTATTTGGATTATACTGTGGGCGATCGCGGGTAGTTGCATAACTTGGGTACTGCACAAACCGCAAAAAGTCATTTTGGCTGGAATTGGTTTACTGGGATTATTAGGCAGCGTGAGTTTTCTCGTTTTCTTGAATCATATTTGGATACCGATTGCTGCCCCTGCCCTCGCGAGTATCCTCACGGGCATAGCGACGATTATCTATAAACAATTTCTTGTTCAAAAACAACAGCAAATGGTGATGCATTTACTAGGACAACAAACCTCACCCGAAATCGCCGAAACTCTTTGGCGACAACGCCAGCAATTACTAACCTCAGGACGGTTACTCTGGCAAAAAGTTACGGCAACAATTCTATTTTCTGATCTTAAAAATTTTAGTACAATTTCAGAACAACATCCTCCCGAAATCATTATGGGCTGGCTCAATCAATATTTGTCAGCGATGACCGATGAAATCCATGCCCACAACGGCATTATCAATAAGTTTATGGGCGATGGTATTATGGCTGTTTTTGGGGTACCGATCGCCCGCACGAGCACCGAAGCAATTGCTGCCGATGCCCAAGCGGCGGTTCACTGTGCGATCGTCATGCGTCAACGACTCGCCGAACTCAATCAATCCCCACAACTGCTAGGGATTGGCAGGTTGCAAATGCGGGTTGGCATCTTCACGGGACCTGTCATCGTTGGCAGTCTAGGTAATAAAACTCATTTGGAGTATGGTGTCATTGGTGATAGCGTGAATACAGCATCCCGGTTAGAGAGTTGCGAAAAGGAACGGCAGATTGACGATTGTCGTATTCTGATCGCCCAGTCAACGCTAGATTATTTACAGGATACCTTCATGACTGAACCTTGGGGAACATTAATACTCAAGGGTAAATACCAACCAGTGAGTGTATATCGTGTAGTTGCAACTAAGTAATCTCTGAGCAAGCAATAAATGAGTGACTTCTAATCAGATTGCCTGAGACGAATAAACCTTAAATATTTTTTCAACCCTTATAAACACCGTAATGGAGGTAGCTATGACTAGAGCAGGTGGTTCTACTAGGAAGCCAGCAGGCAGTCGAGGATCAAATTTCACAGTCGCGATGATGGCATTGTTCCCAGGAGAGCAGGTAAAAACAGCAGCAGCTAAACCCACTTTTCTAATCTATTTGCCAGAGCATACTGCCCCCAAAGCTGAATTCCTGCTGGCCAAAGATGCACAGTATACTGACTGTATTTATTGCCAAGAACTCTCGTTACCAGGGCAATCTGGATTACTTAAAATTGAACTACCTAACAATAACAGTATCTCTGACTTAACACCCGACCAGCCTTATTATTGGTGCTTTACTCTCCGCTATCCTATTCAAGGACGAGGCGAACCAGAAAGCATATCAGAATGTATTCAACGGGTCACCCTATCTCCAGAAGTTAAATTGCAACTGAGCCAGCTATCTCCCCAGGAGCGCCTTGATCTGTATTTATCCCTAGGGTTGCCCTATGATGCCTGTACTGAATTAGATCAATTGCGTCGAGATCTACCCCTAGAGAACTGGGTAGAAGCCACTTGGGCAAGCTGGATGATAAATGCAGGATGGCATCACCTAATAGATGTCCCAACCTTACATCCAGAATGATTGCGCTCTAATTCAGACTCTCACTTCTCCCAATCTCCTCCTATCGCTTTACCAAGGGCGACACCCACACCGCTGAGGCATCGTAGAAATCGGCCCGCTGCTCCAAATTAAATCCCACGACGTTGTTGTTGAAGGGGATGGATTGTTTTAAGGCGATGACGTTGACGCGGCACAAGTCGGTGCAGGCGTTTAAGCGCTATGTGCAACGGGCGGAGTAGGCGGCGGCGGCGCAGGCTTTCTGGGAGCGCTTGGAGTGAGGGGGATAACCGAAAATGCAGCTAAACAGGAGCCATTAGCCTACCCGCAGATATCTCAATTCACCCAATGGGGTGAGGCAGAACCTACTCAACGGGGACCCAGTCGTAGGTAGTAACCGTTGACGTCAAGGGGCTAAGGTCACAGGGACAGTTTAAAACGGAAACTTATGGCCCCCACTGAAACCTCAACTCTGCCCCACGCAGCCTCCCAATCTCTCGCTGTAAACCTCAATTCACCGGCAACCACAGCCCTCATGGACAAAATAGCCGCCTATGTCCAAGCCCATCACGACACCAGGCAGTTTATGGGCACCGTCAGTGTGGTTTGCGGTAACCAAATCAGCTTTAACCAAAGCTATGGCATGGCTTGTTTGGAACACCAAGTTCCCCATACCCCGCAAACTAAGTTTCGGTTGGGGTCAGTGACGAAGCAGTTCACCGCCGCCGCCATCCTGCAACTCCAAGATCGGGGTTTGCTCAATGTGCACGCAACCCTTGACACCTATTTACCCACCTATCCCAACGGCGATCGCTTCACCCTGCACCAGCTACTCACCCACACGACTGGCGTGCCCAACCTCACCAGCTTCTCTGACTATTACGAGTGGATGAAGTTGCCCCATCGTTTAGATACCCTCATTGCTCGTTTTCAGGACTTACCGCTTGAATTTACCCCCGGTACCCAACATCGCTATAGCAATTCCAACTATGTGTTGCTAACCAAAGTCATCGAAACTGTATCGGGACAACCTTACGCCGATTATGTTGCGATCCATTTATTCGATCCGATCGGAATGACGAACACAGGCTATGAACAGCGGTTAGCGATCGTGCCGGGACTGGCTCAGGGCTATCAGATCACCACCAGGGGCTATCAACGAGCTGAGTATATTGATATGACCACACCCCAAGGAGCCGGTGGACTGTATAGCACCGCAGCCGATTTAGTCCGTTGGCACCAGTTTCTCTTCGGCAATCATCGTCAGGATCAGGCGATTTTGAGTGACTACGCGATCGCGGCCATGACCACCCCCCACGTATCCCTGGGTATAGCCGCCGCCCCTAACTTGAGTTACGGCTATGGACTCGTGATCGATCAGCAGATTGGCCAGCAGCGGATTGGCCACGGTGGCGGCATCAATGGCTTTGTCAGCAGTCTTCTCTCCTTGCCAGAACAGGCCATCACGATCGTGGTCCTCAGTAATGTCGAGTCGATCAACCCGGAAGCAATGTCGGCTGACTTAGCCGCGCTCCTGCTGGGTGAACCCTACGAGTTACCCCAAGCATTGACGACCGTATCGGTTGCCCCCGCGCAACTGGAGCGCTATGTGGGTACCTACCAGCTAATGCCCCAGTTTCAACTCACCGTCACGGTTGATGCCGGACAACTCTATGTTCAGGGAACGGGACAACCCCCATTGGGACTCTTCCCCACCTCGACGACTGAATTTATCGCCTGTGCGCCTGCCTTGCAGATCCGCTTTAGCCCCAACACCGACGGGACCGTGGACAGCCTAACCCTAAGCCAAGCAGGACAAACCACGATCTCGCCTAGAGTCGGGTGAGGTGACAACTCCCAGCAGTCCATTCACGCCGCGACCCAGTACGGTTAAGTCTGCATTGAGCAGACGGGTTTACCATAGTGCAGATGCAGGAGGGTCATGCCAGTTTCAGTATGTTGGGTAACACCCATCTCAATAAAACCGTAACGATTATAAAAATGCCGCCCGATCGTATTTTGCGCGAAGACAGCCACCGCTAGCCCGCCTTTAAGCTGTACGGCATAATCCATCAGGGCACGGCCCAGCCCTCGGCCTTGCATAGTCGGATCAACAAAGAACCCACCGACCGTTTGGCCAAGCAACGCAATGAAACCAACCACTTGGCGTTTGTACTCGTATACCCAGACTTCAGCCACAGGTAGATATTGCGAGACGATCGCCCGCCGTTCTTGCTCAAAATGCTCAGGCGGCAAGAAATGATGGGCGACCCGCGCCGATCGCTCCCACACGCCTAAAAGTTCCGATTGATCCGCAGGTTGATACAAACGGATTGGCATCAATACCCCCTCTAAGCGATAACCCACCGCAGCAATCATTGCTCTGATCTTTGTCCAGGCAGCTACTCTAGCCCCACCCGCATCCTGATGCAAGTCGTAACAAGACCGGCCATACCCAATAAAAAAGCCCTGACCATTACAGCCAGAGCGATCAAGCCTCAATTCCAAAAACCGAAAAGGGAGAAACCAATAAGGAGCAATGCGTTCAGCGAAAAACCTTTAGTGAATCCCGAAGGAAAGCAGCACCAGGGCCGTCACAAACAACGTCGCCAGACCGCCTTGGAGAGCATAGCACTGTTGCTGGAACGCCGAGGGGTAGGTGGCATAGTACATTTCCGGCTCTTGGGCGTAGTTGTTGAGAATGCCGTTGTCGAGTTGGGTGGTGTACATCGTCGTTGCCTCTGTGAGTAATCGGGGTTGTCTGTCCTGCTGTTACACAATGTAACGCAATGTTAATTTTCTTGTCAACTACTTGACAAAATAATTTCTGGCTAAATCCCTCAGGCGAGGGAGGCGGGAGTCAGGTCGGCGACGCAGTGGCCTATCGGGGATATTGCTCCAGCAGGTGGATGGCCTCCGCCAATTGCTGGGCAGTGTCGGTATAGCCGATAGTTATTAATTGTTGTTTTGCCTGAACTAGTCGTTCTTTGGCTTCCTGCGTTCGTCCTTGCATTGCCAGAATAACCGCCAGTTGATACAGCCACTCCCTCTCTAATGAAGTACTGTCAAGCCTTGTAGGCAAGGGGCTTAAGCCCCTTGCCTGGACCTCGCCAAGTATGGAAGTGCTGTAGTAGATTTCAATGCGGTCTGGATGGAGTTGCATTTCTTTTTCCGCTTCTGCCAGGAGTTTTTCCCGTCCAGCTTGTCCCCCCAGGGGCAGCTTCATTAAATTGCGCGGATGGGCCAAGGCTGCCAGCAACTTCTAGGAAAATGGACCTTTGTCAGGGGGGGCCACCTCCAGGTTTAAGAAGTTGCACAGGTGGTTGCGCAGGCGTTCTTTATCCTGATAGCCCGAACTGAGGTAGGGCATGAGGTGCACGGTTTCCCCCGATCGCAAATCTAGGTTGACCCGATAAGTGTTTTTTTTACGGGAACGCTCAATCCAGACCCCCCGAATGTCCCGCAGCGGATAGTGGCGCTGGTGTTGCCCCAAGAGACCCCGACGTTGAAGCGTGCATTCCCCCGTTTGTTTGTTAAGGTCTAAGGTGACAACCTTGCCCAGCAGCAGAAGCATCAACATTCCAGACCCAGAAAATGCTACGAGGAACAGCAAGGCAAACCAGCGGTAATCCCCGGTTACTTCCAGGGTAGTTTGGCTGGGGTTTTGCAGGAAGTCATTGATCTGGCGTGCCTGGGCGGAGTGATTGCTGATGTTATTAAACGTTGTCACCAGGGGAATACCACCTGAATACGTCCGCAACAGAACCCGGTAGGTTTTTACCCCTTTACGACGGCGGCGGCTACTCTGGATTTCGGCTTGTTGTAGGCTCTGGAGAGGGAGGGTGATGCTTCGTTGGGTCAATAATTTTTGGTTGATTAAGGTGCAGGCAGGGGGCGTTAGGCTGCGATCACACCGGAAAGAAACGGTTTCCCCGATTAAGGTAAAAATCATCGCCCCAACAATCGTAAATAAGCCGCCCAGGAACCATAACACCCAGGGACGTTCCTGCAAAACCAGGCGATCGGATGTTTGTTGTATAACTCGCATCGCAGCCTCCTTTCAGGATGATGCACAACGGAGCAAAGGAAATCCAGGTAACCGCAATCTCTGTTAATCCAGGAATCCAGATATCACCCCGGTAGCAGCAATGGCTGGATGCGTCAGGAATTTGCTCTTTGTCTCAAACAACCCTGTTCTCCGTTATTCTATCCATTCGGCTTGCTGGACGGTTTTGCCGCGACTGCCTCTAGGGAGGTAGTGACAGTGAATGCGATCGCCCGCGAAATCGAAGCCTAAAGCATCTTCCCCATCTTGGGCGAGTTCATGCACATGACCAAAGCTGGCCTTGACTTGCCAATCGGGACCCAAAATCTGCTGCAATTTTTTCAGCTTACCGGCACTTTCGATTAACAGTAGGTTGCGCATGACAGTCTTCGTAGACTTTTGTTTGTGACAGAAATGTACGGCCAAGATTGCGGCAGAGGCTGAGCGATTTCAAGCTTGACGGGACGATGGTCTAGCCCCCGGTTGCAGTTATACTGTACTAGGTAACGAGGAGATCATAGAACGGCAAAGTCAAAGCAAAACAGGTGTATTGGTTCTGACTTTCAACGTGGATATCGCCCTGAATTCGGGTAATCATTTTTTTCACCAGCGCTAACCCTAAACCCGTGCCCCCATACTTCCAAGGATCATGGTGGGGAATGCGATAGAACCGCTCAAAAATGCGCTCCTGTTCTGCTGCCGGAATTTCTACCCCACTGTTACAGATACTCACCCGCAGCCAACTCTCCTGAAGAGACGCGGCGCGATCGCCCAATGGAGAGGGACCGCGATTGGCAGGCGGCAGTGCCACGCGGGGCATCGTAATCCGTTGACTGGTAATCGCGATCGTTTCCCCGGCGGGGGTGTACTTACAGGCGTTGTTAAGCAGTTCCGTAATAATCCGCTCTAGGGAAGGAATGTGGGTATTGATCGGCGGCAAGTTAGCCTCCAGATCAAGCACTAGGTGTTGTTGCTGCTGTTGCAGTCGTTCTTCAAAGGGCTTGATCAGTTGGGGCAACCACTCGCCCAGATCAACGGGGGTAAACACTAACGGTTCGGTTGCTGTTTCCAGGCGCGAAAACTCTAGCAAATCATTGACCAGATTCATCTCCCGCCGACATTCACTGGTCAAAATTTGGAAGTAGCGATCGACCCGCTCCGCATCCGGCTCAGCAAAGTTAGCCCTAGCCAGCAAGATCTCCAACACCTGGGTCGCCATGATGATATTGGTCATCGGGGTACGGAGTTCATGGGAAACCGTACTCAGGAAATCGTCCTTAAGTCGATTCAAGCGCTCCAGTTCCGTTACCTGCTGCTGGGCCGCATGATACAGGCGCGACTGTCGCAGAGCGATCGCACACTGATTGGCCACCTGCTCCACTAGCCGAATTTGCTGTTCACTAAATTGGCGACCAGGGTGATCATCCAAGAGCCAGAGATCCCCCAAACTGGTTTGGTTATCCTGGATCGGAACCACTAACATCAGCAGTTTGCCCAACTCTGGATCGGGCGGTAAGGGACAAAATTGTAGCGATCGCAATTGCAGGAGCGGTTCATAAATTTCGGGCCGCTCGGCCAACGGGATCGTCCGGTTCTTATAGGGCCGGGGCAGGCGGGTATATTCATAGTTCACCACCGCAATTCCGCGCTCCAAGTCATACTGGGACGCATTACAACCACTCACCCCTAGGGCATACACCAACTCCTGCACAACCGTTTGTAGGATTTTCGCCTCATCCAGGCTGTCCCGCACATGATCGCTGATCCGCTTCAGGGTCGCTTCAAACTCAAAGGCATTGCGCAGTTCCGCTGTGCGCACCTGCACCTGACGCTCCAGATCAGCATTAAACTGACGCACCTGATTGTATAACTCCGACTGCTGAATCGCGATCGCCAGTCGATCGGCAATTTGCTGGAGGAGATCCACCTCCACCGCCTGCCAAACCCGCTGCTGAGCGCAGGTATGGATAATCAACAGGCCCCACAGCAGGGGGGGACCCGCTTCACTGGGGGTTAAAATCGGGGCGACTAACTTGGACTTTACCCCTAGCTGGCGCATCAATTCAGCTTGGCAGTCCCGCCAGTCGTCTTGAAATACGTCATCGATCGGGCGGGGTTGGCCCCGGCGATAAAAGGTCTGGTGACGATCGCTGAAGCAGGCATCCTGCCATTGCAAGATGTCATGTAAGGGATAGTCTGGGGTTGTGGCGATTTGGATCACCGAACCAGCCCCACTGGCATATAGCCGAAAGATTAAGGCGCGATCGACCTGGAGCACTCCCAGCACATCATTCACCGTCGTGGCCAAAATCTGGGCCAAATCGAGGGATTGGTGAATATTTTGGGTAATGGTTGTCACGAGGCGATCGCGTTCGGCCCGCTGCCAGAGGGCCATTTCTGCTCGTTTCCGCGCCGTAATATCCACCGCCGTTCCCAACATCCGGATGACCTGCCCCTGGGTATCCATAACGGCTTCCCCATGCACGGCAATGTACTTCAGGGTGCCGTCGGCACATAGAATCCGCAGATCCGCGTTGTAGCTACCCCCCATTGCCAGACTTTGCTCAATCAGTGCTTGGTACATCGGGCGATCGTCGGGATGGACAAGGGCCAGCACATCGGGATAGCCAGGAGCGGGTTGTTGCGGGTCTAACCCCGCCATCTCAAATAACTCCTCTGACCATGTGGTCATCCCCTGGGTGAAATCGCATTCCCAACTACCAATCCGCCCAATTCGTTGCGCTTCCCGTAGACGCTCGGCCTGACGTTCAAGTTGGGCTTTGGCCTGCCAACGATCGGTCACATCCTGCCCAAAGACCGTTACCCCCAAAATGTCACCATTGGCCGCCCGGATGGGGTTAAAGCGATAGTCGATCCAAGCGGGCGTCGGATTGCACAGGGATGGTCGCTCAATGCTAAACTGCTCACCCCCCAAGGCCCGATCGTAATAGCCTTGCCATTCAGCCAGGATCTCTGCTGGAATACCAGGTGCCAGCACCGAGTCTCCTGGCTGCAAGGGGTGCCCCAGCCCCCGTTCCATCATTTGCTGGAAATGGGTATTGCCAATAATTAGGCGATAGTGGTGATCGACAGCCCAAATACTTCCCACGATATTTTCCAGCAGGGCCGAGAAGTTAGCCTCCTGCTGTCGCAGTTGTAACTCGGTTTGTTTCAGGGGCGTGATATCACTATCAACGGCAATCACGTGCCAACAGTCCATCGCGGCATCGTACCGGGATGTGAGGATGCTTTCAATCCAGCGAATCCGACCATCCCTATGGCGGAAGCGATATTCAGTGCGGGTATCTTGGCCATGCAAGAGCTGCGCTTGGGCGGGGACAATCACCCGCTGGCGATCGCCGGGATCAACTTGGGACCACCACAACTGGGCATCCCTGATAAACTCAGTGGCTGTGTAGCCAAACACTGACGCACAGCCTTCAGAAAAGTAGTCATACTCCCAACGAGAATCTCGGTATAGGCGGAAGCTGGCAAGGGAAACCCCGGCATGGTTAAGGATATCGATCATCGAGAGCGGAGTTGCCCAAACGGGGTCAGGCGGAGTTGCAGGAAGCCTGCCTACCACCCGATCGCCCTGATCATCAACCGGAGGACGACGCGGATCGCTGGCTGTCCCAGGGGGCGTTGCTTGTTCCTGGCCCTGGATCAGGATTTCAAGAGGTTGGCGGGTCTCCCCATCCAGGGGGGCCGACTCGGGTCTCAGGCATTGGAAAGTCCAGGTAACCCATCGCTGCGGGGCGGCTTCAACCGTTGCTCCCCCGATGGCCACTGTCTCCGTGAGGGGCTGGGGTTGGTCTTGGCTGTGGGCGATCGCCTGCTGAAAACGGGCTTGATCCGATCCCGGCAGCAATGACCACACGGGTAAACCCAGCAATTGAGCCTCCGATCGTTGAAAAAACTGACAATAGGCCCGATTGGCATAGGTAATCCGGCCATCAGTTGTACAACAACAGAGGAGGTCCGGGAGGTGGTCAAGTAGCCAACGGTAGCGATTCGTAAGGGGTACCTCTGCTAAGGCGATCGGGGGCAGAGCGGAATGGATGGGCCAATCTGGGTGATCGGATCGGGAAGGTGTCGTGAGCGGATCTGACAGAGACCGACATAACCGATTACCAGGATCATAGGATAAAGTTGGTGGCTGATTCATCGTCAAGGGGAATAGCGCGGAAGGCAGCAGAGCGGTGGGAAATTAGGCGGTTTCCCCGCAATCAGTAACACTACGATAGCCCTCATCAGTGGGCAAGAAATAGTATTTTAAAATACCTATTTCGCTAGATTGGTAATGTGACGTGGATCAATGGCCGCACTGCCATTTCCAGAAAGGGATAGGCAAAGTGCTTGAACACCTTGTTCAATAGAATTTGCAGAATTTAAGGTACTTCATTAGTCCAATAGAGAACGGCGATAGCAGCTTAAATGATCATTATTATCATTATCGATGGCCTCGCTGCATCCTAACAAATCCTAACCCTAAGTAGAATTTCTAGTAAAAAATATATCTCCCCCCCGCTCCTACCCCATCAATCGGTAGGTGGCTGCTGCACAAGTTGCATCCCCTTGTAGGATGGGGAATAACCCCACACCCCTGGGAACCCTTGCTAATTTTCTGGCCGCATATCCGTATTTCCCCAGTCCTATGACGATTGAACCCCCTTTTGATTCCGCCGCCGATTCCCAGCGCATCCATGCTGATGAGAATGCCATGACGACGGCCCCCTTACCGATGCTGGGTTGGGTGACCATGCTGCGTTTGGGCCTATTCCAAATGGGCTTGGGCATGATGTCACTGCTCACCCTGGGCATTCTGAATCGGATCATGATTGCGGAACTGGGCATCCCAGCCGTTGTGGCTGCCAGTACGATCGCTGTCCACCAATTTATGGCCCCGGCGCGGGTCTGGTTTGGGCAACTTTCGGATGCCAAACCGTTCTTGGGATATCACCGCACAGGCTACGTCTGGGTTGGGGCGGCCTGTTTTGTGACGGTGGCTTTCCTAGCCCTCCAGGTCAGTTGGCAGTTGGGTAATAGCCTGCAAGCCCACGGGTGGTCCCTGCAAACCTATGGGTTAGTGGGCTTATTAGCGATCGTCTTTGGGTTATATGGCCTTGCCCTCAGTGCCAGTTCCACCCCCTTCGCCGCCCTATTGGTGGATGTCTCGGAAGAACATAATCGCTCGAAGTTAGTCGGTATTGTCTGGTCCATGCTGATGGTGGGCATCATTATTGGGGCCATTGTCAGCAGCCTTCTGCTCAAACAATTGGCACTGGATGCCCCGATCGCCACGGTTCAGGCATCGGTGAATCGGCTCTTCCTCACGATTCTGATCCTGGTCCTGGGATTAGTCGCCGTGGGCACGATCGGGATTGAGAACCGCTACTCCCGTTATCGATCGCGCTCCCGCCTTGCCAACCGCGAGGATAGTGTCACCCTGAGTCGCGCCCTTCAGGTCCTCACCGCCTCCCGACAAACGGGGCTGTTTTTTACCTTCCTGTTGGTCATGACCATCAGCCTGTTTATGCAGGAACCGATCCTGGAACCCTACGCCGCCAAGGTCTTTGCGATGCCCTTGGCCGAAACGACTCAATTAAATGCCTTTTGGGGACTGGGCACCCTGATTGGCTTAAGTACAACGGGGTTTCTCGTCGTTCCCCGCTTGGGGAAGCAACGGACCACACGCCTGGGCTGCTTCGCTGTCTCCGGTTGCTTTATCCTCATTCTCCTGGCGGGGTTTACGGGGAATGCCGATCTGCTGCTGGTGGCCTTGTTACTGTTTGGCCTGGCCTCTGGGATTACCACCACTGGCGCGATTAGTCTGATGCTGGACTTGACGATCGCGGAAACGGCGGGGACCTTCATCGGTGCTTGGGGACTGTCCCAGGCGATCGCCCGTGGGGTGGCCACCGTCATGGGGGGGAGTGTCCAAACCCTGATGGAACAATGGGTGGCGGTTCCCCTGGTGTCCTACGGAGCCGTCTTTGTGCTCCAAGCCCTGGGAATGCTCCTGGCCGTTTGGTTTTTGCAGCGGGTGAATGTCCAGGAATTTCGCCAAAATGCCCAGCAGGCGATCGCCACGATTCTGGAAAATGAACTGGATTAACGCGTGGACGGCCATTCTCAAAATGACGGGTTAACGAACTTAAGCTATTTAAGCTAACAAAGCACTGGATGACATGGACGATTTCTGGACGGGCATTCTCAGGTTTGCGGAAACCACCACCACCCAAGTGGGGGCGCAATTACTGGCGGATTTTGGGCAGGTGCAGGCCACCGAAAAGGCGGATGGTAGCCTCGTCACCCGTGCCGATCAGTGGGCCGATCAGATCATCCGTACGGCGATCGCGGCGACTTTCCCGACCCATGGCGTCCTCACGGAGGAGTTGGCCCACACCTTCCCAGACCAAGACTGGTGTTGGATTGTTGATCCCCTCGATGGCACCACTAATTTTGCGCGGGGCATCCCGATCTGGGGGATCTCCCTGGGATTGCTTTACCAAGGGACCCCGGTTTTCGGCTATGTGGTCTTACCCCCCCTCCGCCAGACCTTTTATGGTTTTTGGCCCGGAGACTCTGGCCTGGACCTCACCCCTGCGGCCTACCGCAACCACCAGGCGATCCGTAGTTACCCCGATCGCGCCGAAGAAGAACCCCGATTCCATACCCGTACCCATTGCTTTAACGTCTGTACCCGCAGTACTGCCGTACTGGGGCCAGGGTTTCCCTGTAAAGTCCGAATGCTTGGGGTTGCCAGCTATAACCTGCTGTTGGTGGCAGCGGGGGTAGCCCTCGGTGGGGTGGAAGCAACCCCCAAAATCTGGGACATTGCCGGGGTTTGGCCGATCGCCCAGGCCGCTGGTGCCGTTTGGGTGCCGCTCCCTGCCGATCGCCTGTTTCCCCTGTCGCCAGGACAAGACTACGGTCAACGGGCCTATCCAACCCTTTTGGTGAGCCATCCCGGTTTAGTGTCGGTCTTTTTGCCGTTTATGCAATCCCTCGGCCAAGGCGACACCAACGGCCAAGCAGGGGCCACTGGCGACATCAGCCCCGCTTAAAAGGGACACAAAGCCTCTAATTCTATTCCCTATCCTGGGTTTTTAACGGTATCCTATTCACTATCCTGTGTTTTCAAAAATCGATATTATCCTTAAGGTACTAAGCTTGCGACCTCAATGGCTGTGCGCGTGAATCTGACCAGTCGGCAACAACACATCCTCTGGGCAACAGTGCGGCATTATATTGCGACTGCTGAGCCAGTGGGATCAAAAGCGCTGACAGAGGAATTTAACTTTAAGGTAAGTCCGGCAACCATTCGCAATGCAATGGGGGTCCTGGAGAAGGCAGGTCTTCTCTATCAACCCCATACTTCGGCAGGCCGGGTACCCTCGGATTCAGGCTATCGGATTTATGTGGACCAATTGCTCACGCCGTCCGCAGGGCAAGCGAACCAGGTATACGCCATGTTGTCCCAACAGTTGGGCCGCCAGGGGATGGGTTTAGAAGCCCTGCTCCGGGGCGCAGCCCACCTCCTTGCCCGCCTGAGTGGGTATATTACGCTGATTACCCTACCCCAAACCTCGACGGCGACGATCCGCCATCTGCAACTGGTGCAGGTTGATCCGGGGCAGGTGATGCTGATTGTGGTGACAGATATCTATGAAACGCAATCGGTGTTGATTAATCTACCGCACTATGGCCATGAAGTGGGGCCGCTATCGGTCTCCTCAGGCCCCCCTAGTCATGCGTATCGACCCGTGCCTCCCTTTGAGTCAGACGATCCAGCGGCGATCGAGCATGAACTGCAAATTTTGTCGAATTTTCTTAACCAGCACTTGCGTGGCCAACCGTTGACAGCGTTGAGTGGGATTACCCCCCAGGGGTTGGATCAGGAATTTGCCCAGTATGCCGATTTCCTGCGGATGTTGGTGTCGCACCTCAAGTCACTGGCCTGCTCTTGGACGGCGGCTCCCGTGTTAATTGCGGGCGTCTCGGAGGTGTTGCGACAACCGGAGTTTTCGGAACTGGAGCAGGTACAAACACTGATGCAGTTACTAGAAGATAACCAGGCCCAGTTGTCGCCCTTAATTTTTGAAGCATCGGAGGAGTCGCCCGTCGCCGGACGAGTGACCGTGCGGATCGGTGCCGAGAATCCCCTGGAACCCATCCGCACCTGTGCGTTGGTATCGTCCACCTATCACCGTGGCTCAGTTCCGATAGGGAGCGTCACCGTCCTTGGCCCCACCCGGATGCAGTATGAAACCGCGATCGCAGCGGTGGAGGCGGGGGCAAATTATCTATCTGAGTCATTGCGATAAGGGGGGCGATCGTTGCCAATCCCCCCTAACGAGGGTTATGTCACAGGGCGCATCGCACCCAGTAGGCACCTATCACCTAGCCCTGAACTTGCCGACGGCGACGGGTATAAACCAACCCCGCCCCCGCTAGCGCCAGACCGAGCATCGTGGTGGGTTCGGGAACGGCTGCTGACCCACCGATAATCTTGAAGTCAGGGCCGTTGTAGCTGGCTTGGGACGAAACGCGAATGCTCGTGATGGGACCCGTTACCCCCAGATCGGAAAGCCGAATACCGCGTGCACCAACGGGTTGCGATTGTTCGATTTCCGTTGTGTCAATGTTGAACCCAGCGTAGGCAAAGTCGCCACTGAACAGTTCTAGGAAATTACCAATGGTATTGCCCTGAGTATCGAGTGCCTGGATGCCTAAGCGGCTGTTTTGCCCGCGTTCCCAAACAAAGAGGTGTTCGACCGCCTTGGCAAAGCTAAAGTCAATCGTGAAGGAACCGCGATCTTCCGTATCCACAATATTGTTCAGATTGAGGTTACCCAAGCTGGCCACTAACTGGGCCGCTGTGGGATCTTCAACGGCGATGCCACTGGCATTATCCCCGCGATCAGAACTGGCTGCTCCCGAATTCCCGCCGGTATAGGCGTCGTTCGCGATAATATTGGCGGCTGTGATCAGGACAAAATCCGTAAAAACCATCCCGTCAAATTCAACTGACTCCAGGAGGATATTCCCCAACGGTGGGCCACCTGTCCCGTCAGTCGTGTAGTTAGTCGTGAAGGAAAATGCTTGGGCCGGATTCAGCGAACCCACTAGGGCTGTTGCGGTTGTTGCCGCGACCAGGCTAGCTGTCAGTAGAGATTTCATCGCAATTTCGTTCCGTAAACAATGTTATGAAGACATTGGGGATGTGGGGTGATCCTGTGCGATGCACCGAGGAGCAACGCGGATCACATCGAACACACTAGTCTTACCTGGTCAGTTCCAGGTAATGGATGTTTCCAGCCGACCTTCCTAAGACTACCCTGAGTTGAGCGTCACTGGATGCTTTGTGTTGGGCTTACCCAAGCTTGGACAGGACTAATCGCCCATCTAGGGTGGGCCACACTCGCATATTGATAGAACTCCCCAAATACCAGCCGACGCATATCTCTGGGCATTGTGGCAGGTGAATCTACGGAGGGGCTAGGGCAACAGCGCTTAATCAGATAAAGTTTTGATGAAGAGTCGCTGAGAATTATAAAAATCCTTCCTGCTCCAAATCTTCGATCATTTGAAGTGCTCGCGAGTCGCCAATCTTGAGCAGCGAGGCTTTAGCGTCGGCTTGGACCCCTAGATCCGGATCTTCCACCAGGGTTTCAATCAAGGCATCGACGGCTGTGGCATAAACAACGTTGGAGGGCAATTCACGGCAGAGTTGACCGAGGGACCAGGCACAATTGCTGCGCACAACGGCAGTCGGATCTTTGCGTAGGGCTTCAATCAGGGGGGGGACCGCCGCGATCGTGGCCTCGTAGCTCACCGCCGACATCTGCCCTAGGGCACTGGCCGCCCACAGGCGTACTGCCGCAATATCGGTCTTCAGCGCATCGATTAAGGGCAGCAGCGATCGCTCATCATGGCAGTTACCCAAGGCCCAGACAACGCCTTTACGAACATAGCCATTCCAGTCAGCCAGTTGGGTAATGAGGGAATCAACCGCCACTGTACTGGGGTTACGCCCCAAGGCATAGGCTGCACTCACCCGCACCAGAGGACAACGATCGGCCAGCAGGTGCATAAGATGGGGAATAGCCCGTTCGTCCTGAATATCACAAAAGGCACGGGCAGCTAGCATCCGTTGTTGCGGGTCGGAAGAATCTAGCAATAGTAACATTGCCTCCGGATCAGGCTTGGGCGTCGCATCGACATCGATCGCATCCAAGTCATCCAGGGGGCTACCCAGGGCGCTGTCTGGGTCAAGAACTAGCAACTCGTCATCATCGTGCATACGTGATAATTTACAGCACGGCGGCGATCGACGCATGACTAAGTTGGCATTTCGTCGCTTGACTGACCCTGGCCCAGGGGAGGCCCCGATCCGGGGGGGATCAGCAATCAGAACGGGGAGACAGCAGGGAGAAGGGCAGTCTCCGTTTCGATGGGGGCAGGCGCTGCTAGGTCATTGGGTAAAAAGATGCGGGCACTCACGGCCAGCAAGGCAACCGCAAACACGAGGACGATCAGCAGGGGCAGGAGAATTTGACGCAGGAAGGACATGGGGAGTGACGGAGCATTGAGAGATAGAGATACAGCACTTCCATACCTGGTGAGGTACAGACAAGGGGCTTAAGCCCCTTGTTCGCAAGGCTTGACCATACTTCATTAGAGAGGGAACGGCTGTATAGATGTCATTTTATTTAAATGTTTGGCACCCAAAGAAACTGAGTCGGTTGCAAGTTGGTGTCGGAGTGTGAGGAAGGCGTTGAGGGTGCCGATCGGCAGCTTGGCCAGATAGGCTTCACGATCGTTGACACCAAAGCTGATCAGGAGATGCTGATTATCGGGGGTCATCGTCAGGCCACACACATATTCGACGGATTTTTCTTTGAGATAGAAAAGGGGGGAGATTTCGGCCACTTGCAGTTGTGGGTGGGGAGATTGATCGGTGGGATACTGGGGTTTTAGATACACAAAGCGATGGAAATAATATCGGCGATTATTTTGCCAGATCATTTCGTGAACGATCGTCAAATACCCCGATCGGTAGGCCACCAGTTGGCTTCCACCCCGATATCGTTGGAGGTTAAGGTCAATGCGACTTTCATGAATGCGATCGCAGTGGCCTGTTTCCAGGTCGGGTCGTAAAATTGTCAGGGGTTCCATCTGATAAATCAGATAGAGGGTATTTTGATAAATCAAGGGCATCCAATTCTTTTGATGTTTCTCATCCTCAAACCCATGTAGTTTCAGAACGCGATCAATGGCATAGTGCTGGATTTGCCTGGGTAGGGGGTTGGTGTCGCTCCCTGGGCTATCTTGAATCAGGACGGGAGTTAAGCGACACAGGACCATCTCGTAGCGGTTGTGGACATTCATCATCCTGGTCGCTGCCAACCCCCACAATTGCCCATCCAGTTGGATCAGGCGCATATCTTCGTAACCGATGACGGGACTAGGGTAAGTTGGGATAGAAGGGGTATTCTGTGACTCAAGCACTGCATATTCCTGAATATGCTCGTGACCGTTAAGGTTCAATGGTTGACCATTAAAACAATTTTTGATCACAGCAGTATCAATCGTCAGAATGTGGTTATAGGTCATCACCCGATCGTCATATTCATAGCGATTTTCTTCTAGATGAAATGTATAGTTAATCTCGCGAACATTAATGAGATATTGATCCTGTAATGGACTAAAAATAATAGAAGGATTGGTTAATTTATACTCTGGCTTATTTTTTGAGACCGTTAAGGCTTGAAATTCAACAATGGGTTCGCGATCGACATTGGGAACAAGTTGCTCCTCTAAGGATTGGATGTAAAAGAAAAGGCTGCTATGAATGTTTTGACGAATCGATTCGTTAAGTTGACGATCGCGATCGTGGATTAATAGCTCTGATATTAGATAACCCTTGTTTTTCTCATCAAGATAGTAGAAAAGAATACTTAACTCATATAAAAATTTATAGGCATAAACATCATGACTGACGAACAGGATATCACCTTCGGGATAGGAAATTTTCAGACCCCATTGGGCAAATTGATAGGCCAGCTTATATTTTTTGAGCGATCGATAGTACTGGGTAATCGCATAAACAGCCTCTGCCCGTCTGGGATAGTATTCATAGGCTTCTAGATAATAGGCAAGGGCGACTGCCCAATTGTTTATTGCTTGGTGACAGTATCCAAGCATATAAAGCGAATAATACATTTCCTCTCGCCAAGCTTTTTCCTTAAAGGCAAGACCCAACTCTAGGCGCTTTTTATAACAAATAATTGCCTTATCATACTGCTTTAAGTCCTTATAACTCTGGCCAAGATAAAACCAATATCGCTCATTCTCTGGTTCCGTCTTGAGTCCGGCTTCTAGTAATTGGATATCGCGTTGGAACTTTTCGGGTCGATTGCCACCATCGCAGTATTCAATGAACTTGATGCCCGTGAGAATTTCCCGATCGGCCTGGGGAATATGCAGATATTCATGGGTGACGCCTCGGTATTCTACTTCTAAAGATCCCTTGATAATTCGAGGATTGGCGTAGGTAAGTTCAGTTCCTTGATAAACCAGATAAACCTCGCTAGCCAACCGCTTTTTAAAGTTTGGATCGTCCACAATCAGGACCATATCGGCATCCATGAGCAGAATATAGTCCCCTTTATTGCGGGCCTGTTTTAAGGCCACGGTACGGTTAAAACCAAAGTCTTGCCATGCTGTTCGTGTTAGCTCACCCGGAATCTGGTGCCTACCAAAGAACTCTTGAATGATATTCTCAGTGCCGTCGCTTGAACCGGTATCTGAAATTACCCAATAGTCAATATAGTCTTTAACCGAGGCTAGGGCACGCTCAATAATTTTAGCTTCATTCTTCACAATCATATTCAAACAAAGTGTGATCATCATCCAAACCCTAATTTGTTATCTTTAGAATACCTTAGAGGGGTCACAGATTGCCAGAATGAGCAGCTAATCTAATTAAGAGGACCTCGATTAATTGATGTGGGTGGCGAAGCCGCCTGCCTCAACCCCTTATAATCACGTGGGCACAGTTACGAAAATTGGTATTTTCGAGATGTTATTACAGCACTTCCATCCTCGGTGAGGTATAGGCAAGGGGCTTAAGCCCCTTGTTCGCAAGGCTTGACAGTACTTTATTAGAGAGGGAACGGCTGTAAATCTGATTGGTATGGTTATTATCCTCTGCTATTGTTTTAGTCCGTTGTTACGGTTTATTCAGCACCATGTTTCTGGTAAATTCTTCCCATAGGTATTGTTTGTATGAACGTATGCGATCGCCCGCGATCGCCCACATCCTTAACGCTTTCTACCCTAGCTATGGAACCAACCTCAACCTCCCCGCTGATGCCATCCGGAACCCATCGAACTGAAACTGACAGTATGGGAGAAATTGCCGTTCCCAACGATCGCTACTGGGGGGCACAGACCCAACGCTCCCTCATCCACTTTGCGATCGGCCATGATGTGATGCCACGGGAAATGATTCGGGTCTTGGGGATCTTAAAAAAGGCAGCGGCGATCGTCAATCGTGATCTAGGCAAGCTTTCAGCCGATCATGCGGACCTGATCATTGCGGCGGCGGATGAGGTGATCGCAGGGCGCTTAGATGATCACTTCCCCCTGCGCATCTGGCAAACGGGGAGCGGCACCCAAACCAATATGAATGCGAATGAGGTGATTGCCAACCGCGCGATCGCGTTGGCGGGGGGACGGTTAGGTAGCAAAACCCCAATTCACCCGAATGATCATGTCAATATGTCCCAGTCGTCAAATGATACCTTCCCCACGGCGATGCATATTGCGGCTGTGGAGCAAATCCAACAGCGGTTGTTACCGACAGTGACGGGCCTACGAACGGCGATCGCGGCGAAAGCAGATGCCTTTAGCGACATTGTTAAAATTGGCCGTACCCACCTGATGGATGCGGTACCCCTAACCTTAGGGCAAGAATTTTCCGGTTATGTGGATCAACTGGATAAGGACCTGGCACGCCTGCAAGCCACCCTGCCGGATTTATACGAATTGGCGATCGGGGGGACGGCGGTCGGAACCGGATTGAATACCCATCCTGCCTTTGCCGAACAGGTCGCCGCAGAAATTGCCACCCTGACGGGTTTACCCTTTGTGAGTGCCCCCAATAAATTTGCCGCTTTGGCAGCCCATGACGCGATCGTCATGACCAGTGGCGCGCTAAAAACCCTGGCCTGTTCGCTCATGAAAATTGCCAACGACTTGCGTTGGCTGGGATCAGGGCCGCGTTGTGGGTTAGGGGAATTATTGCTACCCGAAAATGAACCGGGATCATCGATTATGCCGGGGAAAGTCAATCCCACCCAATGTGAGGCGATGACAATGGTGTGTTTGCAGGTTTTAGGCAATGATACGGCGATCGCGATGGCGGGCACCCAGGGCAATTTTGAATTGAATGTGTTCAAACCGATGATGATTTTTAACCTACTCAATTCTATCCGTCTGTTAGCCGATGCCTGTGGTTTATTTACCGACCATTTGGTCATTGGGCTGCGACCGAACCACGATCGGATTCAGTTTTTCCTTGACAATTCCCTCATGCTCGTGACCGCCTTAAATCCCCACATTGGTTACGATAATGCTGCTAAGGTCGCCAAGAAAGCCTACGCTGAAGGCACAACCTTACGGGAAGCTTGCGTTGCCCTAGGGTTCCTGACCGGGGATGCCTTCGATCGACTGGTGCGCCCTGAAGCCATGATTCACCCCGCCTAGTCGTTTGTCATACCTAAAATTATGGGTTGTAGGTTGGTGTCGAGTCTGCGAGACCCAACACATTGGCTGGAGCGTCAAGCTTCAAATGAGAGGCTCTCGACCAGCTCAGCCCGAACGGATGAGTCCCAATTAAGAACGCTCTAAATCTTAACGAGCAATACTAGATTGGGCGATGCCCGGTTCCAGTAGATTGAGCTGGCGCTGATGTCGCCGTCGGGCGGCCTCCTGGAGATCGATATTGCGATCGGTCTCATCCACGATCTCACCCGTTAAAACCTCCAGGATATCTTCTAGGGTAATGACACCAGCAACAACCCCGTATTCATCCAGGACTACAGCAATATGTTCGCGGCGGTTGAGGAAGTCCTTGAGTAGCTTATCCACACGGACGGTTTCCGGGACAAAGCGCACCGGGCGGGTTAGGGTGGCAATTTTGCGATTCACTTGCCCCTCCACCAGTGCGGCCATTACTTCACTCTTGAGGACAACCCCAAGGACATCATCCAGTGAGTCGCCAGTGGCAATAATGCGCGAATGCTGGGAGGAAAGCACGGGCCACTTGGCTTCGGCAAGGGTCAAATCACTCCGAATGTGGGTAATGGTGACACGGGGGGACATCAGGTCAGCGGCGATCATGTCATTCAGATGGAATACCCGCTGAATAATTTCGGCTTCACCTTCTTCGAGGATGCCCTCCTGGCGGCCAATTTTAGCGAGAAATTGAATTTCAGCCTCGTTGGTGGTGAAGCGTCGTTTCCCCCGTGTGAAGGGAGTCGTCACCCACTCGATCGCCAATACCAGGGGCAGCATCAGCACGGTCAGCCCCTTGACGGGCAAAGCGGCCAGCAGGGCAATGGGTTCCGCATAGCGTTCCCCGATCGTCTTGGGCAGAATTTCCCCAAAGACAATGATCAAAAACGTCAGCACCCCAGAGAAAATCCCCAACCAGGCATCCCCCAGCACCAAAGTGGCTAGGTGGCCAACGGTCATGCTGCCCACAATGTTGAAAATGTTATTCAGGACCACGATCGTCGCGATCGGGCGGTTAATTTTTTCACGGATCGTCAGTAGGGTGATTGCCGCGAGTTTGCGGGACTGGGCAAGTTGCTGCACCTTAATCAGGGGCACCGAGAGCAGGGCTGTCTCAATCCCAGAGCAGAGGGCTGAACCCAGCAACACGATCGCAACTACGGTCAGTAGCTCAAACATACGATCCCCACGGAGGGGAATAGGTCTCCTTGTCAGTTAAGTAGAGGGAAAACGCCGAATACCATGCATAGCACACCCTGGACCTCAATACCTGAGGCCGGAGAACTTCACCATAGAGAATGCTAGGCACGGATCAGCGAGTATCAGTTAAAGAATGGGGAGTGGCAAAGGTTGGTTTCCCTATAATGGACCATTTCCCCCAATCTGGACCAGGAAATCAAGCCCGATCGGTCATCCTGGGTCCAGTGATGGGACGCGATTAACCCACAGCGTCGCGCTGCGATCGCGGGGGACTACTCCTTAACTCTAGATCATGGGACAGAAGTAATTGTGTTTTGGGTGACGTTTGTCAGAAATCATAACGGGGCGCCAGCCAGCCAGCAGCCGCACCCTTACCCCCTAGGGCACAATTAGGGGGCCGGCTCCGTAGGAAGTGCTGTTAAGGGTCAGCGCATAGCCCGGACTCAGGGGGTAGTAAACTTCGTTTTTAGTACCCGTTGCATAAACAATCCCCAAAGAGGCGATGGTAGTACTTCCCGCCGTATTTAGGCCAAGCCCCAGAAAGGGCACCGATCCCAAATAGGCACCAACCGTGGGGAGAGCGGGTGTTGGGGGGTTCAGGGGAATTCCTTGGGCATTAAGACTGATCAGGGAACCATTGGCAAACGTAATCGCACCGCCAGTACGACCGGCAATTAGCAACAGCAGACCGTCCCCTGCGCCGATCGTGATATTGCCGTTGTAGGTGAAATCGCCATTACCGCCGCCGATCGCCACCCCAGCACCCAGGGCACCCACATTCGAGATATTGCCACTTGTGACCAAGAAGGTCCCCGTATGGTATTCCAGTTGAATGCCATTGCGGCCCGCATTGGTAATGCCGAGGGTGTTAAAGGTAACATCCACGCTGGAGTTTGTGCCAACAGTAATCCCGTTATCGACTGGGTCGGTAATGGTGGTGGCACCCGTCACCGTAAGCCGACCGCTAACATTATCCAGATCAATGCCATCATCCGCTGATTTCGTCGAGGTTACGGTACTTAGCGTGATATCTGCTACCACATTGGTGAGGTCGATCGCGGCCCCCTGGTTAGCAACGATTTTGTTCGTTGTCCCCTGAATGGTGACGGTTCCCCCTGTGGTCACCCGTAGGCCATTGCCGATCGTATTCTGCATACTCATATCCACGATCGTCAGGGTTCCGACGGCACCGCCACTGATCCCCCAACCACTGGCATTCCCCACATTCACCCCCCGAATCGTGTTGTTTTGGCCTAACGTGATCCCATTCCCCGCCGCATTGTTGATGAAGGGACTCGTTCCGTTAATGGCCGGGAGCGGATTGCTAAAGGTGGGTAGGGTTAACCCCAAGAGATTCGCCAGACTGCTCCCCGCTGCGCCTTGGCCAGTGAGGGTTTGGTTATTAAGTAGGGTAATGCCATTGGCATAGTTAAGCACACTGCCCGAATGGAGGAAAATATCATCCCCCGCACCGGGATTGTTGCCACCCGTCCCGTTGACCGCATTAAAGGCGGCGAGGGAGGTAAAGGGATCACTCAGCGTACCCAAGTTGGCTGAGCTGGGGGCGTTGTCGTTGATAAACCAGAGGCGATCGTTGATGGTGAGTACCACCTCTGCTGTTTCCGGACCAAAGCCATTGGCGATCGTATAGAAGAAAGATTCATTGCCTGCAAACCCTGGAGCCGGATCGTAGGCAAAGCTGCCATCGGCATTCAGCAGCACCGTACTGCCACTGGCCAGGGTAATGGTATTCCCAGGGGAATTCACATCCGCCGTGGCGAGACTCGCGCCAAACCCTAGCAGGCTCAGTTGGTCCCCGGCATCATTACTCAGAACGCCATTGGTCGCCGGTACCGTAATCCCCACATTCCCCAGGGAGGTGAAAGCATCATCCACCGCATCGGGCCGCTCACCCACCGCGATCGTTACCGTCGCATCATCCGACCCCTCGCTATTCGTCAAGCGATAGTCAAAGGTCAACAATCCGGTGAAGTCCGTGGGCGGGGTAAAGTCCAGCGTGCCACCAGCGGCCACCGTGATGACGGCTAGGGGACTCCCTCCCGGCAACACAACCGAGTCGCCAAAGGCGTTATCGGTGACTGTGCCTGCGATCGGTGCTCCCCCCGCCAGCACCACGTTGCCAAAGGTTCCCGTGGCTTGGGGATTCCCGATCGTATCGTTGCTCGTAATGCTCGTACTCAGCGTGCCATTCAAGGCAATATGGAACAGGTTATTGGCTGGGGTACTGTCAGCCGGTAGGGCCGGGGTGGGATCATCCACCGCATCCGGGGCGACGAGCAGTTCTACCGTCGTGGTTGCTGTGGCTTGGTTATTGGTTTCATTGGTTTCGGCGATCGCATTGGCCGGATCAACGATCGCGGTATTGTCCTTAATTCCTGCCGTCGTTGCAATAACGGGAATGGTCAAAATTGCGCTCGCGCCACCATTAAGAACGCCGCCGGTAAAGGTGACGGTATTCCCCGCGATCGTGGCGGTAAAACCATTGGTGGCTGTGGGCGTCCCGTTGGGATCTATCCCCGTGGGCAGACTATCCGCAACCGTAATGCCACTAGCAGTTGCGGTCCCCAGGTTCTGGACGGTCAGAATATAGTTAAAGCTATCGCCCACGTTAACGGGATCGGCGCTATCGGTCTTGCCAATGATGAGGTCGATCGGCGGCAACGGTGGGGAGGGGTTGCCAACACCGGGAGGATTACCAACACCGGGAGGATTACCCGGATTATTGCCCGGATTACCACCACCGGGGGGATTGCCCGGATTATTGTCCGGCGTGTCATCGGGGGGAGTCCCAGGATTGCCACCCGGATTATTACCCGGCGTGCCATCGGAGGGATTCCCAGGGGTGCCGCCCGGATTATTCCCAGGTGCAGGATTGTCGATCGCCACTTCAGGGATCGGCTCCAAGTTGGTGGTAAAATCTTGCCCGCTCAGTTGGGCGGGATTAATACCCTGGAGGATGGCTAAAAATTCCCCGGTGACCAAATCGCGAATCACCGTGTCACCGTTAAAGCGGCCAGAGGGATCAAGTTCGGAGGTAATCTGAATGAAATCTAGATCCTGAAAGCGCAGCCCCCCGGCTAAACCGATGTAATCGGTACCATTCTCAAAATCATCGACCACATCGGCATCGAGCAGGTTAGGTCCCCCCGTCGTTGCCGTTGCTTGGCCGGATACTCTGGCTAAAATAAACTTGTCGGCACCGGGTCCCCCCGTCAGGCTATCGGGTCCCAGGTCGCCAAACAGCACATCATTGCCGCGATCGCCCAAGAGAACATCCGCCCCTTTGCCACCGCGTAGGACATCGCTCCCTTTGCCGCCGTAGAGGGTATCGTTATCTAAATCTCCCCGCAAGAAATCATTGCCAAGATTACCGAAAACAAGGTCATTGCCCTTGCCACCCCAGACGCGATCGTTATCCTTACCGGCGTAGATGCGATCGTTGCCTTGTAGCCCAAAGAGGGCATCGGCACCTGCTAAGCCAAATATGAAGTCGTCAGTACTAAATGCCAGCAAAACATCGGCACCGGGCGTACCTAGCAAGTTAGCCATGCGTGTTTAGGGTCCTTAATAACAATGAGATCAAAGCTCGGAGGAGAGTTTGATGAGAGTTTAGGGTTATGGGCGGTTATCTGAATGGCAGGCCAGAGGTTCGCAATGGCGGGCCAGAGGCCCACCCCACCAAAATATGCATCAGGCCAGAGGTTCGCAATGGCAGGCCAGAGGCCCACCCCACCAGAAAACCAAAGGGGAAGATCAGGTTAGCCATGTTAGTTGTGAGTCGATCGCAATGACCGGTCACTTCTCTAGCCGCTAGGCAAGCCTTAGGGACAAATTAGGCTTAAAAAACTGTGCGGGCTGGCCCAGAATAGGGCAATTTGAACTTTCGCTAATTATGACGGATTAATCCGTGATCGCGTAAATTGGGTCCAACAAGCCTTGCGAACAAGGGGCTTAAGCCCCTTGCTTGTACCTCACCGAGTATGGAAGTGCTGTATCAACCTAATGGGTACTGTTTTTGATCAAATCTGCTGCTTTTTCCGCGATCATCATTGTGGGGGCATGGGTGTTGCCAGTGGGAATAGTGGGCATGATCGAAGCATCGGCAACCCGTAGGCCCGTAACTCCCCGCACCCGCAATTGATCATCCACCACCGCCAGAGGATCATTCCCCATTTTGCAGGTGCCGACTGAGTGCCAAAACGCCTCACTGACCTGCCGAACATAGGTCGCGATCGCGTCATCACTCACCACCGCTGCACCGGGTGCAATTTCCTCACCTCGGAACGGATCGAAAGCCCCCGCCTGTAATAGTTCGCGAGTCCGTTTCACCCCTGTTACTAAGGCATCCACATCCGCCTGCTGCTGGAGATAGTTCACCAAAATGCGGGGCGGAGCCAAGGGATCAGCCGATCGCAGTTGCAAGTGACCCCGGCTCTTGGGATCAACGAGACCCGTCAAGACCGTAAAACCCTGGGCATTTTCGCGGGCAAAGGCTGGATTCACAAAGATTACGGGCAGGAAGACGAGTTGTAGATCCGGGGCCGCATCCGTCCGGTTCTGACTATGCAGGAATAGACCCGCTTCTCCTAGGTTGCTATCGGGGGCCGGGGGAGGCACGTCCTGCGTGGCTTGATATCCCACAGAAACAAGCAAATGATCATGCAAATTCTGGCCCACACCGGGTAAGTCTACCTTCACCGGAATTTCTAGGGCACGCAGTTGATCGGCGGGACCAATCCCCGACAGGAGTAGCAATTTCGGCGAATCAAAAACCCCTGCTGTGAGAATGACTTCGCGATCGGTAGTCACTTCCTGCATCACGCCATTTTGTTGATAGGCCACCCCTGAAACGCGATCGCCACTAAACAGCAGGTGGGTTGCCTGGGCACCCGTGGCAATGGTCAAATTCGGGCGATCGCGAATCGGATCAAGGAAGGCCGTCGCGCAACTGTGCCGTTTACCCTCTTTCGTATTGAGGGGGTAAAACCCGGCCCCCAGTTGACTTTCCCCATTGAAATCCGGATTTCGGGGATACCCCAGACTGACTGCGGCATCAATAAAACAGTTGGACAGGGGGTGGGGGGCTGACAGCGCCGATACCGCCAGAGAACCCTCGGTGCCATGAAATTTTGACGCTTCCCCTTGGTAGTTTTCCGACTTTCGGAAATAGGGCAACACATCCTCATAGCCCCAACCGGCATTCCCTGCTGCCTGCCAACCATCGTAGTTTTTGGCATTAGCCCGGATATAGATCATGGCGTTAATGGCACTGGTCCCCCCCAGCACCTTGCCCCGCGCCTGCCGCAGTTGGCGATTCGCCAGACCCGGTTCAACTTCCGTCATATATTGCCAGTCGATCTCCGAGCCGAGTAGGGTCACCCAAGCAGGCGGAATCTGAATTTCGGGTTTTGTATCGCGATCGCCCGCTTCCAACAGCAACACGGTTACATTTGGGTCTGCCGTCAGGCGATTGGCTAACACACACCCGGCTGAACCAGCCCCAATGACCACATAATCATAGGTTGTCATACTTACTTCCCGGCTATGCCGTCAATACTGTTTTAATTGTGTGCTGGGTTAAGGGCAGGCGAGAGGCCCACCCCACAAGTGTCTAAAAGCTATTAAAAAAGGGGAGATTGCGGCAAACCCGCAACTACAAACAACGCAAGATCAGCTAAGTTCGTCGTAACGACTTTAGTCGTCCAACCACCGCTTCTCAAAAGATCAGCTAAGTTCGTAGTAACGACTTTAGTCGTCCAACCACCGCTTCTCAAAAGATCAGCTAAGTTCGTAGTAACGACTTTAGTCGTCCAATCACCCGTCTTTGGACTTTTCAAACAGCTTCTTAGGCCGTCACAAATTGTTCAATCACCGCAGCAATTTCATCCGCCACTTCCAGAGTCGGGAAATGGGAATGGGCCGCTAATCGGTAGACATGGAACCAGGGATTCCCCGTCGCAAAGTCGAGTTGGGCTTGCAAATACTCCTGCTCCGGTGGCTGCGAGTAGATATGCAAAGCCGGGATGTTGGGACTCATACTACTGAGGGCCTGGAGGGGATAACCCCCAACGGCATAGTTGGAGCCGATCACCCGACCCGATCGCAGCCAGGTATCTGCCCCATAGCTTGCCATTTCCTCTCGGACAAAGCTGATGACCTCCGGGTTATCAACCCCTTCCAGCCAGATATCGAACAGGGTCGCCCGTGCTTGTTCCCAGGTCTCTGGTGTGCCCAGGGCATGGACCAGATCCATATAGGGTTGGGGGGGCGGCAGGATCGGCCAATCCGTATTAATCACCTTGGGGACGCGATCGCCCAGGATGCGGCGTAGTTCGACCGTAATCCAACCGGAATGGGAAGCGGAAACGGGGATAACCTGCTGGACCCCACTGGCTTCAATCACGGCGAGGGCATCTTTAATTAACCCTTCCGCGCCAAAATCGTCCTTGGGAACTTCCGATTGGCCATGTCCTCGCCAGTCGAGGGCTAAGGTCCGTCGATGTTCCGCACATTTGGGTAAAAGATGCCGATAGAGGGAATGGCTCATGCACCAGGCCGTCATCAAAAGCAGGGCCGGTTCGCCTTGCCCCATATCCTCGTAGTAGATCTGGATTCCATCGCTCGTGGTTGCTGTTGGCATTGGTTTTTCCTGTGGGTGCTAAGGGCTTTAATCAATTCGATTTAATCAGCTATGGGGTGCCACAATTATTTAGCAATGATTGAGATTCCCTGCCTATCTTGAAATTATCGTTCAATCTAATCTCGATCGTGGATCAACGGCAACGGTTTCCCCGCCTCAGAACCGGAAGCGCATCCCCAAATAGGGGCCGTGGGAAACCAGATCAGCCCCAAACTCATCATCACCACTACCGGTACTGTACTTCAGTTGCCCAACCCGATAGCCCAACAGGAGGGACGTATTGCCGGAAAACATCCAGTCAATGCCGCCTTGCACTGCCCAGGTTAAGGTTAAACCGTCAATGCCAAATCCAGAGATATCGCCGCGCAGTCCGGCAGCAAGTTTCTCCGATAGATTCCAACGGATGCGACTACTGAGGAGGGGTTCAACCACGGTGGTGGTTTTACGCTTTTCAAAATCCCGCTGAATGTCTAAATTCCGCCGCAGATTCAAGTCAGCATCGAGGTCAAGTTCTTGTTGGAGGTTTTGTACCCGCAACCCCGCGATCACATCAATAAGAACGGGACCGAGGCCAAATTCTGTCTCTGCCTGGGGATTCTTAATACCAAAGCGATAACCAGCCCCGAAGTCAAAGCGGGTGAACTGGGCTTGCACGTCAGTATCAATATCTAGCTGGCGATTCTCATTGCGCAAAGGTAATGACACCTCGCTGTTAGCACTCACACTGCTATAGGAGGTATCAAAGATAAAGCCAACGGGACCGCGCCAACCTTCAAACCGCCCAAAGAAAGCCATATCAAGGCTCTCAAGAATATCACCCAGATCGACACTGACATCGGCAGTCCGACCGCGTGCCGTGACATCCCCATTAACCCCGATCGGGACCAAGCCATAGGGTTCAAAGGAAAATTGCCAACGGGGGCTGGTCGATGCAGGGGGGGCATCGGCGTCTGGGTCAGTCAGAGCGTCGGTTGGCTCAGCCGTTGGCTCAGGGCTTGGATCGGCGGTCTGCTCAGTTATGAAATCGGCTGACTCATCGGTCGTTTCCGAGGCCGTATCCCCATCAGCTTGCGCGATCGCCCAGGCAGCGGTAGCGGGTGAAGGGGATGACGCTAGGGGGAGTTTGGTCGTCGTGAGCGGTGATAGGGGCATTGTTGCCGGAGCCACGATCGTTGGGATTGGGATTGGGGTCGTCGCGATCGCGGTGGCAGGGTTAGGGCGCGGCGCGGGAGAAGCTGGGGCTGATTCCAGGGTAGCGGTTGGGTCGGTGGCCGTCAGTTCCGAGAGGGCAGTAAAGGCCGGGGCGATCGCGGCGGGGGTACTGACGGGTTGGGGGGTAGCTGTGGGGTCTGGTCCTTCTGTCGCCAACGTTGGTGCGATCGCGAGCGAACTTACCAGGCCAGAGGTTAAAAGAACAGATTTTAAGGGTTTCATAGCAAGCTTCCAATTGTCTAAATTAAGCGTAGTTGGCTTCGTGAGTATCACATCAGCGATCGGTCAGGGTAGGTCTTGATATTTGGCTTAAACTCGTGGTTATACCTGAGTTTTAGTCTAACCAAAGAAGGCTTTTTTGAGACTACCTGGGCCAAAATAGTGATCTAAATAGACTAGGCAATTATCAGAAGTGTTGAATGATAGGAAATGTGTTAAAAAATAGCCTCTAATCGTGTA
>JBBILC010000054.1:0-30379 GCA_037445115.1 Coleofasciculaceae cyanobacterium bin_20
GGATTAGTGTGTCTATTTTTAGAAAATAAAATCTTAAGATTCAACACTTCTGGACGCTTGCACCAGTGTCCAGCAAAGCCATCATTTCTACAGACCGATCTCGGTAGCTCAGGGTTATTGGCAAGTAAGGCATTACGCTGGACAGCCCTGCGCTGTTGGTGCGCTCAATGAAAGGAAATCGCTGACCGTTAAGCATTGCCCTCTTGCCTTGCTGCCACTAGAAGTTCTGAGAGAGTTTGAGCGGCTCCATGAGCATCATAGGGCGACCATACAACCGCCTCAGTAGCTTCTAACTGTTTCAATAATAAGTTTTCTTGAGTCTGAGTCTCCGTTGTTTGTAGTTCATAGCCTTCCTCTTGAGCAACTGCAAGCAGAAGAAAATGAATTAGGCGTAACTTGTCTTGGTGTGATAACTGAGCAACAGTAGGAAGCAGTTCACTTAAGGGCATATCACTACTCTCATGTGGAGATATGAACAATTTGAGGCTGGAAGAAGAACAGATTAGCTTCTAAAACCGCATTTTAAGGATAGGAATACGCATATATGCTTATTTCATTGAAGATGTCGTCAAGTGGTTTGATAGAGTCAACCTCCATTGCCATCTGACCAGCGGGATTATAAGCGTTCTTGAATGCCCACATTTCAGCTATCCAATGCCGTCGATGGGCGACACTTACCAAGGGTATGAAATCCCTGTCTCCAGAGAGAATAGCTAAATCCATCACCTCTGATGCAGTACAAATAATTTCAGTCGCTTGAGCAACAAGCTCTGTATCAACAGCTTTCTCTTCGTTCATTGCATTGCGGTCATGCACTGTTACTGAGAAGCCATTGTCTTTCGCGGCTTGCCAGACAGTATCATTTTGTGGGGGTCTTGATCCTACAAGGACAGCATGTGCAACGGTTCTGCCATTTGAAACTGCCAGCAATAGCTTTCCAAAATCGATGCGCCAAGATGGATCTTGTGGATCTCTATCAGTAGGGCTTTGCTTAACTATGCCCTTCATTTTGGCACTGAATTTCTGCCCTTCAATAAAGACATTTGAATTATCTACGACAACAACGACTTTATTAGCCATACATGACCTCGAACATCAGGCAGTATAAATAGTCTAGCTTAGACCCCTGCGACATGAGGGTTATCTCAATCATAACTGCCCTTGATTTTGACAGACAAATTTAGGGGACTGCCCTCACCGAAATATGAAGCCGCCCAACTACGTATCCAACGTCAGATTTGATGGGCAAGCCCGAATATTGGGATCTTATCATGAAGATCCGCGTGATACAGCCGTTCCCTCTATAATGAAGTACTGTCAAGCCTTGCGAACAAGGGGCTTAAGCCCCTTGCCTGTACCTCACCGAGTATGGAAGTGCTGTAATACCTGTATTTTGGGTTTTATTCATTAAAGTTAACCTTTGACTCCAAAATTCTAGGGTGTTATCCATCACTTCTGGCGTTGAAGCTAGGGAAATTAGGGTGTTATCCGTCACTTTTAAGTGATAGCACTTGATATCCGGGTGTTATCCATCCCTGTATCACGATGCTGCCAAGCCAGTCACCGCTACCTCGCCTGCTGGATCAGGCCAGACAAGCCATTCGCCTTTGGCATTTCAGCCTCAAGACCGAGAAGTCCTAGGTTTACTATATCTGCGACTTCATCCTGTTTCACGGCAAGCGCTATCCCAAGGACATGGAAGTGAGATCGCGGCCCACTTGGCGCATCTGAAACGATCGCAGACTTCGTGACAGCCTCTCCACAAACAGTTGCCCAGATCGGACCCCAGCTTGATCTGTTAGGCTAGATCCTCAGGCTAAAATTTAGATCGTCAGACTAAATCCCACAGGCTGAACACTGTCCCTTGCGCACACCCGATCGCCCCGCGATCGCCAATCACTGAATTATGTTGAATCCTAACCTGGACGAGATCCAGTTAACGAAAGAAGAATACGAACGCTACTCCCGCCACCTAATCCTCCCAGAGGTGGGCCTGGAGGGCCAAAAACGCTTGAAAGCCGCCAGTGTCCTGTGTATCGGCACGGGTGGTCTGGGTTCCCCCCTGTTGCTCTATCTGGCCGCAGCGGGAATTGGCCGCATTGGCATTGTCGATTTCGATATCGTCGATCGCTCCAACCTGCAACGCCAGGTGATCCACGGCACCTCCTGGGTCGGCAAGCCCAAGATCGAATCGGCCAAGGACCGCATCCACGAAATCAACCCCGCCTGTCAGGTGGACCTGCACAACGTGCGGCTGTCATCGGAAAACGCCCTGCAACTGTTTGAACCCTACGACGTGATTGTTGACGGTACCGACAACTTCCCCACCCGCTACCTCGTCAACGATGCCTGCGTGCTCACCAACAAACCCAACGTCTACGGTTCCATCTTCCGGTTTGAAGGCCAAGCCACCGTCTTTAACTACGAAGGCGGACCCAACTACCGCGACCTTTATCCCGAACCGCCCCCACCGGGAATGGTCCCCTCCTGTGCCGAAGGCGGCGTGCTAGGAATTCTGCCGGGGATCATTGGCGTGATTCAGGCCACGGAAACCGTGAAGATCATCCTGGGCAAAGGGACCACCCTCAGCGGTCGCCTGCTGCTTTACGATGCCCTCAATATGAAATTCCGGGAACTGAAGCTGCGGCCCAACCCAGAACGGCCTGTGATCGAAAAACTCATCGACTACGAGCAATTCTGCGGCATTCCACAAGCCAAGGCCCAGGAAGCCCAACAACAACAGGCCATTCCCGAAATGTCGGTGCGCGACCTCAAACAACTCCTCGACAGCGGCGAAGATGGTTTTGTCCTGATCGACGTGCGCAATCCCCATGAGTACGAAATTGCTCGAATTCCCGGTGCAGTCCTGATTCCCCTACCGGAGATCGAACAGGGACCCGGGGTTGATAAGGTACGCGAACTCGTCAATGGTCATCGCCTCATTGCCCACTGCAAGATGGGCGGGCGATCGGCTAAGGCCCTGGCAATTCTGAAACAGGCCGGGATCGAAGGCACGAATGTCGTCGGGGGCATTACCGCCTGGAGCCGGGAAGTGGATGCCTCGGTTCCCGAGTATTAAGCCTTGGCCTTGACCGCCCGTGCGAGCTTATCCCCTGCCCCTATTGGCCTGGATCTCATCTGAGCGCAATGGCTACCGGTAGGGTTAATTCTCTGATCGCGATCGGCAACCAGTTGTCTGTAGGACCGCAGGCCAAGGGGTACTAACGGCGATCGTCTAGCGTTAGCGCTCCCCCCCGCTCTAGAGGGTCCATATACTGGCTGTGTTAGGCTGTTAACACCCCGCTTCTCCCCCCGTTTCTCACACTCAGTCCCGCACACGATTCCCTATGCTACCTTTGCCGATCGCCTTGCCAGAGTCTTGCGCCGTGCTGGTTGTCATCGTCAATTATCGGGTAGCAGATCTGGTGATCGATTGCCTGCGATCGCTGGTGCCGGAAATCAACACCGTCCAGAACACCCGTGTTGTGGTCGTGGACAACGCCTCCGGCGATGGCTCGGTTGAGAAACTCCAAGCCGCGATCGCAACTGAAAACTGGGGAGATTGGGTCGGCATCCTGCCCTCTGACCACAATGGCGGCTATGCCTATGGCAATAACCTGGCCATTCGGCCTGCCCTAGCGGCAGCCCATCCCCCGGACTATGTCTACCTTCTGAACCCGGATACGATCGTGCGACCAGGAGCTATTCACACCCTCTGGCGCTTTTTAGAGCAGCACCCGGAGGTGGGGATGGCGGGGAGTGGCCTCGAAGATTTGGCGGGCAATCAGCGCCCCACTGCCTTCCGGTTCCCCAGCCTGCAAAGCGAAATCGATGCCGGATTTCGGTTAGGACTGATCACGCGCCTGCTATCGCCTTGGACCATTACCCAACCCAAGACAGACATTCCCTGCCCAACAGACTGGTTGTCAGGGGCTAGCCTGATGATTCGGCGATCGGTGTTTGAGCAGATTGGGCTGCTGGATGAGGGCTACTTTTTGTATTTTGAAGAAACCGACTTTTGCTTGCAGGCCCAGCGGGCTGGTTGGCCGTGTTGGTATGTACCCACCAGTCGGGTCGTCCACTTTCCAGGGTCAAGTACGGGTGTGACGAAACGGGATGAGCGTCCCCAGCGGCGTCCGATCTACTGGTTTGAATCCCGCCGCCGCTACTTTCTGAAAAACCACGGTTGGTTATACACCGCCCTTACCGACCTAGCTTGGACCCTTGGCTTTACCTCCTGGCGGTTCCGGCGCATTCTGCAACGCAAACCCGATCTCGATCCGCCCCATCTGTTGGGGGACTTTGTTCGCAACAGTACCCTGGTCAAGGGGGCCGCGATTCCAGCACAGACCTTGCCCCTTAGCGCCGCATCGCCTGCCGAGCATCCCCCCTAGCGGCGGGACCAATCCCCATCATTGGCCTCCGTCTCCCAATCGTCAAAGACCTCATCCCCTAGCACGGCATCGTCGTCCGCTTCCTCGTCCTCAACGTCATCCTCGCCTAGATCGACATTGGTTTCGTTGTACGGATCTTCGTCGTACTGATCAGCCACCGGAGCATCAGCCTGATCGTCCGCATAGTCGTCCGCGATCGCATCTGCCGACAAATCTCGATAGGGAGGAATAATGACCCGATATTCGGCATCATAGACCGCCTCAGCTCTCCCCACGGCGGCATTACGGGGGGTTTGGGAACTATAGGAGTAGACTGAACTCCGGCGGCTAGCAGCGGGGGGTTCATCACGGCGATCGTCAGTGGGGTGGTCTTCAGTCGGGGTAGGTGCCGGTGTTGACAGACGGCTGGTAGGGGAAGCCTCTGGCCGCCGATCTTCCCAGTCCTGATCGCGATCGTCCACCGCCCAATCATCCCAAACCTCCGCCGACCCAGGAGCTGGTGTGGTAGGCGGCGTTGCGGCTGGGCCTGGGGTGGGTGCGGAGGCGGCCACCGGGGGGGAGACCGACCAGGGCCAACGATGGGGTTCGGCGGCTGTCTCCCCAGCCATATCACGGGGTGGTGGCATCGGAGCCGAAGATCCCCCCACGCCCCCCTCCGTTCGCGCCACATCATCCGAGGAGAATCGCATTGCCCGTTTTGTCGCCTGACGGGTGAGATAGTTAGACCAGCGGAACAGAGCGGTTAAGACCACCGTTGTCCCTGCCCCCGCCAAGCCACCCAGGATCACCCACACCCCTAGCGGCAGCTCGATCGTGGGTTGCCCCAACACAACTAGAGGCAGCGATCGGGACAGATTTTGGGCCAGGAAGATCCCCCCCCCAGCCAGCAATCCCAGTCCCACAATGAAGCGGCCCGCTGCCATACACTTTCACCCTTTACTGATGATGCTTACTTACGATGCAGAAAATCTAAAATCTAAAATCTAAAATCTAAAATCTAATCCTCCCTCCCCCCTGAGTTGTTTCCCTGCCATCTCGCGAGGGGCACACAGTCGATCGCCAATTGATCCAGGGCACGAGCGACAACAAAATCGACCAAATCCAAAATCGTTTGCGGTTGATGGTACCAGGCTGGAATGGCCGGCACGATCCGACAGCCCGCCTCGGCCAGGGTCGTCAGGTTACGCAGGTGGATGAGGCTGAAGGGGGTTTCGCGGGGGACCACCACCAACGGTCGCCCCTCCTTCAATTGCACATCCGCCGCCCGTTCCAGCAAATCCGTACTCAGCCCTGTGGCCAGTTTGGCGATCGTACTCATGCTACAAGGAATCACCAGCATCCCCAGGGTCCGGAAGGAACCACTGGCGATCGTGGCTCCCACATTGCCCCAGGCATGGCAGGTCAGGCTCCCGGCTTGGGGGACACCCACTTGGTCCCGCCAGAAGTGGGCCTGCTGCTCCAGGTCCACGGGCATCCGCACCTGATTTTCTGCCTGCCACACCTGATGGGTGGATTTGGATGCCACCAGGTCGATCGCGTACCCCGCCTCTAGCAAAAACTTGAGCGTCCGCACCGCATAGATCAATCCCGATGCGCCCGTGACGCCAATAATCAGCGGCCTGTGTCCCATCTATTCCTCTTCTGGATAATCGTGCCGACGGCGACGGCGGCGTTGGGCCGGGGAGGTTTCCACCTCCTCCGGGCTGGCCTCAATATCCGAGGGAATGGCTTCCGCACTTTCGCTACCACCGCCCACTGCACCTAGATCAATTTGTTGACGATAGTAATCCACGCTCTTGATCTGGACTTTAACGCGATCGCCCAAGCGATACTGACGTCGGCTCTTGCGCCCAACGAGTCGCTGTTGTTTGGGATCAAACTCATACCAGTCGTCCTTCAGTGAACTGACGTGTACCAACCCCTCCACCAGCGTGTCTTCAATTTCGACAAAAAAGCCGTAGGACTGGACGCCAGTCACTAAGCCGGGGAACACACTACCGGTATGAGCCTTCATGAACTCGGCCTTTTTCAACCCCGCCAGATCAGCCTCCGCTTCCTGGGCCAACCGTTCCCGCTCATTCAGCGGCCCCACCAGGGTTTGCATCTGGCTCATGAGTTCCTGCTGGCTATCGGGGGGCAGGACATTCCAATTAATCTTGCCGTGGCATTCACTGTGGCGAAGATTAACCCGCTCCTTCGATCGCGTCGAACGCCGATCTCGCCCCTCGGTAAACACGGCTTGCAACGTGCGCAATTGCATCAGATCGGCATAACGCTCCAGCGGCGAAGTGATTTGGGCATACCCAGTACTCAGCGCCAGCCCAAAATGAGCACCGGCTTGGGGGCTATAGGCGACGGGTTTGAGGGTATCCAGCAGCAAGTACGTGAGTACGCGTTGGGAAGCCGCCGGGGCAAACTCCTGAATAAAGTGCTGATAGTCTTCGGGTTGCACCTGATCATCGGCCTCCAGGGCAAGCGTGACCCCTAGCCCTGCCGCCAGTTGAACCAGTTCCTGCACATCCTCCAGATCTGGTGGCGGTTGCACTCGATAAAAGGCGGGAACGTCCAGAGATTGGAAATGGAGCGCCGCTAACTGGTTGGTCAGCATCGTCAGTTCCGCCACAATCGCTCGGCTCGCTGAGGCCGCCGTCACCACGACTCCCGCCGTCCCCATGTCATCGTAGGGTAGGCGGGTCAGGATAGTGGGGGGCGCATCCGGGGTTTCTCCCGGTAACTGCTGGCAGGGGAGACTCAGTTCAAAGACGCCCCGTTGTCGCCGTTCTTCCTTAAGAATTTGGCTCAACTCAAAGCATTGTTTCACCAGATCAACCGTCGCCGTCGGGAGATCCGTCTTCGCCCCCTTGGGGGCATCTGGCTCCACGATCGCCGCTACCTGTGCTGCTGTCACCGTCTGATCCACCCGGACAACGGTGGGCTGAAGTTCAAACTCAAGTAACTGGCCTTCGCGATCGAGGGTGGCCAATAGGGAGATGGTCATCCGGTCCTCACCGGGCTGGAGGGCAGCGGCCTCAATGATCGCCGCCGGTAGCATGGGAATCCGTAGCTTCCCCAGGGGGATGGCAACTCCCCGCCGTTGGGCTTCGCGATCGAGGGCAGAGTCTATCGGGACTAGGCGGGTTACATCGGCAATATGCACCCCCAAGCGCCAGTGGCCCGCCGATGTCTTGGCCAGCGAGAACGCACACTCGATCGGAGCCTCGGCTGAAGGGGGGTCCAAAAATGCGATCGTGGGGGTGGCCCGCAGATCTTCCCGTTGTTTGATCTCCGTTTTGCTCAGGGTGAGATTCAGACTGGCCAAGGCGCGTAAAACCGCGTCCGGAAACGTTCGCGGCAGGCTATGCTTACAGCAAACAATATCGATATCCGCTGCGGCTTCGGCGTCCGTGCCCAGGATCTGGACAACCTTGCCCAGGGGCGGATGTTGCCCTAAGGGATAGCGCAGGACCGCAACATTGACGAGGTGATCCACCGCCGCTGCCAAATCCGGTTCAGCTTGAGGCACCAGATCAACCTCAAACAACAGGCGATCGTCGAGGGGCACGGCTCGATATTCACCCGCTTCCGTTTGTTTAACCTTGGCCAGCACCGAACTATTGGCCCGCTCCAGAATCAGCCGCACCTCACCTTCAGGACTCCGCTTCCGTCCCCCTTCCCGCATGACTTTCACCAAGACGCGATCGCCATTCCAGGCATTACTGAGGTACTGTTCACGAATGTAGACATCATCCGCCTCCTCCGCATCCTGGATAGCGAATCCAAAGCCTTTACTGGAACATCGCAGCTTCCCTTCGATCACGCCCTCCTCAACCACACGCCGATATTTACCCCGTTCCTTGGTCAGGATGCCAATTTTTTCCAGCGCATCGAGGGCAATCTGAAGTTGGTGTTGGCTCGTTTCCTCTTCACACCCTAGTTTTTTTTCTAGAGCTTTAGGGGCAACCAATTTGTCATCGGTGAAGTTTGACAGAAGTGTCCGAATCGAAAAATCCATGTAGCGCTTAGTCCTTAGCTTACAGGTTCAGCTTCTCAGCGTGTAGGGATGGCTTACCCGCGATCTACCGTCGGCGTCGCTGCGCGATTCTCCTTCGGAGACGCTACGCGAGCGCAACACTCAGGGGTTGTTAGCAGGAGTCAATGCAAGCCTACAAGGAAGTTAGGAGTGAGGAATTAGGAGTGAGGAATTAGCCGTTGGGACTGGCTATTCACGACTCACTACGCCTATCTCCTTGGCGCTCGTTCAACCGCTACCTGAGCGCTCCACAGCCATCGCAATTATTCACCGATTCCCATAGCCATTCTCCGGTGGAGACGCTATACGAACGCTGCACGAATCGCGGCAGAGCTTCCCAAATCCAGAGAGAACGATTTTATTCTAGTCGTTTACGCAACGTAGCGCTAGCGCAGAGCACTGTGCGATCGGTTAGAGCCATCTACCTCGCCAGCAGTTTAAGATTTGTAGAGTTTCTTAACTCTGTCTTTCAATTTTGGGTCTTCCCTCGCGATAATACCCTCAGTCAAACGTACTTTCCCCGTGAACCCTCCCCAGGTATAGCCTGTGTTGCTGATGCTTCATTTCCTTCTGGTGGCACTTCAGCCCTACTTAGTACCCCTCTGTGCCATTTTGGCATGGCTACTCATGTTGTTGGTCGCGGCCAGTTTGTGGGGGGCTATGCGGGAAAGTGTGCGCAGTAGCCAACATTTGCATCGGATTCCCTGTGCCCGCTGTCAGTACTTCACGGGTGACTATCGGCTGAAATGTACCGTGCATCCCCACCTTGCCTTAACCGAACAGGCGATCGGCTGTCCGGATCAGCGGCCTTGCCAGTCGCCCTTTGCCCTGTCGCAATCAATGTCGCAATCACGGCTGCCCTAGTCGTCTGTCAAGGTTAATTGGGTAGGTTGGGTCAAATGCAGTGCCACTCAAAAAAGTCAGTGTTGGTCGTAGCGACTTGAGGCGTTGCAGTTAATTGGGTAGGTTGGGTCAAACGCAGTGCGACCCAACAAAGTCAGTGAGCGTGTTGGGTTGCGCAGTCTCGACGCCAACCGACAACCCATCATTTTAGGTATGACAAACTACTAGTACAGTAAACATAAAGTTTCGCAACGTTGGTAGTAGCGACTTGAGGCGTTGTAGGCTAAAGCGTGAACTACAAACGTTGCATAATTAATTATGCGCTGCACTAGTACAGTGCCAAGCTTAAGATGTATGGCTTTGACCCTTAGCCCAAACGGGTGAGTCCTGCTTACCCTAAGCCTGTCGAAGGGGCGATGTCTTATTTTTCTGGAGGCATCCTGACCATGAGTTTGATCGGCAACCTGCGGCAGGTTAGCGATGAGTGCATTGACGACCTTCTGGCCCATCCGGATGCTATCTATGCAATCATTGATGCGGCCCCTGATGACCCCAATTCTGATTACCTCAGCCTTGACAAGGCTTGGCACGGTATTCACTACCTCCTGACTGGTGATGCCTGGGGAGGCACCTTCCCAGAGGCATTTCTGGTGATCGGGGGGACGCCGATCGGGGAGGAGGATGTTGGCTATGGCCCCGCCCGATCATTTCGGGCTGCCGAAGTGGCCGTCATCGCAACCGGGCTAGCAACAGTGGATGACCAGGCTTTTTGCGATCGTTGTTCGCTGGAGCGCCTGCAAGCAGCCGAAATTTATCCTACCTTCGGGGAGGATTCAGAGGCTGAAGTCCGTGCCTACTTACTGGCCTATTTTCAGCAACTTCGGGCGTTTCTACAACAGACGGCAGCCGCCCAACAAGGCCTGCTGGTTTATATTGACTAATCTTGACTGCGCCCTTGGCATCAAGCAAAGTACCGACCTACGTCCTAGAATTGGGCAAAGAAATCAGCCGTTTTGGGTTGAATCAGCCCTTGCAGGAAGAAAATTTGTCCGAGGCGCAGTTGGTGCTGCTGCCGTTGCTGGGCGATCGCGGTTTGAATCTCGGCTTCAGACACCAAACCGGCTGCCTGGAGGCGCTGTCCCAGCTTGAGGCGATGGAATTCCGGTGTAAAAGCCCCTTCCAAATGCAGGAAAAACTCTAGGGTCTTAGCCTTAATCCAGGCCCGCGATAGGAGTACCTCGCCAAATCGATAACGTGGTTGGTATTGCTGATCAACCAAGGCAACTTTGACCTGATAGGGCGTTAATAGGCCCGCCTCAACTAACCATACCCCCAAGGGCTGGCGGTTGAGCTTGGCCTTCAGGGCATCGCGGGGGGAAGTTGCAACTGGCTGCTCCAGGGATGGAGTATGGTCAAATGAGGCTTCTAGTTGGGAGCGGGCCGCCACTTGGTTCGGCTCAAAGATCTGTAAGATGCGATCCTCAATGGCAGTCGTGTCCACCTGGCTCTGAATATGTTTGGTGGTAATCCATTGGTGGTTATTGACCAAATTTTCCAGCTCTTTCACCGCAATACTAATGCTAGGTTCACTGGGATAGAGTTCATCGAGTACCTCGTTTAAATTGCTTTCCCTGACTGGGGCCGACACCGTAGCTGGCCCGGAGGATTGATCGAGTCGCTCACGCAATAGCTTACGCAGATAGTAGTGGGTAAAAGGTGAAAGCTTCATAGCAGCACAAAGCCTATTGAAGGAGAGGTGGCGGCTGGTAACTGAATACCAACCCAGTCGTCGTGGACATAACAGCCCAGTCCCATCGTTTGTCGGTAGTCCGCCCAATCACACTGACAACTCACCGTTCCATTGGGCATAGCGTTATTGCTAGGCTAGCCCCTTCAGGAATTAAGGACAGTGTTGACATTTTCAATGTTCCCGCCGTGAGAGTTGGATTGGGAAAGCCAAGTGCTGACGCACGATCGCCCGATCAGCAGAACACCCCTTGAGAAGTCATTTAACGCATCCCTAAGGGATGCCGACTTTTTCGATCAGGGCACAATGCCCTTGAAGGTAATCTAACTTAAGTTATTGACCTTTGAAGCAACCCTGGGCAAAAGGGTAATAATTTGAGACACTTTTGACCTAAATTAAGTAATCTATGGTTTCCTGTACCACTAGCCTGTGTCAAAGCTTAACCATTCGAGACCATTTTGACTGTAGTTATGCTTGCAGAAATATGTCAACAATCCTCACGGGTGGGTTACCGTAGCCGCTTCTGGTTCAATAAGGCCACCGCCCAGTAGGCAATCCCCCTCATACCAAACTGCGGCTTGCCCTGGAGTAACGCCAAACTGCGGCTCCCTAAATACAATTTTGGCGCGGGCATCCGGTAACGGCAAGATCGTGGCCGGGATCGCGGGGGTACGATAGCGAATTTGGACGCTGGCCTCAATGGGGGTTAAGGGGGCTGCGATCGACACCCAGTTGACCTGCCGCACGGTACAGTCGGGCTGGGTGGCTTGGGTACGATCGCCCACGATTACTTGATTGCGAGCCACATCAAGGCCAATCACGTATAAGGGTTGAGCGGCGGCGACGCCAATCCCCCGGCGTTGTCCGATCGTGTAGTGGTGAATACCCTGATGTTGCCCCAACACCTTCCCTTCTAGATCAACAATATCCCCAGCCTTGGGGGCGAGGTACTGATCTAGAAACGTGCGCATGGAGCCGTGGGACTCAACCAAACACAGATCTTGACTTTCCGGCTTGTCAGCCGTCTTCAGGCCCAGATCGCTGGCAATGCGCCGGGTATCAGCCTTGGTCTGATTGCCGAGGGGGAACAGGAGGTGGGCCAGGATGGACTGGGGCAGGTCATAGAGAAAATAGGACTGATCCTTATTGTGATCGACGGCCCGGAGGAGTTGCATCCGATCGCGATCGGCATCGTAGCGCACTTGGGCGTAGTGACCCGTGGCCACGTGGCTGGCCCCCAGGGTGTCCCGGGCATAGTCCAGCATTGGCCCGAATTTAACCGCCTTATTGCATTGGGAGCAGGGTAAGGGCGTTATTCCCGCACCGTAACCCGTAATCAGGTAATCCACAATGTGGGTTTGGAAGCGATCGCGGCTATCCACAATTTCATGGGGAATCCCCAACTGCTCACAGATGGCAGCCGCATCCACCATCCCTTCGGAGCAACACTGGCCTTTCCCCTTCATCAGCCACAGGGTGAGGCCCACCACGTCATACCCCTGCTGCACTAGGAGGGCAGCCGCCACGGAACTATCGACCCCCCCCGATAGCCCTACCACCACTTTGGTTGGGGACGAGGGGGGTTGGGGAGGCAGGGTGGGGAACGTTACGTTGGGGGAAGGCAAGCTCATGGATGGTCAAACCGAAAATCGGGCTAAGACAGATCAGTATGGCTCTGAATACGGGATTGGGTCTAAACCGAGCTTAATCGTTGGCTCGGGCAGAGATCAGGTCAATGGCTCCGGGAATCATCCCTGCGGGTCATTAATGAACCCACTGTGCTTTTCACTCTAGCACTTAGACTTCCTGATCTGGGTCAATCCCGACCGCGCGTAACTTCGCAGCGAATGTCTCCACCCGTTGCTGTGTGGCTGCCGCTGTTGTTGCCTCTGGTGTGGGGAGGCGATCGCTGGTCTGGCTGAAAAAACGCAGTTGTTTCTGATCAATGCTCAAGTATAGCTGTCACTGTTGACTCCATAGCCAACCTGCTGCTGTGGGGTCGATCGGTTTATAGACGCCATCCACCAGATGAAAACCCGCGAATTCGAGACCGTGGGGGTCAAACCAGCAGTATTCAGGTGTGCAAAAAGTGTCCTAGTAGAGTTGTTTTTTGAGACCACGGTCAAGGTTTGCTGTTGAGGGCGACAGTCATTCAACAATCACATGGGGATATTCCTGCTCAAATTCGACCTTCTGAATTGTGCGTGATAGACTATCGGCGACTTTGCCCGATACGCCTTTGGCGTCGCGAAGCTATCGTGGCCTCGGAGGCCATTTGCCGCACGGTCTGCCTATGGGGTGGGAGGACGCTCATGTTGCCGGATCAAGCCAATCGATATCAAGATCAACACCAGCCATCGCCGCCAGGATTATCCCTGCGATGCTTAGGGCATCTGGGAATGGGACTCCTGACGATCGCCAGCGTCGTTGCTCAGGCGATCGCCCCGGGCTTAGCCCAGACGCCCATTTGGGATGCCCTGCCGCCACCACCGCCGTCGATCGATCCCAACGCTTTTCCCCCAGCAACGGTTCCCAGCGGCACAGAATTCGACTTTTCACCCACAATGGTGATGCCACCCGCCAGTCAGAATGTCTATACCCCACCCCCAAGTTTGGGCACGATCGGCAACTATGTCGTCATTATTGATAACAGTGGCCCTAACCTGTTGCCCCAGGTACAGGGGGTTGTGCCGGATGCCTTTACCCGGTCGCTAGACGGGCGATCGGTGATCCAGGCCGGTTTGTTCCGCTATGAATCCAATGCGATTCAACAGGCGAATACCCTGGCGATGCATGGGTTTACCGCGCGGGTATTGACTCTAACGGATGCGGCGATCGTGACTACGCCGCCCGCCACGACACCGATTGGTGATCCAACCCTGACCCCCTTCCCCCCCCAAGTTCTCCCCCCGATTGTCAATCCCCAACCCCCAGTGGTGCTGCCCCCGGAACGGGTGCGGGCCTATTTTGTGGTGATTCCGGGTCGGGAGGATGAATTGCCCTTGATTGCCAATCGGGTGCAGGTGTTAGGGGGCAGTGAGTTACGCGTCGTCACCCGATCGAAACCCCGAGGACCACACGTGGCGATCGGTCCCTACGATCGGCGCAGTCAGGCGGAGTTTTGGAATAACTTTTTACAAAGTTCGGGTTTTCGCAATAGCCGGGTTTATTTTGGGTATTAGGGAGTTCACCGCTGAAATAACGGGTTGAATGCATGGGCAGGGGGGATGAGGTCATGACAGCACCATTACGGCCCGGAGTATCGCCCTCGGAATTTGGAGAAGTTCGGCCAGCAGACCGCGATCGCTGGGTGGTGACAGCGGCCCAGATGCGGGAAATTGAGGCCCAGGTGTTCGCGGCGGGGATGCCGGTTGCCGCCCTGATGGAAAAGGTGGCTGGTTTGGTGGCGACCCGCATTCAAACCCTCTATCCCCGTACCCAACTGGCCGGTCAATCTGTGGGCGTATTGGTCGGTCCCGGCCACAATGGCGGGGATGCGCTGGTCGTAGCCCGTGAACTTCATCTGCAAGGGTACACCGTTCTAATTCATGCCCCGATCACCAAACAAAAGCCCTTAACCGCCAACCATGCCCAGTATGCCCAGTATTTAGGCATTCCCTGGGTAGATACGATCGCACCCCTTCTCGCCTGTGGCCTAGTGATCGATGGTTTGTTTGGCTTTGGCTTGGAACGGCCCTTAGCTGGGGATATGGCAACCCTAGTCGATCGCGTGAGCCAATCCGGGGCCGCGATCGTGAGTATTGATCTGCCCTCCGGCCTACACACTGATACGGGGCAGCCCTTAGGGACCGCTATCCGGGCCGATCACACCCTGTGTTTGGGCCTGTGGAAGCTTGGCCTGTTGCAGGACCCTGCCCTCCCCTACGGTGGGCATCTCAGCCTGATCGATTTTGGTCTGCCCTTGGCGGTGGTCCAGGCAGTGGTGGGGACAGTCCCCCCCATCCAGCGACTGACAGCGGCCACGGCGATCGCCCAGTTGCCCCGGAATCGCCCCCCCCTCACCCACAAGTATAAGCAAGGCCATTTGCTCCTCATCGCTGGCTCGGAACGCTATCAGGGCGCGGCCCTGCTGGCCGGGTTAGGCGCACGGGCCAGTGGTGTGGGGATGCTCTCGATCGCGGTGCCCCAACGGCTTAAACCCTTTTTCGTGAGCCAACTGCCCGATGCCCTCATCCTGGGTTGTCCGGAGACGGCAACGGGGGCGATCGCTGATCTGCCCACCGATTTGGATTTGATAACCCATTGTCCCTACAGCGCGATCGCTGCGGGACCGGGATTAACCCTGGACGCAGCAGCGGTGCTGGCGCGGCTATTGGCCGTTAAGACCTGTCCCCTGCTGTTGGATGCCGATGGGCTGAACTGGTTAGCCACGCAGACCGTTGCCAGTGCTTGCCGCGATCGGCGTGCCCCCACCGTTCTCACACCCCATGCGGGGGAATTTCGGCGGTTGTTCCCAACCCTCGCAACCAGCGAAACCGATGGAGTCACCCAGGCGGCGCGGGCAGCCCAAACCAGTGGTGCGATCGTGGTTCTTAAGGGGGCACGGACGATCGTCGCGGTCCCCGATGGCCCCCGATGGATCAATCCCGACAGTACACCGGCCCTAGCCCGGGGGGGCAGTGGTGACGTGTTGACGGGGCTACTCGGCGGACTGATGGCCCAGGCGGCAATTCGCGAAGCGCTCCCTGCGGGAATCGCGGGTGAGGCGATGGGGGAAGCGATCGCGGCGGGGGTATGGTGGCATGCCCAAGCAGGACGGTTAGCGGCTGCCGAACGGACCCTCCTGGGGGTCGATGCTCAGACCTTAAGCACCTATCTCCTGCCAGCTTTGCAGCGACAGCAAGGAAATTTGGTAGGATAGGAAAGCTAGGCATCTGCGGACGTGGCGGAATTGGTAGACGCGCTAGATTTAGGTTCTAGTGTCTTTGACGTGAGAGTTCGAGTCTCTCCGTCCGCATGAGGTATCACCGCATAGGGTACATCCCACGCCGCTTCGTAGCTTCCGGCGATGGCTAAAGCAACTGAGGCAGGTCTATTGCCGTCACCCTCATTATCCGGAGTAGGATGGGGGTAGGGATGTAGCCCGATCGGCTGGGGGCCTCGCCCCGCTCGCTCGTTCGCCCGCAATCTCAGTACGGCAATCGTTGGGTGGGTAACGTTTTTCTATGCGTGATTTTCTTAAACAAATCCTCGCCACGGTCGTTGGGTTAATCCTGTTCTCCTCCCTAGTGATGACCGGGTTTGGGGCGCTCTTGCTGTTCCTGCTGGTTGCCACCGCCAGCCGTGAACCCACGTCTAAGGTCAAGGCCCAGTCGATTTTAGTCTTTGATCTTTCCCTGATCGTGACCGATTCGCCGCCGCCTTTTGATCCGGCGAGTGTGTTCAGTCAAGTTCTCCTCGGCGAGGAGGATACCCACATTACCTTGCATTCCCTCACCCAGACCCTCACCCAAGCGGCCACCGATGACAATATTGTGGCCCTGTTCCTGGATGGGCGGGCCGGAACCGGCCTGGCCGGTCCTGCTTCACTCCAGACGGTGCGATCGGCGATCGCCCAATTTCGCACCAGCGGCAAACCCGTGCTTGCCTATGCGGTGGATTGGGCGGAATCCGCCTATATCTTGGCTGCTGAAGCAGATACCCTGGCGATGAACCCGATTGGCGCACTGGAACTCAATGGCTTCGGGGTTGAAAACGTCTTTTTAGCGGGTGCCCTCAAAAAGTTTGGGGTGGGGGTGCAAGTGGTGCGCGTCGGCCAGTATAAATCTGCGGTTGAGCCGTTGCTGCTAACCCAAAGCAGTCGGGAAAGTATTACCCAAACCCAGCAATGGCTAGGGGATCTCTGGCAAACTACCCTGGCCCAAGTGAGTGAGGCCCGCCAACTGCGTCCGCAAGATGTACAAACAATTGCTAATCAGGGCGGTTTACTGACGGCGGAGCAAGCCAAAACCCAAGGTTTGGTGGATCGTCTCGTTTATGAAGACGAACTGTGGGCGGAACTGCGGCAACTCAGCGGTAAACCAGAGGGGGATGATCCCTTTCGCCAGATTGGCGTCCGTGCCTACGCGGATACCCTTACCCCCCCTGCTCCTGCCCTGGATAACCGTCCTCGGCTTGCGCTGGTCTACGCGGAAGGGGACATTACCACGGGGGAAGGCATTGATGGCCAACCCAGTATTGGCAGCGATCGCCTGATTCGCGATTTGCGCACCCTGCGCCTCGATGAACAGGTGAAGGCGATCGTCCTGCGTATTAACAGCCCTGGGGGTGGCGCGATCGCGTCGGAACTGATCCAACGGGAGGTGGCCCTAACCCAAAAAGTCAAGCCCGTGATCGTTTCAATGGGCGATATGGCGGCCTCTGGGGGATATGGCATTGCTGTCCCGGCAGGGCATATTTTTGCTGAACCGACAACCATTACAGGGTCGATTGGTGTCTTTGGCATTCATCTCAATATCCAACAATTGGCCAATAACCAGGGGGTGACCTTTGATGCGATTAAAACCGCCCCCGCTGCCGAAGGCGAAACCCTGACCCGTCCGCTGACAGCCCAAGAACTGGCCCTGCGCCAACAATTTGCTGATCAGATCTACGATCGCTTTCTCACGGCGATCGCGGAAGCCCGTAACCTACCTAAGGCCAAGGTGGCGGCAATGGCTGAAGGGCGGGTCTGGTCTGGGTTAACGGCCCAGAAGTTAGGGCTAGTCGATGAACTCGGTAACCTGGACGATGCGATCGCCTATGCTGCCGAACAGGCCCAATTAGGTGACAACTGGCAACTCGCAGAATATCCTCCCCAACGAAAGCTAGAAGAACAACTACTCCAGCGCTTATTCCAGCACGCGATCGCCCTCAAACTCCTCCCCACCCCCAGCCGCCCCCCGGCATCGGGTCTTTCTCGCCTCACCGCCGAGGGGCAACGCCTGCAACAAACCCTCACCTGGCTCCAGGCCCATCCTGCTCCCCTGGGTCTGTATGCCCGCCTGCCCTTCAACCTCACCCTGAAATAAACGTTTTAAATTTTGAATTTTGAATTTTGAGCCATGCCCTTAACCTCCCCCCGCACCTCCCAACCCACCCGCAATCCGCCGCCACCGATTCCGGAGATGCTGGCCAAGGCTCTGGATGGCACTGACCTGACCGTTGCCGAAGCGATCGCCCTATTGCAAGCCACCGACTCTGACCTGATCGCCCAAATTCGCGACACCGCCGATCGGCTCCGCCAGCGACAAGCCGGGGATACGGTTACCTATGTGATCAACCGCAATATTAACTTCACCAATATCTGCGAACAGCATTGCAACTTCTGTGCCTTTCGGCGGGATGCGGACCAACCGGGAGCCTACTGGCTGGATTGGGACACGATTCTGGCCAAGACTGAAGACGCCGTAAGACGGGGCGCGACGGAAATTTGTATGCAGGGGGGCCTGAATCCAGCGGCGAAGCTGGGAGGCTCAACCCTGGCCTACTATAAACAACTGGTCACCACGATTAAATCTGCCTTTCCCCAGATCCACCTTCATGCCTTTTCCCCCCAGGAAATTGCCTTTATGGCGCGGGAAGACCAGCGATCCTGTGCTGAAGTGATTAGCACCCTCCAAGCCGCTGGCGTCGGATCGATGCCGGGAACTGCGGCGGAAGTACTGAATGATCGGGTGCGTCAGGTCCTCTGTCCAGAAAAAATCAATACCGCCACCTGGCTGGACATCGTCAGCACGGCCCATCGCCTGGGCCTGCCCAGCACCAGCACCCTCCTATCGGGCCACATTGAAACGCCCGCCCACCAGATCGAACATCTCAACCACCTGCGCTCGCTCCAGCAAATGGCGATCGCCCAGGGCTATCCGGCCCGCATCACCGAATTTATTCTGCTTCCCTTTGTGGGCCAGGATGCGCCTCCCTCTTTGCGGCGGCGGGTTGGGCGCGATCAGCCCGTGTTGGCCGATGCGCTCTTACTGATGGCTGTCGCCCGGATTTTCCTGGGTAACTGGATTGTCAACCACCAGCCCAGTTGGGTCAAGTTAGGCTTAGCTGGCGCGACTGAGGCCCTTACCTGGGGCTGCAACGATATCGGCGGTACCCTCATGGAGGAGCATATTTCGACAATGGCCGGTGCCCAAGGGGGAACCTGTCTGGCGGTGGCGGATTTGCAGGGAGCCGCGATCGCGATCGGCAGACCCTACCGCCAGCGCGATACCCTCTATCAAGCTCCGTTGCAATAGACGGTTTCCCTGAACTTTTACCTTGCGACAATTCAGTGTTTGAATGCTAGCTATCAAGCTCCGTTGCAATAGACGGTTTCCCTGAACTCACACTCAGTTAAGGTCACGCGTTGACTTGAACGATCGCTGTCCTAATAATTGATCGCGCAGGTGTTTAATTTGATCGCGAAACTTAGCTGCCTCTTCAAACTCCAGATTTTTCGCTGCGGCCTTCATTTGGGCTTCTAATTGGGTGATCAACTCTGGGATTTGCTCTAGGGGCAGTTCTGTCAAGTGTTCGTAGGCGGTTTCGAGTTCCTGGGCATTCAAGCGACGGGAAATTTCCAGGAAGGAGAGAATCGCATTGCTCGATCGCGGACGAATGGGTTGGGGCGTAATCCCATGCCGCTCGTTATAGGTCATCTGGATCTCACGACGACGCTGGGTGGCGTCGATCGCCCGGACCATACTATCGGTCATATTATCTGCATAGAGAATCGCTTGTCCGCGAATATGACGGGCTGCCCGACCAATGGTTTGGATCAGCGATCGCGTCGCCCGCAGAAACCCTTCCTTATCCGCATCCAGGATCGCCACTAATGACACTTCGGGCAGATCTAAGCCCTCCCGTAACAGGTTGACCCCAATCAGGACATCAAATTCCCCTTGGCGCAGATCCTGGAGAATTTCAATACGCTCGATCGAATGAATTTCCGAATGCAAATAGCGCACCCGGATTTGGCGTTCTTGGAGATATTCAGTCAAATCCTCCGCCATGCGCTTGGTTAGAGTGGTAATCAAAACCCGTTCTTGACGCTGCACCCGCTGTTGAATTTCACTATACAAATCATCCACCTGACCGTGCGTAGGCCGGACAAAAATTTCCGGATCAAGTACCCCCGTCGGTCGAATCACCTGCTCCACCACCCGCCCAGTCCCCGGCAGATAAACCTTGGTTTCTGCTTTGCCGTTAGTTATCACCTCAAACTCACCGCCCGACTGCTCCAATTCCCAATCCCCAGGCGTGGCAGACACAAACACACATTGACGCACCTTCTGCCAAAATTCTTCCGCCTTCAGGGGACGATTATCCGCCGCACTGGGCAACCGGAAACCATGATCAATCAAGACCCGCTTGCGGGCCTGGTCGCCGTTATACATCCCGCGCAATTGGGGCACCGTCACGTGGGATTCATCCATCACCAGCAGCCAGTCCTGGGGAAAGTAATCAATCAAACATTCGGGCGGTTCACCCGCAACCCGCCCAGCCAAGTGGCGGGAATAGTTTTCAACCCCGTTGCAGTAACCCACTTGTCGTAACATTTCCAGGTCATAGCGGGTGCGTTGATCCAGGCGTTGAGCCTCCAATAATTTGCCCGCCGCTTCAAGCACCTGGAGTCGTTCCTTGAGTTCCGCCGCGATCGCGTCACAGGCTTCCTCCAGACGATCCTCCGGGGTTACAAAGTGACGAGCCGGATAAATATTCACGGCTTCCAGGCTTTGCAACGTTGCGCTGGTAATAGGATCAACGTAGCGAATGGCATCAATCTCGTCTCCGAAAAATTCTACCCGAATAATGCGATCCTCATAGGCCGGACCAATTTCTAAGACATCCCCTTTGACCCGAAAGCGTCCCCGCCCTAAATCCAGATCGTTACGGGTATATTGAATGGTTGATAAATCGCGCAAAATCCGTCGCTGATCGGTCTCCATTCCGACTTTGAGTGAAATCGCCGCCTTCAAGTATTCCGAAGGAATCCCTAGGCCATAAATACAACTGATCGAAGCGACCACAATCACATCTCGCCGTTCAAACAGCGATCGGGTAGCCGAGTGGCGCAACATATCAATTTCCTCGTTGATCGAAGCGCTTTTTTCAATATAGGTATCGGTTACCGGAATATAGGCTTCCGGCTGGTAGTAGTCATAATAAGAAATGAAATACTCAACCGCATTATGGGGAAAAAATTCCCGTAATTCATTGCACAGTTGGGCGGCTAGGGTTTTGTTATGGGCTAACACCAAAGTGGGTTTACCAATTTCGGCAATAACCCGTGCCATCGTATGGGTTTTACCGGTCCCTGTTGCCCCCAGGAGGGTTTGGAATGGATAGTCTTGGCGCAGGAGTTGGCTGAGTTGCGCGATCGCCTGGGGTTGATCACCTGTGGGTTCAAAGGGAGCTTGAATTTGAAAATCCATATTGATGCTTGCGGAAATAGCCAATCACTGTTCCTATGATGCCTATTTTTCAGGAAAAACCGCTAGAGTAAAACCATCTCCTCCTGCCATGAGCCAATCACCCTATGTCTGCTGCTATCCCAGACACCGCCACGCAGCCTCCTTTCCCTGAAACCGTTGCAACGGCTGGGGAGGCTGCCGTGGCCCCTTGGGTCATATTGCCCCCCACTGACCTCGATAGTGACGAACCCGAATTGGAAAGTTATCAGCATCTCCAACAACTCCTGCTGCTGCTGAAATGTTTAGACTGGCTCTGGCAGGAGCGAACCGACTACTTTGCTGCTGGCAATCTCACCATCTACTACAGTGCCCGTCGGCTCAAAACCGAGGATTTTCACGGTCCCGATTTCTTTGTCGTCCTAGACACGGAGAAACGCCCCCGCAAAAGTTGGATGGTCTGGGAGGAAGATGGCAAGTATCCTAATATCATTGTCGAACTACTGTCCTACTCGACGGCCAATCAGGACCGAGGCTTAAAAAAACAAATTTATCAGGATATCTTCCGCACCCCGGATTACTTCTGGTTTGACCCCCATAGCCTGGAGTTTGCGGGGGGTCATCTGGTCAATGGCCTGTATGAGGCGATCGCGCCGACGGAACAGGGTTGGCTGTGGAGCGAGCAATTGGGGCTATACCTGGGGGTTGACCACGAGCAACTGCGGTTCTTCACCCCCGCAGGCGAGCGAGTCCCGACTCCAGAAGAATCAGCCATGCAGGCGCAGCAACAGTTGGGCACCGAACGTCAACGGGCTAATGCAGCGCAACAACGGGCCGATACCGAACGTCAACGGGCTGACGCAGCGCAACAACGGGCTGATGCCGAACAGCAACGTAATGCTGTGCTGGCCGCCAAGCTGCGGGAGTTGGGGATTGATCCAGAGGCGCTAGGACCAAAGGCGCTAGGGTGAAGTGCCTAGCCGCTTGCCTGACAGGGGAATTAGCGCGACGGCTTCTACGGCACAATGGGATTAGGCTCAATCCGTACAGACCCCTTTAGACCCTCATGCAAACCCCGATCGCATCTGCGGTTCCGTTATCAACGCCGCTTTCCCCCAGCCCTTTGCCAGGAACAACGTTGCCAACTGGTGGTGCGCCCTTTGATGCTCAGCACCCCCCCGACCCGAAGTTAATTGATACCTGTGTCCATTGCGGGTTTTGCCTAGCCACCTGTCCGAGCTATCGGGTGATTGGGAAAGAAACCGATTCACCCCGTGGGCGAATCTACCTGATGGATGCCATCAACGAAGGGGAAGCGGGCCTCACCTCGGCAACGGTGGGTCACTTTGATAGTTGCTTGGGCTGTTTGGCCTGTGTGAGTACCTGCCCGTCGGGGGTGCAGTATGACCAGTTGATTGCCGCAACGCGACCCCAGGTGGAACGGAATTACGATCGCCCCCTCGCCGATCGCTGGCTCCGTAATCTGATTTTTCAACTGTTTCCCTATCCCGATCGCCTGCGTTGGTTCCTACCGTTTTTCCAACTGTATCAACGATCGGGCCTACAAACTTGGGTCCAGAAAAGCCAACTTTTGTCCCAGATCTCCCCCCAATTGGCGGCAATGGAGGCGCTCTTGCCCACTCTATCGGGACCGGCCCCAGTTCCCCAAACGGGGGTGATTCCGGCCCAGGGAACGCGGCGATATCGGGTGGGAATGATTTTGGGCTGTGTACAGCAGTTGTTTTTTGATGCGGTGAATGCGGCAACCGTGCGGGTATTGACCGCTAATGGTTGTGAGGTGGTGATTCCCGCCGGGCAGGGCTGTTGTGCGGCGTTGCCCTACCATCAAGGCGAAGAAGCCCAGGCGCAAACCCTGGCCCGTCAGATGATCGATCGGTTTGCCCAGACGGGGGTGGATGCGATCATCATCAATGCGGCTGGCTGTGGCCATACCTTAAAGGAATACGGGCACCTGTTGCAGGATGATCCGGTCTACCGCGATCGGGCTGTTGCCTTTGCCCAACAAGTGCGGGATGTGCAGGAATTTTTAGCCGAGGTGGGGTTAACGGTTCCCTTGCACCCCTTGATGGGCGATCGGCCCCTGACGGTGGTGTATCAGGATGCCTGCCATTTGCTCCACGGCCAGCGCATCAGTGTGCAACCGCGCCAGTTATTACGCCAGATTCCCAACCTGGTGCTACGGGAACCGGTGGATGCGGCCCTGTGTTGTGGCAGTGCCGGGGTTTACAATATGCTGCAACCGGACGTGGCCGCCGAGTTAGGCCAGCAGAAGGTGCAAAATCTCTTGGCCACCCAACCCGATCTGATTGCCTCCGCGAATCCGGGGTGTACGCTCCAGTTACAACTGCATTTACGGGCACAGGGGCAAACAATTTCGGTGTGGCACCCGATCCAGTTGCTAGATTGCGCCATCCAAGGCGTATCCCTAACCTCTGACGCTCCCGTTGCGTGAGAAGCGTGAACCGATCACGCTGGCTCAGGACTGCTCTTCGTGAAGCGGGATATTTTCCATCTGTAGCGGGGCTGCTTGCGATTCGGGCAACTGGGCCACCACGGTTTCGGTGGCTTTTTCCTTGATGACCACCGGGAAGCGGAGGGGCTGGGGGGTTTCGGCTTGCAGGGTGGCTAGGGGTAACACTTGCATGAGTTCTTCCAGGGGCCGGGGAATCACCATGATTGCATGGAGTTCGCCAATCCGTTCGGCTTCATACATGCCCGCTTCCACGGCGATCGTGACATCACTCACCCGCCCTTGCACGATCGCCGTACACAGGCCATCCCCGATCGTCTCGTAGCCCACCAATTGCACATTGGCTGACTTGAGCATAGCGTCCGCCGCCCCCACCATTGCCGGAAAACCGCGAGTTTCCAGTAACCCCACCGCATGGGTACTGATGCGACTCCCTTCCTGCTGGGCGGCAATCCGGGCAAAATCTTTACTAATCGGTAAGACCAATTCCAAATTTGGCAGTGGCCGAGGTAACACAAGGCTGGAGACAAATTGTTCAAACTGCTTCGCCGTTTCCGCCCCCTGGCTCACGGCTAACCGCACATCGGCAAACCGTCCGCGCACGATCGCCGTACAAAAACCACTCCCCGTTTTCTCATAGCCCACCAGCTTGACATCTGCCGACTTGAGCATCATGTCTGCGGTGCCAATAATGGCGGGAAAACTGTGGGTACACACCAACCCCAACGCTCCCAAATCTGGCTGTGCTGGGGGCATCCCGCTACTGGGCTTCAGATCGAGGGAACCGGTACCCCGCCCATTTGGAGACGATGCTGTAATTTGGGGGTGAATCTGCATGGTGTTCTCTACTTGCCAATCCAATGGTGACACAGAAACCCCATTCGATGCTATGGTTGCCGCGATCGGGCGATGGACAAACAGGAGACCGTCGAGATGGCCGAGACAGCCGAGACGGCTATCCCACAAGCGCAGAAGATAAAGGCGATGATCCGCCTTCCTAACTACTCATCTCCCGCTGGGGGCGATCCCGGCGGCGGCGAGAACAAATAATACCGTAACCGCTCAAAATGGGCCTTACCATAGACCGAACCTGGTGGGTTCGGCGACAATTCAGGTTCAGGCACAGGGGACGGTTCAGATACCGGGGGGGATGACGTGGGAGTGTCCGGTGTTGGTGCAGTCACCGCCGGAGCCGTTGTTGCTGTGGCGGTTGGCTCTGCTTGTGGCGGTGGGGGCGGCCCTCCGGATGCCTCCGGAACGGCATAGCGAACCTCCGAGTGGCACACCGTAGGCTCTGCCTCCAGGATCGGTGTTTCTGGCGTCCCCCCGATCTGCCGACTGGTGTCGCCGAGGAGGGAGGCCGGGGGAATCAGTTGACCGCGATCGATCGACGTATTGAACACCGTGGTCGTCGCGCCAATACAGGTATTGGCCCCAATACAGCCCGCCCCAACGACCAGGACCCCGGCCCCCAGCGTGGCCCCGGCTTCGATCGTCAGGTCACCGCCGTGGGCATGGAGGATTGCCCCCAAGCCAATACAAACCCCAGCCCCGATGAGAATTCGACTGCCGGGATCGGCCAGCATCAACACCCCTGGGGCGATGACCGCATCGCGGTGGATGACCACATCGCCACTCAGGTAGGTTGATAAGTCCGGCGATCGTAGCGGTTGCAGGTGCATGGATTCGATAGGGCTAGGCTCAAGGAGGGCTGGTGGTTTGTCATGCCTAAAAAGGAGACGGGTCGGTTGGTGTCGAGTCTGCGAGGCCCAACACATTTACGGGCCTGGTTGGATCGCACCGCGTTTGACCCAACCTAACAACATTACGCTTGATCACCCCCTAGGAGGCACTAGGGCTTCTGGATGACCAATTCCAGGACCCGCCGTTTGGCATTGGTATCAATCCCCAATAGCCGCACATATTCGCCCTGGTGTTCCTGCAAACAGGCTTCGAGGGCTTGGAGGACATCGCGCTCCGAAGTCGAGGGGATGGGGGCACAGCTTTCCCAGGAACTCGTGCGGAAGCGGCGGGGGGTGGCATGTTCCGTGCCAATGCGATACCCCTGGGATAGGAGTTTACGCACCTGGCTCACGATATCAGCAGCGAGGGCGGTGGCGGCAGCACGGTTGGCCGTCCCATTCCCTGGCGATCGTCCGCTAGGCTTGGACGCACTGTAGGAGGATTGCCCAAAGCCCTTACCGGCGGTTGAGGCAGCGGCCCCATTCCCACTGCTCTGGCCATTGGGCCGCTGAATAATTTGCTCCGACACCCGGCGCTTCGCGTTGGCATCAATCCCCAAGAGGCGCACATACTCGCCCGCATGATCCCGTAGGAACGCATCGAGTTCGGCCAGGATGCCAGATTCATGGCTAGCTTGAATCGAGCCGTTTTGCCAGGACCCCGTGCGGAAGCGGCGTTCGTTGGCATATTCCACCCCAACTTGGTAGCCCTGGGCCAGGAGTTGCCGGACTTGGCTGGCGAGCTCCCCACCCCCATGACCATTGCCGGACGGGCTATAACTGCGAAAGCTAGGGGCACTGTCGCTACGACTGGCGGCACTACTGCGGCTATCGGTCGCGATCGCGGCGGCTTGACCGGGCCGTTGGATCAAGACCTCTCCTACCCGTCGTTTCGCCTGGGGATCAACCCCCAAGAGGCGCACATATTCGTTGGCGTGTTCTTGCAGGAAGGCGTTCAGTTCTGAGAGGATACCCGCTTCGTGGGTGGCTTGGAGGGCGGTACTTTGCCAGGACCCAGTCCGAAAACGGCGATCGTTGGCATACTCCAACCCAATCCGGCAACCTTGGGACAGGAAGCGACGGACCTGACTGGCGACGTCGGCACTCGCTCCCGTCGTCGCCCCCGCACTGACAGACTGACTGGGGGCGGCGGCCACTCGGCTACCCATGTTGCTGGGTGCTGGAGGATTGCCATTCGGCTGCTGAATGATCATTTCCAGGACTCGCCGTTTTGCCTGGGTATCAATCCCCAGCAGGCGCACATATTCCCCCGCATGTTCCTGGAGACAGGCCCCCAACCCCTTTAGCACTTCGGCCTCATAGGTGGATTGGATGGGCGCACAGGTCTGCCAAGACCCCGTGCGGAAGCGGCGGGCATCGGCGTGTTCTGTACCGATTCGGTAGCCTTGTGAAAGTAAATTGCGAACCTGAGTCACTACCTCAGAACTAAGTCCATAGCTCATACTCCTGCCTCCTTCAGTCGCGTCGCTGCGTCCGTGTGTGTGTGTTGGGTCATCGGGCGTGATGGCATTGCGGATCGGGTTAATACAACTGGCATCGGCGGCACAGTGGTAGCCCGCCCGCAGGGCATCGTTAATCGAAATCACGTGGCTGGCAAAGTTCAAGTCCTCGGCCCGCACGTCCGTCAGGCGATCGACTTGCTGCTGATTAGTAATTACGGCCCCGGAGGGCACATATTTCCCCGCTGGAATTTCCACATCCTGGATCAGGACATGCATCATAATGATGCAACCGTGACCAACCCGGGCATTAAAAACAGTGGAACGAAAGCCAATAAAACAATCATTGCCAATATAACAAGGACCATGAACCAGGGCCTTGTGGGTAATCGAGGTGTTCTGGCCAATCCAGACCGAATACTCCTGCTGGTCATCGCCGAGCACCCGGCCCCGCTCTAAACCATGAATGACAACGCCATCCTGGATATTGCTACCCTCACCAATGCGGAAGGGGGCCCCTTCATCCGCCCGCACGGAGGTACCGGGAGCGATCAGAACGTTGGCACCCACCTGCACATCGCCAATAATACTGGCGGACGGGTGGACATAGGCGGTGGCATGGATCTTAGGTTCGGCAAGGGTCTGGGACCAGGGGGTGGGGGGAGCCGCGATGCGTGTTGCACTCCCTGGGGGAGTCGGATGGGCAACCATGAATGAAACCTCTTAAACTCAGCGCAGATCAAGCGTTCAAATCAGCGGTCACTAAACCGCAATTAACCGGAATTAAAAGCAATCCATGACCGTCAATTGCTAGCTTGGGATGGATGTTGACAAGGACTCTATAGGGATCGTCTGGTGAGCAGACCTTTGCCAGTATCCACGCGCGATTGGGGTTACCGTTTACCGGGGTTACCTTTATCTGCCAGCCATTTCTGTGCCACCACAACACCTCCGTACGTCCTGCTCCCACCACTGGTCATGGCTAGGTGCATCGGACGCTTAGCGGGTCACGATCGCGCCTCGTCGTCTCGTTTGCTGTAAATCAAGCGATTTTCGACGTTAATGGTGTCGATAATGGCAACAACGGCAGCATCGATCGGACGGTCCAGGCTATCCCGCACCCGACGAGCCGGACTGCCGCGACTAACCAGCACCCATTCGCCGACACCTGCGCCTACGGTATCGGCAGCCACCTCATAGCCCGGTAGGGGTTGGCCTTCGTCATCCATAAACTGGAGGACCAAAAGTTTAACCCCTTGCAGACTGGGTTCTTTATAGGTACTCACGACAGTGCCCCGCACTTTGGCAATGAGCATGATGGCTTAGGCGCGATAGGGCCGAACCGCGTTCGCATTTTCACGGAACTGTTCCACCGCTTCGGTATAGCGAATGGGCAGCACGTATTCCAGATTTTCATGGGGACGGGCAATGATGTGGTGGGAGAGCATTTGGCCCCCAGCCACGCGCTTGACGGAATCCAAACCGGCAGAAACCGAGGCTTGTACTTCCGAGACATCCCCTCGGACGATCACAGTCACGCGACCGCTACCGATTTTTTCGTAGCCGACGAGGGTCACACGGGCAGCTTTCACCATTGCATCCGCTGCTTCTACAACCGCTGGGAACCCCAGGGTTTCAATCATCCCTACCGCAATTGGCATTGTTACTTTCCTCTAAATCGTCAGTCAATATCGTCAATCAATCGTCAGTCAATTCTGTTGGGGCGATCGCCCGTGCTTGCAATGGCGATCCCTAGGGCGCGATCGCTACACCCGGAACTGCTCGACTTCTGGGGTATAGCGAATGGGCAGCACGTATTCCAGGTTTTCGTGGGGACGGGCAATGATGTGGTGGGACAGGATTTCACCGCCAGCCACGCGGCGAGCCGAGTCTAAGCCTGCGGAAACCGAGGCTTGCACTTCCGAAACATCTCCCCGCACAATGACGGTAACGCGGCCACTGCCAATTTTTTCATAGCCCACTAACGTGACCCGCGCTGCCTTCACCATCGCATCGGCAGCTTCTACAACCGCAGGAAACCCCTTCGTCTCAATCATCCCTACTGCAATTGGCATGGTTCAAATCCTTTAACTAAGTGCAACGCTTAATGATCCCCAGCGCGAAGGCCAGGAATATTTACTACGGGAATATCCACATTAAATGTGTGGTTACCTTTATGAATTAAGCGTAAGTTGAATTGGATCGCTTGACAATCTTGATCATAATGCTGATTCAAAATCGAAAATATTAACAATAGTAATACTTCGATGAGCATAGGCTCCAAGTCTAGCTGGAATTAGGCACCCAAGGGTTACTAGGACGGGGGTTGGGAGCTTTGACGGCAAAATGTGAAGATCCTTGACCTAATCCATCCGAAGGTTCCTTTTTGTGATATGGACTTTTATCAAAATAGGATCAATCATTCGGGAATACCACCGGAGCACAACAACCCAGTCCTGAAAGCAAGGGCTTATGGGTGGTCTAACTTAACCTTAAGGGCATCTCGAACAATACCCATTTTCGCAACTGTGTCCACGCAATTATGAGGAGTTGAGGCGGGCGGCCCCGCAGCGGCAACCCCCTTGCGCCCTGGCATCGATTGGGCAAAAAATATTAATTTACGTTACGACTGGCGGTTGCTGTGCTAGGATGATTATCCTGGAGCTAAGGGCGTGTAGCTCAGTGGACTAGAGCACGTGGCTACGGACCACGGTGTCGGGGGTTCGAATCCCTCCTCGCCCGTTAAAAATACTTGAAAGTCCTTATCTGGGGAGCATGGATTCAGGTCAAGCTGCCTTATTAAGGTTTGTTCAGGTGGAAATGCGGTAGCTGTCGCGGCCTCGGCCTAGGGCAAACTGGAGCGATCGCGGCACATCCTTGCCAATCTGGGTCACGAACACCCCCAGGGCGATCGCCATCAGGATGGCAGCGAGGCCAAAAGCTGGGCCGTACCCCCCGTGCTCGGCAATGAGGCCCAACAGTGGTCCGGCGATCGCAATCCCCAAATCCAGACCCCCCATACAAACACCCAAGACACGCCCCCGTTCCTGCTCCAGGGAGCGATCGGCCATGAGGGCCGAAATCATCGGCATGATGACGCCAAACCCAGCCCCCTCCAGCAGCGCGGCCCCTAGGAAGAGGGGTTTTGTTTGGGCCAACCAGAGGATCAGCGTCGCAAACGTATAGCACAGCAGACTCAAGGTAATGAATAGCCCGCGCCCGTAGCGATCGGAGAAGCGGCCAATCAGCGGTCGCAGCAGGAAACTCGCCGATGC
>JBBILC010000055.1:0-30097 GCA_037445115.1 Coleofasciculaceae cyanobacterium bin_20
AGGATTAGTGTGTCTATTTTTAGAAAATAAAATCTTAAGATTCAACACTTCTGCCGTCGGGCCAGTTGCCGCTGACTCTGGATGAGTATGAGGAGCGGGTGCCGCGTGGAGATTTGGAGCAGTTGGTGCGGCAGGGGGAGGGGGCGATCGCGAATGATGCGCAGGTGGTGCAACGGGGGGCGGAAACGCGGACGTATCAGTTTCAGGTGCCAGAGTCGGTGCGGGTGAATGCGGCAGCGATCGATGCGGCGCTGGCTGAGATTAAGATTTGTGATCCGGCGATCGGGTCGGGGGCGTTTCCGGTGGGGATGATGCAGGAGATTGTCAAAGTGCGGGGGGTGTTGACGACGTATTTGACCCTCACCCCCGGCCCCTCTCCCCAGGGAGAGGGGAGAACTGCTTATGCTTTCAAACGTCATGCCATTCAGTCCTCGATCTACGGGGTAGACATTGATCCGGGCGCGGTGGATATTGCCAAGCTGCGGTTGTGGCTGTCGCTGGTTGTGGATGAAGAAGACTACACCCGTATCAAACCCCTGCCTAACCTGGACTACAAAATTGTTTGTGGTAACTCGTTGCTGGGGGTCGATCAACGAGGAGAAGTGAAAAAATATCAGGGCAATGTCCTGAACTATCAGCAATTAGATCAGCTTGACCAATTAATGCTCAATTTTTTTAATGAGACGAATTCTGCACGTAAAACGCAGTTTAATCGAGAAATTAAGTCTCTTATTCAAGGATTGACAGGAAGTGCTGATACTTTTGATTTTCGGATTTATTTTAATGAAGTGTTCCGAAAGCATCACGGGTTTGACGTGGTGATTGGGAATCCTCCCTATGTGCGTCAGGAGCAAATTAAGCATCTCAAGGATGAGCTTAAGCGACAGTATGACTGTTTTACAGGGACAGCGGATTTATATGTATTTTTCTATGAGCGTGGTTTGAGGTTACTGCGGGAACAGGGTGTTTTAACCTATATTTCTTCTAATAAGTATTTCCGGGCGGGATATGGCAAGAAGTTACGTGAATATTTGATGAAAAATACACAAATTCAGCAAATTATTGATTTTGGTGATGCACCTGTTTTTGCAGCGATCGCCTATCCGACGATCGTGATTACTCGGAAAGCGAAGCCTAAGAATCAAACGTTTAAGGTGTTGAACTGGGAAATGGGGCAATCAATTAGCCAATTTGAAACGGTAGTTCAGTCGGAAAGTTTTGCTATGCCCCAAGCAGCGTTGACGGCTGAGGGTTGGCAGTTTGTGGATGAGACGGCCCTAAGTTTATTGAAAAAGCTACGCGAGGCAGGGACCCCGTTAGGCGAGTATGTTAACAATCGGTTTTATCGGGGAGTAGTTACGGGTTTTAATGAAGCGTTTGTTGTCGATCGTGCGACCCGCGATCTACTGATCGCCGAACACCCCTCCTCTGCCGAAGTCCTAAAACCCTTCCTGCGGGGACGCGACGTAAAACGCTGGCAAGTAGATTATCAAGATTTATGGCTAATTTTTACCCGTCGAGGAATTGAAATTAAACAATATCCAGCTATCTACAACTATTTACGACAATTCAAGGATCGTCTAATGCCTGGTATTCCTGGTGGGCGGAAGCCTGGAAGTTATGAATGGTATGAGATCCAGGATAATATTGCCTACTGGCAAGAATTTGAGCGATCGAAGGTTATTCTTTGCATATTTATGAACTCCGCAACATTTGCCTTTGATGATTCTGGCTTTTTTACAAATAATGCCCTCCATATTATTGGGGGCGCGAGCAGGTATGTAGTTGCAGTGCTGAACTCTTCAACAGGGTGGTGGTTCTTAAGACAAATATGCACCGATCTGCAAAATGGATACTTACAGGCATACAAGGAAAACCTTCAACAAATCCCCATTCCTCCCGCTTCACCCACAGACAAAGCCCGCATCGAAACCCTAGTCCAGCAGTGCCTCACCGCCCAAGGCCAAGCCGTCACCGCCGCCGAAGCCGAAATTGATGAAATTGTGGCACGGCTCTATGGGCTAACGGAGGTAGAATTGCAGATCATTCGAGGTCAGCCATGACCCAGCCCTGTGTCATTTATGCAGATGTCTGTTGCCTCAACCGCCCGCTGGATGACTTGCAACAATCCAGGGTTAAACTGGAAGCTGAAGCCATGCTGTCTATCCTCCAAAAATGCGAAGATCGAGAGTGGTCACTACTCAGTAGTGATGCAATTCGGTTTGAAATCGCCAGAAACACTGATTCATCCAAACAAGAACAGCTAGAAGCCATCTTATCCATTGCTCAAACCCACCTTTCATCCACCCCAAAAATTGAAGCTCATGCCCAGGAGTTGATGCAGCTAGGATTTAAGCTTTACGATGCCTTGCATCTGGCATTTGCCCAAGCAGCGTCCGTCGATATTTTCCTGACCACCGACGATCGCCTGCTGCGGAAAGCTAAGCAGTATCCTGAAGTAGTGACTATCCCTGTCGAAAATTCAGTCGTCTGGCTGATGCAACTATTGCAAGAGGAGAGTACGAATCATGAAACAAGCTGAAATCAGAAAAAATGGCTACAAAGCTCTGATTGATTCGCTCGGAGTCGTTGGTATGTTGCGCTTCCTTCAGCAACTCGAAGTTGGCAGCGGCGACTACACACTAGAGCGGCATCAATCTAGCGAACCCACCCTCGAAGAATTTCGACAGTTTACCCATACAGTCGCTATGCCTAAATCTACTCCATCTACATGAGCAGCCAATCCCCGTCTCATCCGCAGACAGAGGCCCAGGCATCGCAACCCTTGTCCAGCAGTGCCTCACCGGCCAGGGAGCAGCGATCGCCGCCTACAAAGCCGCAATTGACAACATCGTTACCCGTCTCTACGGCCTCACCGATGCAGAACGCGCCATCATTGAGGGGAAGGACAGATGAGCAAAAAACAAAAACTGTTACGGCAAGTTCTCAACAATCCTAAAAATGTTAGCTTCTAAGATATGGTGAATCTAAAGGACTATCACATCAATATTTTCTACAGCGAAGATGATGAAGGATACATTGCGGATATTCCCGATTTACGATTTTGTTCCGCCTTTGGTGCAACCCCAGCCGAAGCCCTCCAAGAATTAGAAATCGCCAAACAGGCATGGCTAGAAACAGCGCGATCGCAAGGCAAACCAATTCCTCAACCTACCTATCGACCTATTATTTATCAATTAAAAACTGCCTCATGAATGTTGCCCGCATCTACGGCCTCAGCGATCGCGATCGGGCCATCATAGAAAGGAGAGATAAATGAGTAAATTTGAAATCCTCACCCCGTTAGGCTTTCGTGTTCGCACCTCTGAAGAATACTGGCAAAAACTGATCATTAAACATCCAGACATCGCCGATCTGGCAGCCGAGGTCATCCAAACCCTGACCCATCCAGATGAAATCCGTCAGAGCAGCCGCGATCCCAACATCGTTTTGTTTTATTTTGCCCTCAAAGTAAAACGTTGGCTTGTTGCTGTAGCGCGACGACTCAACGGAGACGGGTTCCTGATCACAGCCTACCAAACAGACGCAATTAAAGAAGGAGACTTAATATGGCACAAATAAAAATCTACTACGAGCCAGAGATGGAATTACTCACGGTATTTTGGCAACCCCCGCGCAAAAATCAAATTGCAACCGAACTGGGAGATGGGGTGATTTTAATCAAAGACGAAACCACCGGCGAACCCATTGGCATGGAAATCCTCGCCTATCACCCCAACGACGATCGCTTTGACACCGTGAGCGTTGAAATGGGGCGACTCACTGAAAGGGTTTAGGCAAGGAGTCAATCTATGGCAAAATCTATAACCGTTTGGTTTGATCCAGAAGCCGATTTTCTAGAAGTAAAATTCTCCGATGCTCCTGGTTATATGCGCGAAACTGACCATGACGCCATCATGGAGCGCATCGATACAGACGGCAATGTGATCGGCTTTTCTATCCTCAATGTGAGTCGTCTTGCCAAAGGTCATCCACTGGTTGTACAACTTACTGGAAGATGAGGTACCCTAACGTTTCTCCAAACCGAGAGATAACCCTCTTTTTTGATAGGAGACTCAAATGAAACTAACTGTTCATAAAGATGATGATGCCCTGTCCCTACGTTTGAATGATACGGAGATCGTCGAGTCCGAAGAAGTGAGCGACGGCATTATCTTGGATTACAATGCTGAGGGTAAAGTCATTGGCATTGAAGTTCTTTATATTAGCGAACGCAGTCCTAACTCCTGGCAACAAATTCTTTTAGAAACAACAGCCTAATGATGGAGAGTAAATATTTTGGTTTTCATTGTCCCCACCTCACCCGCCGACAGAGGCAGCATCAAAACCCTCCTCCAGCAGTACCTCACCGCCCAGGGACAAGCCGTCGCCTCCTACGAAGCCGAAATTGACGCGATCGTTGCCCGTCTCTACGGCCTCACCGATCGCGATCGGGCCATAATAGAGAGGAGGAATGAGTAAATGCCTGCTAAAGACATCTTCCATGATTGCGTCAAAAACTCCCTGGTTAAAGCAGGCTGGACAATCACCCATGATCCCTTTCGGATTCGATTGACGCGCAAAAATTTATTTGTTGACCTGGGGGCAGAACGCTTGATTGCCGCCGATCGTGGCACAGAAAAAATCGCCGTTGAAATCAAAAGCTTCACCCATGCCTCTGACATCAAAGATTTAGAAGATGCCCTCGGTCAATTTATTCTTTATGAACGATTACTCCTTCGCTATGCTCCTGAAAGAACCCTTTATCTAGCGGTTACCGATTCAGTTTACAAAACAGTCTTTGAAGAAGAAGCAGGTCAAATTTTACTGGAAGATAAGTTGATTCGTTTATTAACATTCGATCCCGATCAGGAGGTTATCAATCAATGGATTTCAACCTAGCCACTTACCAATCAATTATTCAGCAAGTTTTCAATAGCTATATTGAATTTTTAGGCGAAACTAACGACATTCACTTAGAAACAATCATCGATACCCAAAACCATCATTACCTATTAGTTGAAGTCGGATGGGAAAATGGCCGACGCATCTATGGCACCCTATTACACATTGATATCATTGGCCAAAAGCTTTGGATTCAGCAAGATGGGACAGAAGAGGGAATTGCTGGTGAATTGGTTGCGTTAGGAATTCCCAAACAGCAGATTGTATTAGGCTTTAAGCCAAGCGATCGGCGCAGAGTCACAGAGTTTGCTGTTTCCTAAACCCCCATCGCAACCTTTATGCAGCAGTACCTCACTACCTAGGGGCAAGCCGTCACCGCCTACGAACCCGAAATTGACGATAGTGTTGCCCGCCGCTACGGCCTCACCGATCGCGAAGTTGTCATTGCTTAACCCAGGAAAGTCCCGATACGGCACTTCAAGATGAATAAATTGAGAATTTTCATCGATAGCAAGCTAAAGGTTGTCCGCTAGGACCCGCAACACGCTGGGAATTTGGGACACCACATCTAGAGTTTGCAATTCCGCAAGGGCCTGCCGGAAGTTGCGCTCCAGCACATTGTGGGTCACAACCACAATCTCAGCCCGACCCTGCCGCAGATCGATTTGCACTACCGACTCCAAACTAACGCCGTGGTTGCCGAAACAGGTCCCCAACTTACCAATCACACCCGGTTGATCCTGGGTGAGGACACGGGCATAAAAACGGGTCTTGAGATCAGCGATCGCACTCACTCGACACCCCTGTTGGTGACTGGGAGCCAGCAGCGGATGTAGAGGACCCGCCTGGGACGCTGGGGTAATCCCTAGCAACGCCGCAATGTTGAGGATGTCGGACACCACCGCACTCGCCGTTGGACCGGACCCCGCACCAGGACCATAGAGCATCACCTGTCCGATCGGCTCACCCTCAATCAAGACAGCGTTATACACCTCATTCACGCTGGCCAGAGGATGGGAATGGGGTAACAGGGTGGGATGGACCCGCACCGAAAGGCGGGGCGGTTCACCGTCGGCTCCTAGCTGCTCCCAATCCTGCTCCGCGATCGCCAGGAGCTTAATCACAAAGCCCAGCCGTTCCGCATAGGCAATATCTGCCGCACTAATCTGGCGAATCCCCTCGCAGTAGACCTCATCCAGCTTGATCCGCTTACCAAACGCCAACGAAGCCAGAATCGTGATCTTATCCGCTGCATCCAAACCATCCACATCCGCCGTCGGGTCCGCTTCGGCATAGCCCAACCGTTGGGCATCTGCCAGCACCTCGGCAAAGTCGGCTCCTTCCCCCCGCATCCGGGTCAGAATATAGTTGGTGGTGCCGTTGACAATTCCGGTAATCGTGCGAATGCGGTTGACGCTCAGGGCTTGCTTGAGTGGTTGAATGATGGGAATGCCACCCCCGACCGCCGCCTCTTCCAGCACGTATACGCCCGCTTTTTCGGCAGCCGTGAAAATTTCATCGCCATAGCGGGCAATCACCGCCTTGTTGGCTGTCACCACATGCTTACCGTGGGCGATCGCCTTGAGGATCAAACTACGGGCTGGCTCTAACCCCCCAATCACCTCAACGACAATAGCAATATCAGGATCGGTGACAATGCTCTCCAGATCAGTGGTCAGGATGCTAGCGGGCAGATCTACCGGGCGGGGCTTATCGAGGCTGCGTACCCCCACGCGGTGGATTGTCAAGCTTTGTAAGAGCGGATGGCGACGATCGGCATGGAGCAGAATATCGGCAGTTCCACTCCCGACCGTCCCTAATCCGAGTAATCCAATCTTGAGTACGCCCGCTGCGATCGCCATAGTTCCCTCACGCTTATCCCCCCCATTGTGCCATTACCGGGGAATTTCCTGGCGGGATTCCCGCCGGGACGCTTACCTGAAGACTCCAACGATCGTAACGTCGTCGGTTGAACTGCGGCGAGTGGACCCGATCGTCAATTCTGCAATGTTCGTAGTAACGACTTCAGTCGTGGCGGGCTAAAGCCCACACTACAAACTGTGCGAAAGTTATGAGTTGTTGTGCTAGTGGTCTGTCATTTCTAAAATGGAGGATTGTAGGTTGGTGTCGATTTGGTGAGGCCCAACACACATGGCGTTTGACCCAACCTACTAAATTAAGCTTGACAGTTAGAGTAACCCCGGCAAATTTCCCGCTAATCCGTGGTCCCCTCAAAGGCCAGATCGATCAAGTAGTGGTTAGTCGCTGGCAAGGGGGGCACGATCGCCTCAGCCGTCACCGCCTCAACCGTCGCCTTAGTCGGTTGTACCCCCTCTCCTGGGGGCGGGGACAGGGGAGTCGGCGGGATCTCGGCGGGCGGGATGGGACCTGGGGGGACAGCCTCAGCCTGGGTGTTTGGCTCTGGTGTCTCCGGCCCTAGGGATGCTGACTCTGGGGAGGTCACCACTGGAGGGGCCGCCGCCGACGCGGCTGCCTCTGCCTCCGCTTCTGCCGCCTCAGACGCTTCTGACTCTAACCAGGGGGAGTCATACCGGTTCCAGGGCAAAATCGGCTCATTAGGGAGCTTACTGCTCAAAACCGTGATGTTATCGTTATCCGGCTCTGGCAAGGGCGTCTTAGGGGGTTCAACCGCATGGTCCTTGACATGATTCGCATCCATAACATCCACATCCTCGTGCAAATCAGATTCCTGGCAACAAAGGCAAACCCGACAGATGCGCTAGATCCGGGATCAAAAATGCCACCACAATATGCAGCAAAATGATCAGGGCCAGCCCCCAGGTCACATAGGCAGAATAGTGGAGCGATGCCGAGACATCATCCAACCGCTGCTTATTGGCATTATACGTTTGCGCCAAGTTGACGAGCATCTGGAGTTGGTACTCTTCCGGCGATAGGGATAGGTACCGTTCTAAAAAACGCTGGTCTTCCAGGTTGGGACTAATCGCCGTTTGCCGGGGCAGGAAGGCATTGATCAGCAGGGTAAAGTTGGCCAAAAAGCTAAACACTTCCAGGAAGCTAAAAACGCTGGGTACCATGACCAATCGCGACAGGGTTAGGCTGGTGAGCAGGGCACCGTTAGTGACAAACAGGATATTCAATTTAGTAGTGAGGGCATATCCATGCTCCTTCTGTTGTTGAATGACACTGCGCACATCCTGGGAAGCCAAGCTCAGGGTTGAGGGCGAGGGTAAGGTGCTCGCCTGGGAGGGGGGGGCCTCATTGGGATGGGCAGCAGGCTGCTCAGGGTGCGTTGTGTTGGCATCTGGGATTCCCCGGTGGCGGTCAGCACGACTCTCTCCCATCACAACCCGGTGGGCGTCACGACCGGTTGAGAGTACGTCATGGATGGCGTCGGCAGTCGGTGATTTGCTAACAGAAATCAGAGGTGAACTTAATGGTGTTTTCAATAGGTTGGCAGGTGTTTGCATAATTGGACAAACAAGGGAGAGGCAGTGGCCAATACTTTCTATTGTGGCGCATAAAAAATAGAGATGCACCGTCTGGAAGTCAGGAGCGATTTCAACACCGAAAATCTAGAGGGTTGGAAAGGTATACTGCCACCCCGATCGCTGCAACCGTTCGACGGCGGCTTGTTGCCATTCCCAGAGCAAATCCGTAAACTCTGGATGTTGTAAGCCTCCCCGCCAGAGCAACAGCGCATCTTCCCCCGTATCGGCATAGTAACGGGGACGCCGACCCGCTTCCTGGAAGCCAAATTTACCGTAGAGCGATCGGGCCGCCACATTAGATACCCGCACCTCCAGCGTGGCCCACTCTAACCCCTGTTGTCGTGCCACTTGCAGCAAACTCAAGAGCAATGCTTGCCCTAACCCTTGGCCTTGGTAGTCGGGATGCACCCCCAGAATCGTAATGTGAGCTTCGTCCAAAATGCCCCAAAAACAGCCAAACCCCAAGAGCGGTGGCAGGTTCATTCCCGCTGTCGGTAGCGGTTCTAGGACCCAAAACTGGCTACTGGCCCGATCGAGTTCCTTCGTATAGCCATCCGCACTCCAGAAGCCACCCAAGCACAGGTGATCGAGCGCCAAGATAGCCGGGAGTTGCGCCACCGTGGGGCGCTTACAGACCACGGGTAGTGCGGCAGGTAGACAAGAATTTCTCAAGGTGACCAGCCCCCGATTGTACACTCAGTAATAAGGCCGATGAAGGCACTTCTCCTTTACTCTTTTAAAATGCCCTCTGTTACAACAGTCAATCCGGTACACTGAATTTTCTTTGTTTTATCGTACCTATTCACCTACTCCTGAGCGATCGCGCCATGCTATGCCCTGACCTTCCCCTTCCCGTATCCACCAGTCAACAGTATTTGCCAGACTTGCCCGACGATCGCGGTAGCGCTTCGCCCAATCAGTTTTTGCTTCCCCTCACCGCCCGTGCAAATGCGCAGGATCATCTGGAGATCGGTGGCTGTGATGTGGTGACCCTGGTACAGCAGTGGGGGTCCCCCCTCTATATCCTGGATGAGGCGACCCTGCGGGCAGCCTGTCGCCAGTACCGGGATGCCCTGCAACGTCACTATCCAGGAGAATCCCTGGTATTGTATGCCTCCAAGGCGTGGAATTGTTTGGCGGTTTGCGCGATCGTGGCCCAGGAGGGTTTGGGCATTGATGTCGTTTCCGGGGGTGAACTGTATACGGCGCTCCAAGCGGGTCTTGATCCCCGCACGATTTATCTACACGGCAATAACAAATCCGCAGCAGAGTTGCGCTTAGCGATCGCTTCGGGTTGTGTGGTCGTGGCGGATAACTGGCTCGACCTACATACGCTGGTAGACCTGTTGGCAAATGCCGATAACGGCAGTCAGCGTTTGCCTACCCCGGTGCGGGTGATGATCCGGTTCACACCAGGGATTGAGTGCCATACCCACGAATACATTCGCACCGGCCACCTGGATAGCAAATTTGGCTTTGACCCCGATCAATTGCCAGAGGTGTTTGATTTCCTGAGTCAGCAACCCGGACTGGCCTGCATTGGCCTACACGCCCACATCGGTTCCCAAATTTTTGAACTCCAACCCCATCGGGATCTAGCCAGCGTCGTGATCCAAGCCTTTAGCAAAGCCACGAGCTATGGGCTGCCCGTCCAGGAGATCAACATCGGGGGAGGATTGGGAATTCGCTATACCGAGGGGGATGATCCGCCCAGTATCGACGCCTGGGTTGAGGCTGTCGGTACAGCAATGGTCGCTGCTTGTGAATCCCAGGATTTACCCTATCCCCGTCTGCTCTGCGAACCGGGCCGATCGCTAATTGGTCCCGCCTGCGTCACGGCCTATACGGTGGGCAGCCAGAAGCATATTCCAGGGATGCGCACCTATGTCACCATCGATGGGGGTATGTCCGACAATCCCCGCCCCATCACCTATCAATCGCTCTATCGTGTGGTGGCGGCGGAACAAATGTCTGCGCCCCTGAGCACGACGGTAACCCTTGCCGGGAAGCACTGTGAGTCAGGTGATATTTTGATCCAACAGGCCCAATTACCGCTGGTGCGATCGGGCGAAGTGGTCGTTGTGCCGGCCACGGGTGCCTACAATTACAGTATGGCCTCCAACTATAATCGGCTCCCTCGGCCCGCAGCGGTCTTAGTCGCGAACAGCGAAGCCAACCTGATCATCCGCCGCGAAACCTATGAGGACCTGGTCCGGCAAGACTGTCTACCCGTCCGCACAGTATTTGCCCAGGCGAATGACATCCCCATATCATAGGCGCATTACCGATACCCGTAAAATGACAGACTGGGCGATTAGGATTGAGATAACGTGGGGCCTTGGGTCGAAATGCCACACAGTTGTTATGGGACGCTAAAGGTGAATCGCCCTTCCTGGCGGTAGGCAAGGTGGATTAGGAGACTGATGGGGGATTCCTGGATGCAATGGCTGACAAATCTCAGCTGGGCTAGCCCGATCCTGACTCTCCTGGAAGTCCTGCGTCCCCTGATCGATGTTGCCTGCGTATTTGTCATTATCTACCTGGCCCTAGTCATTATTGGGGAGCGGCGGACCCTCTGGATTGTGCGGGGGTTTATTGTCCTGGTTTTGGCGGCGGTCCTGAGCGATTGGTTGAAACTGCGGCTATTGAGCTTTGTCCTGGAAAATCTGGTGATTGGGTCGGCGGTGGCAATGGCGGTGATCCTCCAGTCCGAATTCCGACGCTTGCTGGAGCAGTTGGGACGGGGCCAAATTTGGCAACTGTTTCAACCCAGCCAGGGCACAACCCAGAGTGGGGATACGGTGATTGATGAGATTGTTGATGCGGTGAAGGAGTTATCACAAAACCGGACGGGGGCGTTGATTATTTTGGAAACGGGCAATCCGATCGACGATCGCGACTTTTCCGTCCCTGGCGTAAAGCTCAATGCCGAAGTCTCTAAGGAACTGTTGCAAACGCTGTTTCAAACCACGACGCTTTTACATGATGGGGCCGTCCTGATTCGCGGGACACGGGTTGCGGCGGCGGCGGTGATTCTACCCATTTCCGAGCAACCCACCTCTCGTCGCTTGGGTACCCGACATCGGGCTGCCCTAGGGATTACCGAACGGGTTGAAAATTGTGTCTGTGTCGTTGTCTCGGAAGAAACCGGGTCGATTTCCCTGGCGGAGAAAGGGAGCATGAACCGTCCCCTCACCAGCAGTAAGCTAAAGGAGTTACTAGAAGAACGGTTTTCGCAATCGATCGAGCGGGAACCCGTCGCCCCTAACCTCCGGGATCTGGTCCGTCATTTAAGCTTTAAAGGGTTCAATGTGTTTGCCCGCCTGCTCCGCTTATCACCGTCCACCTTACGGGAGAGAAAATGACTGTTCAGTCCTTGCCCCTACGCGATCTGCCCACTGATCTGGACCGTGATCGCCTACCGCAGCACGTTGCCGTTGTGATGGATGGGAATGGTCGCTGGGCAAAAAACCGGGGCTTACCCCGGACAATGGGCCACCGGCAAGGGGTGAGTGCCCTCAAAGAAATTCTGCGCTGCTGTGATGACTGGGGCATTGGCGCACTGACGGCCTATGCTTTTTCTACCGAAAACTGGCGACGACCCCACGGCGAGGTGGACTTCCTGATGGCGCTGTTCGAGCGGGTCCTCTGGCAGGAATTGCAAGAAATGATGCGGGAAAATGTGCGCATCTGGTTCGCGGGGGATGTGGCGGGCTTACCCCAGTCGCTCCAACGGGCGATCGCCCAGTCCGTCGAGGCGACCCAAGATAACCAGGGTATCCATTTCACCGTGGCGATTAACTACGGTGGCCGTCAAGAAATTGTCCAAGCCTGTCGGGCGATCGCCACCCAGGTTAAAGAGGGTGTCCTGAATCCGGATCAAATTGACGAGGCCCTGTTCTCGCGGTATCTCTATACCACTAATGTTTGTGATCCCGACTTGTTGATTCGGACCAGTGGCGAAATGCGCATTAGTAACTTCCTGCTCTGGCAAACCGCCTACGCCGAGATTTATATTACCGATACCCTCTGGCCCGATTTCGATCGCGAAGCGTTCCACCAGGCATTGTTAGCTTACCAAAAACGCGATCGACGCTTCGGTGGGCTAAAGTCCTAGGGGGTGAGGGGATGAGTGGATGAGGGGGTGAGGGGATGAGTGATTTCCATATATCTTATTTTTAGTTGTTAACGAATAGGCTGCTAAGCTTAAATCAAGCTCAAGTCTTTTCCTTTAACTTAATATATAACCCCTTAGGCCGTTGCTTGACCTCAAAAATATTAATCTTACGAACCAACTCCCCCAATTTCTTAAAGCCATAGGTACGAGCATCAAATGAGGGAGATAATCTCGTGATTTGGGCACCAAAGGGACCCAGATTAGCCCAACCATCCTCCCCCGATACCGCCTCATAGGCATCCTTGAGTAACTCTAGTAATTCTTCCGGTATTGGCAAGGTGACGATCGCTTCCTTATCCAAACTTCGAGATAATTTTGTTGCTACACTTTCCTCCGAACTCATGGAAGAGTTGGGTGCCATTTCTCCCATTTTTTGGGTTAGGATTTCCAGATAGATAAACTTATCACAGGCACTCACAAATGCTTGTGGCGTTTTCTTCTCGCCAAAGCCATAGACAATTAATCCTTCCTCGCGAATACGACTCACCAAACGAGTGAAATCGCTGTCGCTAGAGACTAGACAAAACCCATCAAAATTACGGGTATAGAGTAAATCCATTGCGTCAATAATGAGAGCGCTATCGGTGGCATTTTTTCCTGATGTATAGCGAAACTGTTGAATGGGCTGAATCGAATATTTATGCAATTGATCTTTCCAGCTACCCAACTGCGGTGTGGTCCAATCCCCATAGATCCGACGGACATGGATAGTGCCATACTTAGCAATTTCCCGAAACAAAAGGTCAATAGACTTGGGACTAATATTTTCGGCATCAATTAGTACGGCTAATTTATTATTCTTGAAGTGTGATTCATTGTCCATGATTTAGATTTTAGATTTTAGATTTTAGATTTTAGATTTTAGATTTTAGATTTTCAAGTATTTACCACATGGTAAAAGTTGATGGGAAATCTCATGGAAATCATATAAAGACCATTGGCTTATCCTTTAGGGGGGCAAAGGCAACTGCATCAAAGCGATAGAGACTGGCGGGGCGTCCAGCACCACGGGAAACTTTTAAGCCCGTATCACTAAGAAACCCTAGTTTAAGTAATCGGGTTCGGAAATTGGAGTAGTCGGCGAAGTTCTCTCCTAAAATGGTGGTGTAAAACTGGTATAGATCATTTAGGGTAAAGAGTTCTGGTAAAACCTCAAACGCGATCGGGCTATATTCCAACTTATTGCGTAGCCGCTGATAGCCATAATTAAGAATTCGTTGCTGCTCAAAGGCCAGCGTTGGCACTTGTGCTTGGGGATACCAGGCAATACCGCTCACGCCATCAGCAATCAGTTCCGCTTCCTCAAACCGCACGATCGCAAAGTAACTCACTGATAAATAGCGATGCGGGAGGCGATGCGGGGGCGATCGCACCTCACGGTAGGGTTCATCAAACGTATAGAGTTGTTCCAGATAGAGATTATTCGCCCGAATTTTTTCTGCCAAAACCCGATAGGCCGCATCTTCCAGGGATTCCCCTTGCCGCACCAGTGTTCCCGGCAGGCACCACTGCCCCCAAAATGGCTCCTGCTGCCGCATCACCAGCAACACCAGCAAGCGGTTCTGGCTGGTATCCACCGAGAAAATGACATTATCAACCCCCACCTTGAAATCTGCCAGGGGCTGTTGCTTTACGGTGTCTGAATGGTTTCTCCCGGACATCGGTATAGCTGTTGTTGTTGAATATAGGCTTGTACCGAGGCGGGCAAAACCCCCGCATCCTGTGCCTCTCGATAGTGACTGGAGGAAACGGGTAAACCATGTAAATCCGCGATCGTCACCTCGGTTCCCATCTGGCGCAACCGCTCAATCCCCTCGGTGGGGATAGCATACCCCGGTCGTGGGATGACCAGCACTTTAACCTGGCGCAGCAGTTGGGCCGCCTGATACCAGGTGGGCAATTGGGTGACTAGATCAGAGCCAATTACCAGTGAAAATTGGGCCTCTGGCCAGCGCTCCTGTGCCCGTTGCACCGTAAACAAGGTGCGGGAATGACTGAGTTGGGGGTCCAGGTCTACCCGCGATCGCAAAACTTCCGCAGACTCGATTAGCAGTCGTAGCATGGCCACCCGATCGGCCAGGGTTGCCTGGTGTGACTTAAAGGGATTATCCGCTACCCACACCGCCACGCGATCGAACTGATGGGCTAACCAGGTCAAAATCAGGCGGTGCCCCTCGGTCGGGGGATCAGCACTGGTGCCAAATAGCGCGATCGTTGTCATCACCCAATCCTTCATCCCATCATCAGTCATCAATATTGGTGCAGCAGACAGGGCCTAGGGGCAAGGGGCACCCCCCGCTCCCGCTGTACTTTAGACACCCCTGTAGACACCACTGTACTCTGGATTGACCGTAGGCGGTGTATGCCCCGGCCCCGGAGAATCTCCTGACGGCAAACAATTTTGTAGAAAGGTTGGGTGGGGTATTGTCCCTCTACTTGTTCAAACCAGCCTAGATGACGGCGATATCCTCAATTTTTAGCTTAGATCTTACGAAATCGAGCCACTAACGCTACAATTTCATTGCTGCCAGACTACCCTTTTTGTCTATTGAATATGATTGATTCCACGAATTCTCTCAACGAAGTCGCTGAAAGCCTACCGCGTGAAATCCGAGTGGCTCAACTCCGCAATCTAGTGGAGACCTTGCATACCGCTGATGAAATTGCCCATAAGGGCTATCTGATTACCAGTTCTGAATTAGCTGACTTGATGGATGTCAATGCTAGCGCTGTCACCAGTCGGGGTGAGCAGTGGGCATGGCGTAACTGGGAAGTGTCCCGTGTGCGCCGTGAAGGTAACCAAATCCTATGGCAATTATCCCGGCTTGATTAGCTCTGTGGGCATTGGGTGATTTAGCCAAGGCTAATCCCCCCCGTGGGATCGCAGATTAACGGCGACAACCGCGCTCCGATCTTCCCCACTCTCTTAGTCCACGCGATGGCTAGGGAATGCTCGCGAATCGATAAGGTCCCTCCCCTGCTCCGGGGGAGGGATTTTCCATAAGGACCCCAAAAACCCTAAAATTGTTCTGGACAGCCATTTGCCAGCGACTAGGGTTGATTCGATGATCGCGGGCGGCGGCGCAAAATACCCAACAGGTGGATACCGCTCAGCAGTAGCCCCAACAACCCTAAACCTACCAGCAGGACATAGAACGATCGCCCGACCGGTCCTAAATAAGCCCCCTGGTGTAGTTGTAATAGCAAACCTGCCTGACGCCCAGGCAGATGAAACCAGGCCCGGCCCAGCCCATACCCAATGCCTGTGAGCGCACTCATACTTAGGGGTAAAAAGGCGATGACGGCCAGGGTGCGGTGAACCCAGGGCCACGGGCGATTCAACGATCGCGGCTGCATCAAACGTTGCCAGGGCACCATCGTGATCCCCGTTCCAATCATGACCAATAAACCCATCCCGCTCAGCAAAACATAGAACGGGACCAGGGGTTGTCCTAGAAATTTTCCTTGGTGAATGGCCATGAACTGATTGGCAATGCCCGCAGGGACTCCGAACCAACTGCTACCCAGACGATAGACAACCCCCGTAAGAGCCGTTAAGAACAGGGGTAGAAAGATGACGGGGGCGATCTTGCGGTGCAATTTCCGGAAATTCGGGTGCCTTAGGTTTGGGGGCATCAAAGTTCCTCCTCTGGCTGGCATCGATAAAAGTGGCGTTAACCTAGGGCATTTCTGAGGCTCCGCCCATCAGGGCAACCATGAGTCAGTGCGGGCGGGGCAGTCCACAGGGGATCGATCACGCCCCGCGTCACCCCAGCGCGAGATTAGTCTTCGCCCCCTTCGCCTCCTTCCTCATCGTCATTATCGTCTGGTTGGTTATCCCCTTCACCGTCTTCGCCTTCATGGTCGGCATTCTGGGCATCCTCATCACCCGTATTGGATGTCGGATTGGGCGAAGTTACGGGCGTTTCCTCGATCGCAGGGGTTGCCGTATTACCACCGCCTTCATCCCCCCCCGTATTGTTGGCCCCCGTGCCACAGGCAGCCAGGGTCGTGGCCAAAGCAAGACTTAGGAAAAGGACAATCGTTTTCAGGTACTTCTGCATAGTCGTTGCGAGATCAATCTCCTAATCGTGTCAGTAATAGTATGCAGGACGTACACCTTAAGGCTATCCCCAGGGGGCTAATTAGGGCCGATCGTCAACTGTATCCTCTTCCCAAATCGCGTCATCGGGTTCAAAAGCAGACTGACCCCGCTCCTGGGGGCCTAGCCAAACCCAAAGTCCCTGAATAAGGGCCATCACCACAGCCCCCGCCGCCACACTAAAGGCCAGCACTACCCCAAACGGGACAGGGACCGATCGCCAGACCAAAAATTGCAGCGTGACCGGCGTGGCATTCTGCACGGACACAATCGCGATCGCGCTTACCCAACTGGCAACGATCAACACGGCGAGTATCGAGGCCATGATTCCTGCTCCGTGCGCTTCTCCTCTGTCTTCCTGACCCTATTCCGGACGACTGGCGGCGGCCTGTTCGGCATAGGCCAGGTTCTTCTGGTAAGCCACCGCCCGATCTTGAGCCACGGCATAATTGGGGCTATCCGCTGGCACTGCTTGCATGAGGGCGATCGCCTCGCGCCACTGGTTAGCCACGGTCTGCCACTCCTGGCGGGTCCGGGCCGTTTGCGTCAGATCGGCGGCACGGGTAGCCCGATTAACCGCTTCCCGGAAGGGATCAGCAGCGGGGGAAGCAGCGGCAGTCGGTGAGGCAGGAGAAGCAGGGGCCGTCGGCGAGGCCGGGGATTCATCCCCAGGGGGGGAAGCCGTTGGGGATGGTTGCGGTGACTCAGCCGGTAAAGAATCACCCACGGGTGTTGCGCTTTGATTGAGCCAGAACCGAATCCCGAAGGCCGCCACCACCGCTAGGACCAAGGCACCCACAATGAGGCCGAGTTTCCGGATATACCAGGGCTGGGCAGTGGTGTCTCGATCGGCAGTGCTGTCTTCGTCTTCCGTATCCTCTGCATCGGCTTCTTCTTCTTCCTCAACCGCGAGATCCGCATAGTCGTGATCGTCCAGGTCATCAAAAGCCATTTCCTGATCGTCAGCAGCCCCTAGACCAAAATCGGAACCAAAATCAGACGGAATTGCCGTTGAGGCCGTACCAGCCGTACTCCCATTTTGCTCACTGTCCGCATCAAAGGCAAAGGCAATGGGGGGCAGTTCCAGATCATTGCCGGTATCTGCCCCTATTGGAGCTGGGGTTTCGAGATCGTGCTGGAGCAGGGTATCGGGTTCCTCCGTTTTTTGCACCGGGGGGGGCGCAAGGTTAGCAACATCAGGCACTGCGGATGCAAAGGCAAGGTCGGGTTCATCACCGTGGACGATCGTCTGTAGTTCTTCCGGTACGGCTACCGTATCTTGCCATGCGGGTTTCTTATCACCGTACTTGCGCCCATACACCATGACTGTCTCAAAGGCATGGATTTGATGCTCACCCAGGAGATCGGCGATTTGGGCCAGGTAGGTACTTTGCGGGGGGACTTCCTCAGCTTCCAACAAAAGGTGCAGACTGCCCGCTTTGACGGTCACCCGACTTTGAATACCGTGGGGCTGGAGATGCTGGTTGACAAGGGCAGCGATCGCACGAGGATCGCCTTGTTGGGCAAGCGCTACAAGATTAGGTTGTGTCATGGCTAAGTGACTTTCACGGGGAAGACCAATTGTTATCCTGTCCGGTGCTACCTCAGTCTAGCCAATGTCTTCCTTAATGCAAAAAAATTATGGCCGCAAATGCTGGCGCTAAGCAATGCTCCCAATAGCTGCGTATGAATTATTGATGATGCAAAGTTTGTAGCGCGGGATCTAGCCCGCAACGACTAAAATCGTGACTACCAACGTGGCGAAACTTTACTAGGTACCCGGTTTGGCGAGCCTAATGGACTTTGATGGGTGGGACACATGAGCCAGGGGCAACGGAGAGGGGGGGATTCGAACCCCCGTTAGGTGTGACCCTAAAACAGATTTCGAGTCTGCCGCATTCAACCGCTCTGCCACCTCTCCATTGCTGATTATCGCACGTCCGTGACCAGAATCTATCCCCATGTGGCGGACGAATCCAGAACAGATCAGCAATTATCACGGAATTCTGGCATAATTCTGGAAAAAGCAGCTTTTTCGCCATATTTCTCCCATTTTCTGGCGATATTCAGGAGAGTCTCCCCTTGTTAGAGTACATCACCTTACCCGATTGCCTGCCACCTGTGGCCCCCTATTCCCATGCCGTCCGGGCGGGGGATTTCCTGTTTGTGACGGGGCAACTCGCAGAGGACCCAACAACAGGGGAGATTATCCGGGGGACGATCGCTGAGCAAACCCAGCAGGTGATGGCCAATCTAAAACAGGTGCTGGAACACGCGGGAACTGGCTTCGATCGCGTGGTCATGGCCCGCATTTTTATCACCGATTTGCGAGACTACGCAACGGTTAATGAAATTTATGCCGCCTATTTCCAGCCGGAACGCTTGCCCTGTCGCACCACCGTCGGGGTTTTGGGACTGGCGGGCATTGGTGATGTCGAGATTGATCTAATTGTCTATTGTGGTCATTAGAGAAGGTCATTAGAGAAGGTCATTAGATGAGGTGACAGGGGATGACTGACCGGGCAGACCCACAATTTGGCATTGTCCTGGTAACGGCTCCCGATCAGGCCCAAGCCCAAGCGATCGCGCACGCTTTGGTGACGGCCCACCTAGCCGCCTGCGTGAGCTTGATGCCGATTACGTCGGTCTATTCCTGGCAAGGGGCCGTCCAGCAGGAGATGGAATGGCAACTCGTGATCAAAACCGATCTGCATTTAGTTGATCGCCTTGTGAGCGCCATTCAAGCCATGCATTCCTATGAAGTGCCAGAAATCATTGCCGTGCCGATCGTGGCGGGGGCAGCGGCCTATCTCCATTGGCTCGCTGAGAACACCCAGCCGACGCCCTAACCCAAGCCCTGGCTCCGGAAGGTCAGTTCTCCCCTAGTTCGAGCATTGTGTTTCGAGCATTGTGTGCGGATCAGAGCCGTCAAGCCGTGAAAATTTGGGCATATTCACCCGTTCGGCATTTTCCCTCTACGGCAAGGCACGAGCCTTCTCTAAACAGGCGCTTGAGCCAATGGCCCCTGCCTCCCTGGGTCAAAAAGGGCTGGATTTTGTGGAGATATCTATAGAATATTGCCAGAATATGGGGAAGAATAGTTAAGACAGAATAGAGGACGACGGTTACTTTGAGCCGAATGTTTATGCACAACCCCTCATTACGCCAAGAAGCCCGTAACCAACCGGCCCCCGTTATCCCCATGATTCAAGATGCTTCGATCCTGAATTGGCTGGAAGAGACGGGGCGGTTGCTGGCCCGTGATCCGAAGGACGATCGCAGCTACCTAGAAGAAGAAGAAGAAATCTCGGAACTGATGGGGGGGGATGATTCTAGCTACGATGATGACGATGATCTAGACGATATGGACTTGGATGAGTAGACTCTAGGCACGTTTGGGCACTCTCCCTGGTGGGGGTTGCCTTTCAACGCCTCCTAGTGAACAATTGTTACGAACTTCAGTTCATGGTCGTGGTGAGTGAGTGAGTCGAGGTTTTTGTGGACGCTAAGTTATTCCCATCGAGAGCACTGGCCTCCTCCGGTCTAGGTCTATCGTTGCTGTTGGCCCTGCTACTAGGGCTGGCAGCGATCGTTCTGGATACGCTGGCAGGACGGAGCATTACCCAATACGGTTCCCTCACGGTCCCCCTCCTGGTGAGTGCGGGGTTAACTATCCTAGCGGGAATTTGGGTTGTCCCCTTGCTTCAGGTCCTGAAAACCGGCCAGATAATCCGTGAGGAAGGCCCCAAAGCCCATTTCAAGAAGGCTGGCACGCCGACTATGGGGGGCATTTTTATCCTACCCGTTGGATTGCTCGTCGCCCTATTAGCAGCCGACTTCTCGGCCAATGTCGGGGTACTGTGCTTGCTGACCCTGGCCTTTGGCGCGATCGGCTGGCTGGATGATTGGCAAGTCCTGAACCGTCGCTCTAATCGAGGCATTTCGCCACGCACCAAGTTGCTCTTACAAATTATGGTGGCCAGCCTCTTTTGTCTGTGGCTACTGGCGACCCAGCCCGCGATGACGACCCTCGCCCTGCCCCTGGGGTTAACGCTGCCCTTGGGGAGTTTATTTTGGGCCGTGGCGGGCTTTGTACTAGTGGCTGAAAGTAATGCCACTAATCTAACGGATGGTCTGGATGGCTTGGCCGCTGGGACGGGCGCGATCGCCCTGCTGGGGATGGGTGCCCTGAGTGGGGCCACTCACCCGGATCTCATGATTTTTTGTGCCGCGCTGAGCGGGGCTTACCTGGGCTTTTTGGCCCATAACCGGAATCCTGCCAGTGTGTTTATGGGGGACACTGGCTCCCTGGCCCTAGGGGGCGCATTGGCGGGCGTGGCCCTGCTCAGCCAAAATCTTTGGGGTCTACTAATTATTGGGGGCCTATTCGTGGCCGAAGCGCTGTCTGTTGTCCTTCAGGTCAGTTACTACAAGGCGACCAAAGGCCCCAACGGCATTGGCAAGCGGTTGTTTAAGATGGCTCCGTTGCATCACCATTTAGAGTTGACGGGTTGGTCTGAGCTTCAGGTGGTGCTGCTGTGTTATGTGGCTAGTGGCCTCCTGGCCCTCCTAGGACTGTGTGTCCGGGCAGGGGCGATCGCTTAGCCGGGAAGTGCGGCGGCGATCGCGATCGCATATTGGATTTCTCCCTTTTCGATGTTTGGAATTAAGGCGTTTGGCTCTGGTGATAACCGTCAGGGCTTTTTTTGTTGAGGATTGCCAGTGTGATTACGCCTCACATCAGGATACGGATAGGGATACGTTCTTGGAAATCCATCTCTCTGGAAAAGGCAGGTTTATGACGATTAATTCTGCCAGCCGATATCCCCTGAAAACCCTGCTCCTACGAAGCTTTCAGGCAGCCGCCTTGAACTAATGCAACACTTCATTTTTTTTTGTAACACAGTGGGGCCGCTTGTCTCCTCACGGGCACTCTAGGCATAGAGGTCCGATAGGCTTAGTTTTGCGCATTCAATCTTAGAGCAATAGGGGCAAGCTGTTGCCAGCAGCTAGGGTGTTACGCCTAACAGTCAACAGGGACATCAGCCATACAATTAATTTTCCTAGATAGGAAAACATCCTAAAATCTCCTCTTTGACTGAAAAAGTTGAGACCAACAATGACGAACAATATCGTTGCTATGCAACGCAATTTGAAACTTGGACGTGTTACCCAACTTGGTTTTGGGAGTGTCTTGCTTGTGATGCTGGGAATCGGCGTGGTTTCTCAGGTCAGTATGCGGACTCTAGTTGAATCGAACCATTGGGTTGCCCATACCTATCGAGTTAGGGAGGAAGTGCGGGCACTAGAGAAAGAATTGGTCGATGCCGAAACCGGTCAACGAGGGTTTATGCTCACGAAGCAGGAAGTGTTTCTGGAGCCTTATCATGAGGCACTCAAGGAACTTGAAAGCACGTTGGATGATTTGAAGGAGCTGGTCAGTGATAACCCAGCACAAGTGGCCAGAATAGAGAGGCTGGAAGTCCTAAGCCAGCAGAAACTGGACTACCTGGCCCGCACGATCGCCCTCACCCGTGCCGGCCAAAACCAAAATCTGCAAGAGATGCTCTTGTCGGAAGAAGGCAAACAGATGATGGACACCATCCGCTCAGAAATTGAGAACATCATCCAGGTGGAAACCACATTGCTAGAACAGCGACAACAGACAGCCAGTCAAGCCGAAGACCTCTCTCGTTTTGTGTCCATTGGTGGCACCGCGATCGTCATTATAATCGGCTTAATTTCACTCCTGCTCATTAACCGGAAGGTCATCCGTCCCATCAATCAAGTGACCAATAACATTGCGAGTTCCTCCAGCGAGATTGCCGCCACGATCGCCCAACAGGAACGGGTCGCCACCCAACAAGCCACATCTGTCACCCAAACGACCAGCACGATGGATGAATTGGGATCATCGGCTCGACAATCCGCCGAGCAAGCTGAGCAAGCCGCCGCCGCTGCCCAAGAGGTTGCGAATTTGGCGATCGTGGGGACAACGGCGGTTGAGCATACCCTCGATGACATGGCCATCCTGAACAGCAAAGTAGCCGAGATCGCCAACCATATTCTGCGCCTGAGTGAACAAACGGGCCAAATCGGTAATATCTCCAACCTGGTCGGGGATTTGGCCAACCAAACCAATATGCTGGCGCTGAATGCCGCTGTTGAAGCCGTGCGGGCGGGAGAGCATGGTCGGGGATTTTCGGTCGTGGCCGCTGAAATTCGTAAATTAGCCGATCAAAGCCAGCAATCTACCGGACGGATCAACGAATTGATTGCTGATATTCAGACCGCGATTAATGCAACGATGCAGGTAACCGAAGCAGGCACCCAAACTGTGCAGCAGAGTGTGACCACGGCCCAAGGCACCGCCGATACCTTTACCAAAGTGGCAGATGCTATCAATCGGGTGGTGATCAGCAGTCAGCAGATTTCCCTAACCGCCAAACAACAGGCGATCGCCACCGAACAGGTCGTGAGTGCCATGAATGCCCTAAACCAGGGAGCCGTGCAAAATGCCAGCGGCATCAGCCAAACAAAAGCGAGTATCCAGTCTTTGAATGAAGCCGCCTTGAGTTTGCAGGCTGTTATTTAAGGGGGGGACAGACCTATTTAAGGGGGGGACAGACCGATCGCGGTCGGGTGAAAACGGGCAAGGCCGATAGTCTATGGGGATCATAGGCTCCTGCCCAAGCCGCCGCCAGGGGTAGCATCTGCGACAGCACCGCCGGTCCAGAGGGGGGAGATAGGGGGGCGAGAGACGTTGACGATCGTGCAGTCAAGTCTGGCAGCGTCAGTGGTAAACGGGATGGCCCGTGATAGCCCCCCGCCAACGCTCCCGTGAGGGCAACGAATCCAGGGCTAGGGGCACTCATGCACGGCGCATCCCCTTGGGAAATGGGGGGCTGAAGTTGGGGGGGGCGCAGCGATCGCACCACCGCCCAGCGAAAATCCCACGGCGCACTGAGGAAACAGTACAGGGCAAGAGCAACGGATTGAGTGATCGTCCTTTCCGGTCCTGGCCCCAGCAGGGCGGGGACAACGGTTGCCAAGCCCGCTCCCTGGGTCAGTCCCCGCTGGACAGATTGCAAGCATTCCTCAACCTGAGTTATCGCCTGCGGACCCGCAATGACCGGGGCAGCGATCGCCGGGAAAGTCGCCAAAACTTGGGGGATCAGGGTCATCGGCTCCCGGTTTCCCTGGCAGATCTGACTTAACGCCAGGGAAAACCCAATCCAGGCGGCGGCTAGGTGGCTCCAATCCGACTCGGTGCCGATTTCTTGCCCAGCGATACCCATGCGTGCCTCTGGCCATTCCCGTCTGAGGGCTAGGAAGATAACTTGACTCGCTTGGGCCAGACGGGCGGGATCATCGTGATAGAACAAGGCAACGGGGAGCAGTGCCACCAGAATTTCCGCTGCGGTGGGGATTGCACCAGTGGGGTGTGTAGAAGCTCCAAAATCGTTGCGCTGCAAAAGGTCAGCCAGCCAGCGATCGGGTAACACCTGCCCGTGGGCGATCAAATCCTGGGCACAGCGATCGGCGATCGTCCAAGCCAGGGGACTGGGGGGCTGCACCTGCCAGGGAAGCGGGGACCATTGCGTTAGCCAGAGGTGTTTGGGAGCCTGGTTAAGGCACCAATGGCTGTAGCACTCGGCCTGCCAAGCACCCGCGATCGCGCCTTGGCAATGTTGAAGAAAAGAGGCGGGCGACATAAGGTCAATTGAAATCGGCGGGGCAAATTGATACATCCATTCCGAAATTGATCAAGAGTCGCTATAGTGTGTTACGACTTTGATCGGGGTCTACGGGCTGGCGATCGCTGGCCAGGGAAATTCGGACAGTCCATCTTCATTAAACCAGGGATGCGAGTCGCAAATGGTAGGACGGATTTTTATCTCAGCCGGTCACGGCGGATTTGAGGGAAGTCAACGCGATCCCGGCGCGATCGCGGGCAATACCACCGAAGCCAGGGAAATGATGCTGGTACGGGATGAGATCGTTAGTATCCTACAACCCCGTGGCTATGCGGTCTTCTCCGTACCCGATACCCTCAGCCTGCGCGGGACGATCGATTGGATTAATGCGCGATCGGATAGCCGCGATGTTGCCCTGGAAATCCATGCCGACGCCTTTAATGATCCGACGGTGCGGGGAGCCACCTGTTTCTATATCGCCAACAACGAGGTCCGTCGGCAACATGGTCAGATTATCCTGAGTGCCTATTTGCGCCGAGTGCCCCAGATCCCCAGCCGAGGGGTTAAACCCGATACCGCCACCGCTGTAGGCCGACTGGCCTTTTGCCGAGACGTGCGCCCACCTTCCCTGTTATTGGAATTGGGCTTTTTGACCAATCCCCAGGATCGCTTCATTATCCAAAATCAACGCCGTGATATTGGCCTGGGCGTTGCCGAAGGCTTAGCCACCTGGCTACAAGCCGTGACCGGCACCACGCCACCGCCGCCACCGCCACCGCCACCACCGCCACCACCACCGCCGCCACCACCACCGCCACCCGGTACGAATGCCATCAACATCCGTATTAACGGCCAATTGCAACCGGAGAAGGGAATCATTGTGAGTAACAATTCCTTTGTGCCGATTAACGTTTTACCGCGTTTGGGGATTGGCCTTCATGCGTTCCTGGGCAGTGGCTTTGTGCGGGCGGCGGATCTCCAAGGCGGGGGGAACAATATTGCCGTGGGCTGGGATGCCAACAGTCGCACCGTTCTGTTTCAAACTCGTTAAGGTTCCAACCCGCTCAGGTTCCAACCAGTTAAGGGGCTAAGTGGCACCTTGGCGGGTTAACCAATCCCCTCAATCACGGGATGGAAATAAAAGGCCAATCCCAAAACCGCGTAGGCCGCGAGGAGCAAGGTTCCTTCAAGCCAGTTGGACTTGCCATCTGCACTGATGGAATTGGTAATCAACACGGCGACGGCCACAGCCACCAGTTCAAAGGGATTAAAGTTTAAGTCCATTGGCTGGCCCAGGAACCACCCCGCGAGGACGAGCACCGGGGCCACAAACAGGGCAATCTGAAGGCTGGAACCAACGGCAACGCTGAGGGACAGGTCCATCTTATTTTTCATGGCAACGGTCACGGCGGTGGTGTGTTCGGCAGCATTACCAATGATGGGCAGGAGGATCACTCCAGTAAACAGCGCCGTCAACCCTAGTTGACTGGTGGCGGCTTCCAGGCTATCAACCAGTAGCTCCGACTCGATCGCCACAAAGACCGTGGCGACCAACAGTACCCCAATCCAGAGGGTCAGATTAGGAGAATGGGTATCCCCGTGGGTGTTGGTTGTAGCCGTGGTTGGCGCATTGGCATTAGTCGGCGCATTGGCATTCGGGGATGTTCCCATTTCCTCAGCCCCCGCGATGCCCACCTCATAGAGGTAGCTATGGGTTTTCATGGAAAACAGTAGGGTCAGGCCATAGACCCCGATGAGGACGATCGCTGTCGCGATCGATAGCCGTTGCAGGATGAGATCATCAATACCGCTAGAGGTATAGTCCACCGCCGAGGGTAGCAGGAGCGCAATCACCGCCAGGTTCATGGAGGAGGCATTGACCCGTGCCACCACCGGCTGAAAGGTTTGTTCCTTATAGCGCAGGCCACCCAAAAGCATGGCTAACCCCATCACCAACAGCAGGTTGCCGATGATCGAGCCGGTGATACTGGCCTTAACAACGCTGACTAGGCCCGCCCGCAGGGCAATGAGGGCGATGATCAATTCGGTAGCATTGCCAAAGGTTGCATTGAGTAACCCACCGAGAATGGGACCGGCAACGATCGCAATTTCCTCCGTCGCTGTGCCCATCCAGGCCGCTAGGGGCAAAATGGCTAACCCTGCGGTTACAAACACAGTCAACTCGCCCCACTCCAGAAAATGGGCGGCAACGGAAATCGGGATAAAGATCAACAAAACCGACAGAATCGCTTGCTGCTTCGACATAGTTCAGATCACCGTTAGCTGAGGCAAGAGGGATAGCCTCAAGTCTCCTAGGTTAATCTGCCGCAAGGGTGATCGCAATGGGCAACGGTCTGAACACCCCCTGCCCCGGTCCCGTTCGCCGCCAGAGGTGTTAGGCTCCCAATGGGTATGGTTAGGAGAGACGCCCATGTTAGGTAAAGCAGCCCTGTTAGATATCCTGGCGGGTAAAAACCGAGGGTTATCAGCCTCGGCCCCCGATCGCCAAGCCATTCTGGCGGCGATCGCCCAATTAGAAGATCGCAATCCCACCCCTCGGCCTATGGCGGCGGTAGACCTGTTGGCGGGAGACTGGCGCTTACTGTATACCACCAGTCAGGAATTGCTGGGGATCGATCGGGTGCCATTGGCGCAGTTAGGCCAGATTTACCAATGCATTCGTGTGCAGGATGCCCAGATTTACAATATCGCCGAGGTGATTGGCCCACCGTTTTTGGATGGGATTGTCAGTGTCAAGGCCACGTTTACGCCCGTGTCTGAGTGTCGGGTCAATGTTCGCTTTGAGCGGTTTATCGTGGGGTTGCAGCGATTAATGAACTATCGATCGCCCGCCGATTTTATTCACCAAATTGAGGCCGGGAAACGTTTTGCCGCGATCGATGTTCAGATTGATCCCCAAAAAGAGCAGCGCGGTTGGTTAGAAATTACCTATCTGGATGAGGATTTGCGCATTGGTCGCGGCAATGAAGGTAATGTGTTTGTCCTCAGCAAGTCCTGAAGGGGTCTCCGGTTTCATGTCATCCCGATCGGAAAAGGCTCCCCCCCTTTGGCAGCGTTGTTACCACTTTGTCCAAACTGTGGTTGGCCTGGTGTTTCGCCATCCGGTAACGGGGACCAGTATTATTCCAGTCTTGCCCGATGGCACGATCGTGCTGGTTCGCCGTCGAGATACGGAACGGTGGGGCCTGCCCGGTGGCTTTGTTGATTGGGGTGAAACCATCGCGACGACGGTTAAGCGGGAACTCAGGGAGGAAACGGGCTTGCAGGTGCAGAGCATTGAACGCCTAGTGGGGGTTTATTCTGCGCCCGATCGCGATCCCCGAGTGCATTCCATTTGTGTCGTGATCGCGGTACAGGCAATGGGTATCCCCCAAGTGCAAGATCCGCTGGAGGTGATGGCGGTGCAAGCCTTCTGCCGGGAAGCATTACCGATCGGTGCGTTGTCCCATGATCACGATCGGCAGTTGCAGGACTACTTAGAGGGACTAACAACGGTAGCATAGAACCTTGGTATCGTTGGTAATTGGCATGGCTCCCCCCCTGCGGCACGCACGGCTTAAACTTTCGCAAGGCCAATGGTTTTGGCACGAACAGGGTATCGGTGGTCCGACGATCGTGCTGTTGCATGGTGCTTGGCACACCAGCCAGCAGTGGGTGCCGGTGATGGCCCTGCTCAGTCCGGATTACCACTGCTTTGCACCGGATCTCCTCGGTTTTGGGGAGTCAGAACGCCCCCCGATTCATTATTCGATCGCCCTGCTGGTGGAAGGTTTAGCCGAGTACCTGGCAGCCCTACGCTTGCGTGAGGTTTATCTGGTGGCCGACTCGCTGGGCGCTTGGGTTGCGGCCAGTTATGCCCTCCAACACCTAGAGCAGGTGCAGGGGCTGGTCTTGCTGTCACCGGAAGGGGTCGCAGTACCGGGACAAGCGCCTTGGCGAGGGGCGGCCTGGTTAATGGGGCGACCGCCAGTATTGGTGTGGCTCCTGCGGGCCTGCGGGCCGATCCTGCGGTTGCTGGGCCAAAAGGACCGTTGCGATCGCCTCTGGCAGTTATATGAGCGCTATCAACACTCGCCCACGGCCTGCCATCTGCTGTTTCAACGGCGTTGGGCGGAAATCCAGGCGGAGCAGTTGCAAGCGCAGTTACCGTGGCTGAAGCGTCCGGTGCTGTTGCTGCAAGAGATGCCCACTACGGCGGTTGCCGAGGCCACCCTTCAGGTCTATGCCCGCGCCCTGCCCCAGGCGGTGGTGAAGCAGTTACCGGCTGGCCCCCATCATCATTGTTGGGTCGATGCCCCCGATCGGGTGGCGGCTCAAATTCGTCAATTTATTGCCCAGCGCCATCCATCGACATCAGGGTAGTCGGCTTTCCCTGGTGCAAGATGACAACGATCGCGCCGGGGAGCCTCAACCCGGTGAACTTAAAAATACCCCCGACCTCAAATTGCCGCAGTCCTGATTCCGTTAGTGAGCGCAGCAGGAATCTGGGTTTAACAGGCAGAGAAAGTTCTGATCGCACTTGCGCAGAGGGCGACTGCAAATATCGACCGTTGACTTTTCGCTTGGAGTGCGCCTAAGCCATGAAGTCTACTGCTGCCTAGTCGCCATGACTAGAGCGATCGTGCTGCTTAAAGTCGTCTGGTCGCAAATTGGCAATAAAATCACGAAATGCCTTTTGCTCAGCCTCATCGGCTTCTTGATCGACTGGGAGGGAGGCATCCAGAATCACCTCTTCGGAAACCCAGATGGGGCTGCCCGTGCGAATGGCAATCGCGATCGCGTCACTGGGGCGGGCGTCAATGTCTTTTTTCGCCTCACCCTGGCGTACCGTCAGCACCGCAAAGAAGGTGTTGTCCTGCAAGGAATGAATCACCACCCGTTCGACGGTCATCTCCCAGGCTTCCAGCACGTTCACCAACAGATCGTGGGTGAGGGGACGCGGGGGTACCTGGTTTTCAAGCGCACTGATGATCGAGCGGGCTTGGTCCTGACCGATGTAGATAGGCAATGCCCGCCGATCCGCATCGTCCCTCAGGATCACGATCGGGCTACGGGATACCGCATCCAAGGCAATACCAGCAATTTTCATCTCGATCATAGGATTTGAGCCTCTAGAACCTTTAGGGAAGCAGGGAACCCTAGCCATCGCATTTACCCTACTTCAACATTAAACGATGAAGATGGGTCTCGGTGGCAGTTTCTCAAAAGCCAGGTAGCCAATTTAAACGCCGAACCCTACCTGGCGAAGGTATCCAATCCAGGGGCCATCGGATGAGCACCGTCCACGTTGCCAGAGCTAACCGCCAGAGCTAACCGCCAGAGCCAACCCGCGTGAGTTGAACCTATCACAATGTGTTACAGATCAAAGCGCACCAAAACCGGAGGCCACGCCAGGGAATGTTGGGATTGTACTGACTTTGCTTGAGAACAGCCAACCTGAGGGCAGATCTCCCCTGCGAGTGGCGATCGCGGCTTGCCCCGATGCGCCTCCAATGCGCCTGCTTTTAAGTAGGCCCTGTGCTTGTCCAGGGGCGACGAGAAGGGCACAAGATGCTCCCTAATCTCCCTCAGATTTGTCAGATTTTAGCCTTTGCCAAGGCAAAGCCCGTCACAGATTGTTAAAAATATAGCCATGTTAAAAATATAGCTATGTTCACTAATACAGCATTTCCATACTTGGTGAGGTACAGACAAGGGGCTTAAGCCCCTTGTTCACAAGGCT
>JBBILC010000056.1:0-14033 GCA_037445115.1 Coleofasciculaceae cyanobacterium bin_20
GTCATACAGCCGTTCCCTCTCTAATGAAGTACTGTCAAGCCTTGTAAACAAGGGGTTTAAGCCCCTTGTCTGTACCTCACCCAGTATGGAAGTGCTGTAGTACCCGAAACTGGACTTTTCAAATGGCTGTTTAATCAATTGAGCGTATGATATTGCACCAGAACTGCGGCATGATGATAAGGGCTGCTGCCCCTTGCCCGCCTGCCTCTGCTGGACTGTGCTTATGGTGCTGAATGCTGATGAGATGCCGATGCCTGAAGGGCTGGCGCTACCCATACTGGCCTGCCTTGCCCCGATCGGGGGTCCGGCATCGATCGTGACTTGGGAAGCGGCGGCTGAGGTTGATCGTCAACAGGTCGTTGCGGCTCTCGACCCACGCACCCGGGTGGCAGGTTGGGTTTTGCCGCGCACCCAGGCGGAATTGGCCGCCACGATCGCCTGTGCCCAAAGAGAGCGATGGTCAATCCTCCTCAGCGGGAGTGGCAGTAAACTCAGTTGGGGCGGGTTGCTCAGAGCCACTCCCGATTCCCCGCTGCTGATTGTGGGAACCCGGCACCTGAACCAGTTAGTGGAACACGCCGTGGGCGACCTGACCGTAACGGTTGAGGCAGGAATGCGACTGGCCGACTTGCAGGCAATCCTGGCCCAAGCGAATCAGTTTTTGCCGATCGATCCGGCCTATCCAGAGCACGCCACGATCGGGGGGATTGTCGCCACGGCAGACACAGGGGCCTTACGACAACGGTACGGGGGCGTTCGGGATCTCCTGTTGGGGATTACGTTTGTGCGAGCGGACGGCCAAATAGCCAAGGCTGGAGGGCGGGTGGTCAAAAATGTGGCCGGGTACGACTTGATGAAGCTCATGACCGGTTCCTGGGGCACCCTAGCTGCGATCAGCCAAGTGACCCTACGGGTTTATCCGCGTCCAGAAACGGGACAGACGGTGGTGTTAACGGGGGCAGCGACGGCGATCGCCCAAGCCACCCAAACCCTCCTCAATTCGGCCCTCGTCCCGATCGCGGCAGTCATCCTCTCACCCACCCTTGTGGCCGCGATGAATGGCAACGAGGGTTATGGCCTCCTGGTGCGCTTTGGGGGCCTCGAAGCCAGTGTCCGGGAGCAGGCCCAGCGTTGCCTCACGATCGGTCACCAATGCCAGCTTCAGGGCGAAATAGCTGACGCTACGGTGGATGCCTCATTATGGAAACACCTGCAACGGCGATGGTGGCAACCTGGCTCAGGCGATATTGTTTGTAAATTCGGTATTCCGGCGGCAGCGGCAATCGCCACCTGTCAAGCGTTAGAGGCTTGTCTACCCGTCAATGCCGAGATCATGATCTATGCCAGCAGTGGGCTAGGGCTGGTACGTTGTCCGAATCCCCAAGGCTTCACCTCCTCGATCGTCTTAAAAGCACGTTCCATTTGTCAGCAGAGACAGGGATTCTTCAGTGTTTTAGAAGCACCTATCTTCCTAAAGCAAAATGTTGACGTATGGGGATATACAGGCAATGCGCTGGCTTTAATGCAACGATTAAAACAGCAATTTGATCCCTATCAACAGTTCAGCCCCCAGCGCTTCGTGGGCCAGATTTAGACATCAGTGTTTAAGCTTTCCCTAGAAAAACCAGCCGTAGGAATGTAATCCCTTACCCAACAGGTTCACGCCCAGATAACACACCCACACAACACCAAATCCGGTGGCAGCCAGGATCGCGGGCCGTCGCCCCTGCCAACCACGGGTGATCCGGGCATGGAGATAGGCGGCAAATACCAACCAGGTAATCAGTGCCCAGGTTTCCTTCGGGTCCCAACTCCAGTACGACCCCCAGGCTTCGTTGGCCCAAACGGCTCCCGCAATAATGCCGATCGTCAACAGCGGGAATCCCAATCCGATCATGCGGTAGCTAATGTTATCGAGGGTATCGGCCAAGGTTAACCGTTGGGGCGAGAGGGTTGGAATCGGTTGGGTAGTTGCCGTTATCCGCTCTAGCACTGCGGTTCCCCCGATCGCCGACATCTCCACGGATTCTGCGACTTCTGCCTCAACCTGCCCCTCGCGTTTGAGGCGTTGGATGGCTCGTTGTTCCCGAAAAGCGCCTGTTCCCACAGAACTGCCTCGTAGCGCAACGGCCTGCCCACGGGTCACAACCAGGAAGGCGATCGCCAACAAGGCCCCTACCATGAGCGCCGCATAGCTAAGCAACATCACGCTCACATGCATCATCAGCCAGTTGGACTTGAGGGCCGGGACCAACGGTTCCGCCACCTGCATCCCAGGGGGCAAACTCAGGGCCGCAAAGGCGGCAATCCCCATCGCCACAGGAGCCGTAAATACGCCCACGAGGCGGCTCTGGCTCATGCGTTCCGCCACTAGGTGCATGGCCGTAACCCCCCAGGCAATAAAAAAGAGGGACTCGTACAGGTTACTCAGGGGGAAATACCCTGCCGCTAGCCAGCGGGCACCCAGTAGGGCCGCAATGCAGAGATTAGCTGAGGCCATCCCTGCCGTCCCTAGCCCCGTAAGCAGGGTCAAATTCGGGAATGCTGCCCCCGCCCAATAGAGCAAGAGGGTCACAAATAAAATGGCGAAAGCCGTATTATCCAAAAGACTCTGGAGGGCAACCAGATCCATGCGATGTTCTCCCATGTGCGGATGCAGGACAAGCTTCTGGCAGGCAAGTGGCCAGACTTTCTCTACTTTGGCATGTCTTGGCCTCCAGGGTGTGGGAATTCTTGGCTTATCGATCACTCTCTGGCGAGATCGCCGGTGAATCCACGATCGTCCCCCAATTGCCGCAGGGCATTGGTAGCCCAACGTTGCACCGTGGCATCAGCCGAGGACTGGGCTAACTCAAACAAGGGACCGGCAGCCTGAGCATCGCCCAACTGGCCCAGACTAGCTACGATCGCCAGCAGTCCATCCCGATCCACCGCGATCGTCAGGGGGTCCATTGAGGTTCCCCCATCAGCACCGAGCTTGGCCAGGGTTGCCAGCAAGGGTGCAACCGCTCTGGTATCACCAATCCGACCGAGTAGCATCGCCACATCCCGTATTGAGGAGGGGGCCTGAGGCGCGTCCTCCCTGAGCATCGACAGCAACGGCGGCACGATCGTGGCCAGGTTCGGCACCTGCTGGAGGATGGGGGCAGGCACCGTCCAGACCAGGGTCATCACCACAGCCGCCCGAAGACTCGGTTGCTTATTGTTATCGTTCAGGTAAGGCAACAGGCTAGCCGCTGCCGCTGGCGTTTGTAAACGACCAATCGCATGGATCAGGTCAAAGCAGCGATCGGGGGCCGTCTGACGATGGGTAGCCAATTCAGCGGTTAAGATGGGGAGGGCCGTCTCCGGCTGCATGGCTACCAGGTCCATATACCCCTGGCGTTGTTGCTCTGGGGTGAGTTCGGTGGTCTGTCCTTGGAGAATTGCCGCAATCTGGGCCGCCCGTTGGGGTTGGTACGGAAGCCACAGACGATCGCACCGATCATCGCCCACGGTCTGCCACTGATCCATCCCCAGGGGTTCTACCCGATAGACCCCCGCTTGCCAACAGGCCGCGATCGCCTGCATTAACGCCGTGAGTGAGTCAAACACGATCGGCGTTTCGGGTTCTTCGTTAAAAAAATCCAAAATGGGGGCGCTTTCCAGGTCCTCATCCACCCCGATTGCCCTACCCGGCACGAGATAATAGCTACCCTCTGATGCGAAGAGGGGAAACCAAAAAGGGTGATATAAGGATTGCCAGTCATCTATTCCCAGGTTTTCATAGATCGCGATCGTCTGTGCGTATTCGGTTAACGCCTCGTCTAGCGACAAAAAACTGTAATTGGGCAATAGCTGCACTGGACACTGGGGATCGCTACCGTCATGCCATTGGAATAAGACATAGACCTCGGTAGGCAATTGGCAAGGGAGGTGGGCTACTTTGGCCGCGATGGTAGCAGGGGATAACCCCGATCGCAGGTGCAGGACAACATCCGGTGCGATCGCTCGAAGGCACTGCTCAATCTGAGTAAGGGCTTGCCAGAGGGGGGGTAGGAACATAGCTAGCAACTGGTTAGGGTAAGCGGAAAGAGCCTGCCACCCATGACTCAGACATCAATGGAGCAAAGGAAGTCGCTTGGGCAGGATATCCCTACTAGGCGACTCGTGCAGCCCACCATTCACTATGCATCGTTTGTCGCGTTGACTTTACCCGACAACGACTAAAGTCGCGACTACTACAGCACTTCCATTACAGCACTTCCATACTTGGTGAGGTACAGACAAGGGGCTTAAGCCCCTTGTTCACAAGGCTTGACAGTACTTCATTAGAGAGGGAAGGGCTGTAAGTTATGAAATCTTATATTGACTGTACTAGACAAGCGGTAGTGCACCCGACATGACTGTTTATTTTGCCCCTCTTACGGGCAGAGGATGAGGTGTGGAAATTTGCTCCACCCTATACCCTTGCCGATCGAGGGAACCCATTGTGGAGACTTAGGAAACCGGAAGGATTGGGAGGGATTCTGAACTGCCCGGTGTGTGCCCGATCGTCGTTTGGCCCAAGCCAGGACCAATACCCCGGAAAACTTCTACCCCAGCTTCTTCTAGAACCACGATCGGATCACCCATTTCGCCCGGATCGATCCGCTTAACCCAGAGGCGTCCACCGGCAAGAAATTCACCCTCGTGTACATAGCGACTGGTACTTTCATTGGGCACCTGGACGATCGCGCTCACTCGTCCCGATACCGATACCACACCCAAAATAGCAATTTCATCCGCCAGACGGGCTGGAGGGGCAGGTATGACCCCATCCGGTAAAGCTGCCGTCGTCGTCGGTAAGGTAGGTAGGGCTGGTAAGCCCAATTCCGTGGGACTGAGGGGTGGGGGCGGCAGATTCGGTACCGCCACAGCGGTTGGTTGCTGGGTGGCTACCACGATCGCCTTCGTGGCAACGGGAGCAAAAGGATCTTGGCGACCCACGCGTACTTTGGGTAACCGCTCGGTGGCCGTTACGGGCTGGAGCAAGCCAGGGGACTCTGCCTTCGCTTGGCCGGGTTTGGCGGGCGCATGGGTTGCCGGGACGTAGGGTGCACCTGACATTGGAATTTGGGCTACGGCTGGCAAGGTCCCTGCCGCAACGGGTGGGGTTGTGGTTGCACTGGCGGTCGGGGTTGCGTCGGACGGTTGTTCAACGACATCCGAGGGTGGGGTTCCCCCACAACTCACCAAGAGTAGAGCGGTACTACCACAACTGGCTAGATAGGAAATCCACTTCATAGCATCAACTCGCCTCACATCATCTGTCCAGGATAGTCGGATTTCGCGAAAATGGATGCTCCGTCTCCCAAAAACTTACTAAAAATCTTGGTAAAAACCCTAATAAGCCCCCGTTGGGAAGGCCATTCAGAGCCAAGCAGGCCACTTCCCGTTGCCAGCCCGTGTAACCGGGATATCCCGGCCAAAATTCTGGGCCAAAATTCTGGGCCAATGGTCTAGTACAGTAAACATAAGGTTTCGCAACGTTGGTAGTAGCGACTTGAGGCGTTGCAGGCTAAAGCCTGAACTACAAACGTTGCGTAATGATAATTATGCACTGCACTAGTGGCCTGTCATACTCTCCCCCGGAGCCATCAGCACCCCCTCACCGCACTGCAAACTTTAACTCAAAATAGCTTGAGCTAAAATGCTTAAACTAAAAGCCCGTGACGAGGATTGAACTCGTGACCTCACCCTTACCAAGGGTGTGCTCTACCACTGAGCTACACGGGCAGTGAATGACTTGTCTGAATTCGACTCGTCTTCAACTGCGTGTCTTTAGCTGCTGAGCTTCAACTGGTGGTGGGCCGGGCTAGATTCGAACTAGCGTAGGCATAGCCAGCGGATTTACAGTCCGCCCCTTTTAACCACTCAGGCACCGACCCATCTCGTTGCCACCGGGAAATAATCCTAACACAGAGAATGATGTTATCGCTACTAAAAAATGGGAAAAAGGAAAAAACGCTGCATGACAACGATCGCGGCGGGCGGGCAAGCCCCCCTTGGCCCATGCCCACGCAGTGATGGCTCTAGTCGGAACGATAAAATCGTGACTACCAACGTCGCGAAACTGGATGTCCACGGCACTTGTCCTGGCGGCGCACTCACCTAGGCCAGGGCAAAGAAGGTTTCAAAGATTTGTTCCCCAACATCATTCATTTGCTCTTGGAGGCTATCCAGAAATTCATGCAGCCCCACATGGATTACCTCTTCCGCCACGAGGTAGTCCAGTTCCGATCGCAGGCGTCCCAGCGCCCGCTCGGCGGGGTTGCTCCAGGTACCTGCGGGTGTGCCGGTAATTTGGTGGAGCGATCGCTCGGCTTGGAGTAAACAGAAGCGCATGGCGCGGGGAAACTCGCGATCGAGGATCAGAAATTCCACCACGCCGATCGGCGTGATGCGATGCTTGCGTCGTTTGCGGTACATTTCAAACGCACTGGCCGACTTCAGCAAGGCAATCCATTGCACCTCATCCATCATCGTCCCCACGTCCTGTACCGATGGGAGCAGGATGAAGTATTTGACATCCAGAATTCGGGCCGTTTTATCGGCCCGCTCTAGTAATCGACCAATCTGCCCAAAGTGCCACCCTTCGTTATGGCTTAAGGTGGCATCCATCACCCCGGCAAACAAATGGCTGGAGAGCTTCACCTCGGTAAAAAAGTCATGGAGGGTCGATAGGGGTTGTCCTGGGGCTGCTTCCCGCACCATCAGGTAAAACTGGTTCAATTGTTCCCACATTTCCGAGGAAATCACCTCTCGCACCGATCGCGCATTTTCACGGGCGGCCCGGAGGCAAGAGACGATCGAGTTGGGGTAGTCCTCATCGAAGGTGAGGAATTGGATCACATTGTCGGCATTGGCTTCACCATAGTGTTCCTCGAAGAACTCCAAATCTCCCGTTGTCAAGACCAGAGGTCGCCATTGCTGGGCCATCCCGGCTGGGGATTCAAGCAGCAGATGCAGGTTCACATCGACAAAACGGGCAATATTCTCGGCCCGTTCAACATAGCGATTCATCCAATAAATTGAGTCAGCAACGCGACTGAGCATAGGACACTAAAATTCTGAAGTTGTAGCCTAACAATGCAGAAGTGAGGCCAGCCGCCTGGGATAATCCAACGCTAGCTGCCCAATCCTGTCCTTACTGTACAGGTCAGGTACGAAAATTTTAGTATTGCTTGGTGAGACTAAAGGCACAGAATGGTTAGCTATCCCTGACCTACGCGGATCTTGAGACCCGTTGATATCACCCCCATCTCCGATCACCCACCAAGGTCGGGGACAGGTTATCCCCGATTACCCCAAATGTTCGGGGGCAGGTTTATTTAGATCAGCGTCTTGCTTCAGACTCTTTGGCCAAACCTGCCCCTACCCGTGCATCTCTTTCGCGTCGGGATTATCTGAGTCCTTATACCTGGTTGCGATCGGTCAAAATCTCATAGCCGGTTTCGGTAACCAGCACTGTATGCTCAAATTGGGCTGATAGGGCACGATCGACGGTTACGACTGTCCAGCGATCGGCGAGGGTGCGGGTGTACTTTGACCCGGCGTTAAGGATCGGTTCGATCGCCAGGGTCATTCCGGCCCGGAGTTTGACGTTGGGCAGATCATGGGTACGGAAGTTAAAGACGGCGGGTTCTTCGTGCAAATTGCGACCAACGCCATGCCCGGTATAATCTTCCACCACTTTGAAGCCTTGGGATTTGGCGTAATCTTCGATCGCGCCCGCAATATCGAGGAGATAATTCCCGGCTTTGACCTGTTCAATGCCTTTGTAGAGGGCGGTTTCGGCTGCCTGCATCAGTTTGGTCGCGGGGGCGGTGACGGCACCAACGGCGATCGTGATGCAGGAGTCGCCATGAAAGCCTTGGAAATAGGCCCCGGTATCCACTTTGAGTAGATCACCGGCCCGAATCTGCTTGCGACGGCTGGGGATGCCGTGGACGACTTCGTTATTAATGGACGTACAGAGGGAGGCGGGAAAGCCATGATAGCCCTTGAAGCTGGGGGTTGCGCCTAGTTCCCGTAACCGCTGTTCGGCATAGGTGTCCAGATCAGCCGTGGTCATTCCCGGCTGGACACGATCGGCAATTTCCTTGAGTACCGTGGCCGCAATCCGACCGGCCTGTCGCATAATCTCAATTTCACGGGCAGATTTAATCTCAATCCGTTGGCGTTGAGCGGTGAGCCGAGGGGACGAGGGGGGGGGAACAAGCAGGTTACTCAAGAGGTTTTTCATCGATCTCATGCCAGCGGATAGGGTTAACAAGCCGGGGATACTACCCGTGCCCTGACATCGCCATTCATCGTGGCTAGGGCACAAATTATTGCTATTTTAGCGGTCCCGGTGAATAGTTGGTCCAGCTTGGGGGGTTAGGCTGGGTGGTTAATCTTCACGGCTAGGAGCCAGTTTTGCCCAGAAACAGCAAAACGTTGATCGGAATCAATCTGCCCCCTAAAGCGATCGCGTCTGACTTTGGGCCATTTGGGCCTGCAACTGGGCTTCGGTTTGGGCCGGTTCTTTGCAGCTTAAGCCTTGGCAGACTAGGGCGATCGCGTCCACGGGTAAGTGGGGTTCCCGTTTCAATACCGCTGTGGGCAGATATTGAGGACCCAGGGCCGCCAGACGATCGGGGGTGGCGCGGATTAGGGTGTAGTGGTAATACCAATCCAGGGCGCTGATCAAGCTCGGACAACTGCGTGCCCCGTGGGCGATCGCGTTGGCAAAGGCGTGCAATCCCTGTTCGGCTCGTTCTAAATATTGAAAATCCTCGGTCAACAGAGATAAGCGAATCAAATTGGCAATCGCGATCCCATTGGCAGCAGGGGTGGCATTATCGGCATAGCTGCGCTCCCGGACCAGCAGATCGGCGCTGGCATCGTTGGCCGTGTTGTAGTATCCCCCCATCTCCACACTCCAGAGAAATTCATCAAACTCCTGCTGAAGGCCCACGGCCTGATCTAACCAGTTAAGGTCGAGGGTGAGTGTTTCGGTCGTATCGCCGCGACTGGCTTGGTGGAGATCGAGCAATGCCTTGATCAAAAGGGCATAATCTTCTGACTGGGCTAGGACGGAGGCTTGACCGTCATAGTTGAGGCGATGCAAACGCCCGTTGATCCGTTGGTGATCGCAGATAAATTGGGCCGCCCGGACCGCCAGTTGCCAGTAGGCTGGTTGCCGGAAAACCGCATAGGCCCGCGCCAGACCGGAGATCATCAGCCCATTCCAGGCGACAATCATCTTGGTGTCGGTAACGGGCGGGATGCGTCCCGGCCACGGGTAGGTTTTAGCGGTGTCACTATTCTGGGCCGGGGGGAAGGTCATCAAGTCAGCCGCCGGACTGCCATAACGGGCCACAAACAGTTTGGCGAGGGCTTGCTCCGTTGCTGGGGTTAGCAGGCCGGGATAGCCGCATTGGAGCACGTTTTGGCCTTCAAAGTTGCCGGACTCCGTAACGGTGAATTGCTCGCCCAAGGCAGCCAGTTCAGCCGGGAGCAACAAATCCGCGAGGTTGGCATAGGACCAGACGTAAAAAGCACCTTCTTCGGGTTCGGCATCAGTAGGAGTGACAAAACTGTCGGCATCCTGGGCAGCGTAGAAATAGCCTTCGGGTGCCGTCATTTCCCGCTGTAGCCAGCGGACGGTGAGGGCGATCGCCCGTTCAAAGGCGGGTTCTTGTATGCCGACACTCCAGAGGTTAGCCAGATACTCCACGATTTGGCCGTTGTCGTAGAGCATTTTTTCAAAATGGGGCACGGTCCAGGTTGGGTCTACGGTGTACCGATGGAAGCCCCCCCCCAACGTGATCGAAGATACCCCCCAGGGACAGGGACAGGCCCCGTTCTCGGCAGACCGTTTTGGGATCGGCCTGAGACGCTAGCTCAAATCGGGTGGCCCGTAGGGCGGTTTCGGCATAGGGGATCATGGGAAAGCTGTTGCCAAAGCTGCCCGCTCCGACGATGCCAACGCTGGTGGCTAAGCCCTCCTGAAGCTGTTGCGGGGTGAGGGGTGTGCCGGTGGGGAGTTGGTTGGCCTGCTGAAGGCTGGTGACGATCTGGGTTTTGATCGAGGTCAGTTCCGTGGTTTCCGTGTCGAAGTAGCGGCGCACGGCCTGCAAGACTTGCAAAAAGCCGGGGCGGCCATAGCGGGGTTCCAGGGGAAAGTAGGTTCCCGCATAGAAGGGCACCCGATCGTCGGGCGATAGAAATGCATTCAGCGGCCAGCCCCCCTGCCCCGTCATCATTTGTAGCGTTTGCATATAGATGCTGTCCAGGTCGGGGCGTTCTTCGCGATCGACTTTAATGGGCAGAAAATGGGCGTTCATGTAGGCGGCAATGGCCGGGTCCGAAAAGGCTTCCCCTTCCATGACCGTACACCAGTGGCAACTGGAGTAACCGATCGAGAGAAAGATCGGTTTTTGCTCTTGCTGGGCCTTGGCCAGCGCCTCCTCGCACCAAGGCCACCAGTCGATCGGGTTTTCAGCGTGTTTACGGAGATAAAGGCTGGCAGACTGGGCAAGGCGATTGGTCATAGGTCCACTTAGGAATGGCTAGTCAGTAAAATTACGGTTCTTAGCAGTCTACCGCCTTCCTAGCGGTTCGTTGGTATGGGGAATAGCCTATTGCAAAGAGTAGCGGACTTGTACGGTGATGGGCGTTTGCCCCGCAACGAGGATCATAGCGTGGCCAAACCGAGGGGGACCGGTGCGGACGGGGGCGTTATTGGAAAAGCCAAAGCCTTCGCTGGGGATGCCAAATTCTCCCCGGTTCAGGACGCCATCCTGATTGTGATCGTGGAATAAGCTAATGGCGTAGTTACCTACCGGTAAGTCGGCAAAGGTGACGACGATCGGGGTATCCTCTGGCTGCTCGGCGAGGGTTAAGCATTGCCGTGCTTTGGCCTTCTCGCGATCGTGGGGGAAGCCATCGGCGCGATCGAAGAGGTTTAAGCAGATGTCCCCACTGCGATCGCGCAGGCCGACAATTTCCACTTGGAGGTTACCCATCAAGCCTTGGGCAATAGCCATTGGCACCAGCCCACCCCAAACAAAGGGCATAGACAAGAGCAGGCCACGACCCATCTGAAGCTTTCGGGATAAAAACATGGGGGATACTCAGCGAAATACTTGAAATACTTGCAATACGCGGGATGCCAAACTGGCGTGAATCAATCATAGCAACGGCGATCGGTTATCGTTTGCCCCTGGCATGGCACTGTTTGGATACTGAATCGTTATTTTAGACAAGGATTCAGGTCACATTCTTGCAAAAAATTCACATTTTTTATACGATCTTTCACAATTTTTCCACAAAAGCAGGGTTAGAGGATAGAGCAGGGGACTGGTTGAAACCAGCAAGGCGGGGTTCGGGATCTTAAAGTTGTCGAAAAACCTTTACTTTCGATCGCCTGACTCCCTATAATCAGGAAGTTTGCCAGTATCTCTGCCTCTAGCAGGATGCTTTGGATCGTAGAGTAGGGAACTTTACACCCTCAGTTTGCTCCTGTTGGTTGATAACCTTCGTCGATCAAGATACCTGCTTGCATACTTGCATATAAGCCAATCTGATTCAGATCTTGGCTGGTTTCTTGCATCCAAATTTATCGGTTACTAGGGTTTAGTGTAAGGGTTTAGCGATCGTGACTTCTTTATCAGCTTCTACCTCACTGGTAATCGTCGATGCGTCGGTCTACGATTACGCCACTTTGCTGGCGGGTCTGCAACCGGGCACGGAGGTGGTCATTCTTGATCCGAAGCAGGATGGGGTGGAGCAAATCACGGCAGCGCTTCAGGGCCGTACACAGATTGACAGCCTGCAAATCATTTCCCACGGGGCCGCCGGCATGGTCCAGTTGGGCAACACGATTCTGAATACCCACACGCTGGCTATCTATGCGGAGCAATTACAGCAATGGGGGCTTTCCCTCAGCGATCACGCCGATATTCTTTTCCTAGGGTGTGATGTCGCGGCGGGCACGATCGGCATTCGTTTTGTCGAACAACTGGCCCACTTGACGGGGGCAGATATTGCTGCGTCGGATAACCCCACTGGGGCATCCCATCTGGGGGGGGATTGGGATCTGGAGGTTAATTGGGGAACGATCGACAGTCCGCTGGCTCTCAGTCAAGCCGCTGTTGCTAATTATGACGGCCTATTGGCACCTATTACTAATCTAATTGCTACCTATATTGACCTACCAGACAATCAAATCAACTATACAACGAATGGCGCAGGTTCAACCAACATTTCGAGTGCAACAAGTTGGACCATTAATGCGCCTGTGAGCATTAATAATGACTTACAGATATCAGGATTTGTAAACGCATCATCTGAAACCTATACGGTAGCTGCGCTCACGGATGAGATTCGGATTCGGCGCAATACGGCAACCCCCGTCGGGCAAACCAGTAATCCTAATAACCAAGTTCTTTGGTTTCAAATTAATCAAACCGTATCGTCACTTGGTGGCACGCTGAATCTGAACCCCAGTTATGTCACCACAATGGAGCAGTCGCTCCTTGGCGTTACCATCAACCGGGGCAGTGATAACGTTTTTACCAATACAGGGAATACGAATAATAACAATAACGTTGAGCGCCTTGACTTCCTTCGCACCTCTGGAATTACCGTTCCTGCCAACCCAGCCGATGCCGGTTTTTTGATTATTGAACGAGGTGCTCCTAACCATGACCCATTTAGAATTGCAGCCATTACTGCTATGGGTCCTGATATTGATGGTGATGGGGCTGCTGATCCAAGCAATTATGGTACCGTTCGAGCTTATAACAACAATACTGATTGGGGGCGTAGCACATATAACATCCCCTCTGCCGTCCTTCGCAATGAAATAGGCTCTGGCGATCCGCTTAAACCTTCTTTTATCGCTACACCTCAAACATTGGGTGCAGTTTTTGTATCCTTTGCCGATCTTGGTTTGACCACAGGACAAGTTTTCTACGGCTACTCCCTATTTGGTAATGACGTTACCGCTACGGGGACTAATTTAGTCGATTGGAGAAATCCTAGCTTCTTCCCAGTCGGTACAACTGACGCACCCGGGGGAATTGATCTCGTTGGGGGGGGAGCTATCTTCACCCGTAATGTCCCTATTCCCACTACTGCTGACTTACAGATTGATAAGGTTGTACAGCCTACAGTCCTAGCTCCTGGCGACGTATTAACCTACACAATTGTTGCCAGCAACGCTGGCCCAAATGCCGTTCTCAACGCCACGATTACCGATAATTTCCCATCAGCCCTCCTGCCTAATGTCACTTGGACGGCCACGAGCACAACCAGCAGTGGCTACGACACCAGTGGAACAGGGAATATTAATGACTCTGGCATCTTCATGCCGATTGGGGGCACCATCACCTACACCGTAGTGGGGACGGTCGCCGCCACGACGCCACTCGCAACCCTTCTCACAAATACCGCTACAATCATTCCCCCACCCGGAGTCGTCGATCCAACTCCAGAAAACAACACTGATCCAGCCATCACTAGTGTTAACCAATCAGCCGATCTGATCATCACCAAAACTGATGCGCCTGACCCCGCCAGTGCCGGCGGGTTACTCACCTATACGATCATCGCCAGCAATGCCGGCGCTGGCACCGTCACTGATGCCACGGTTAGTGATACCTTCCCCAGCGGTTTAACCAACATCAGTTGGAGTGCCGTCGGCAATGGCGGTGGCTTCGAGAGCAGCGGTACCGACAACATCAACGACACCGGCATTAGCCTTGCCGCTGGTCAAGCCATTACCTACACCGTCGTGGGTAGCCTTGACCCCGGCCTGACGGATGGGACGACACTCACCAACACCGCCACCATTAGCTCCAGCGTCAGTGACCCCACCCCGGGCAACAACACCAGTCCGCAGACGACGACGATCAGCACCAGTGCTGACCTGATCATCACCAAAACTGATGCGCCTGATCCGGCATCAGCCGGCGGGTTACTCACCTATACGATCATCGCCAGCAATGCCGGCGCTGGCACCG
>JBBILC010000056.1:14133-29967 GCA_037445115.1 Coleofasciculaceae cyanobacterium bin_20
CTGATCCGGCATCAGCCGGCGGGTTACTCACCTATACGATCATCGCCAGCAATGCGGGGGCCGGTACGGTCACTGATGCCACCGTCAGCGACACCTTCCCAACGGAGCTAACCAACGTCAGTTGGAGTGCCGTCGGCAATGGGGGCGGGTTTGAACCCAATGGCACGGGCAACATCAACGACGACGGCATCAGTTTGGCATCGGGCCAAGCGATCACCTACACCGTCGTGGGCAGCATCGACCCCGCCGTCACCGATGGGACCATTCTGAGCAACACCGCCACCATTAGCTCCAGCGTCAGCGACCCCACCCCGGGCAACAACAGCACCACCCAGCCCACCACGATCGGGGGACAACCCCCAGGAGGCGGACAGCCACGGTTAACTGCCCAAAAGACAGCATCCCTGTTCAATGATTTGAATGGCAATGGCTTTGCTGATCCCGGTGATACCCTGCAATATCTCGTCACCGTTAGTAACGCAGTCACAGCCACAGCCGCCGCAACAGGAGTCATCTTCAGCGATACCGTACCTGCCAATACCCTCTATGTCCCGGCAAGTTTGCGGATTCTCACGGGGGCTAATGCTGGGCCTAAAACCGACAACATTGGGGATGACCAAGCAGAAGCCTTCCTGAACAGTTTGACCTTCCGATTGGGCAGCGGTGCCAACGCCACCACTGGCGGCACCCTCGCGCCGGGAGCCTTAACCCAGTTGAGTTTCCGCGTCACGATCGCACCCAACGTAACCCCAGGAACCGTCATCACCAACCAGGGGATTGTCAGAGGTGATAACTTCCCACCGATCGTCACCGATGATCCCAGTAGCACCGGTGATGATGATCCGACCCGGGTGCCGATCGGGCCTACCCCACCACCCGGCGGGGGCGGGGGCATCGTTCTGCCGCCTCCCCTCACGCCTCCAGATGAGGAAACACCCGGTTTGATTCCCCCGATCGTGCCCCCAGAACCGGAAGAACCCGGTGGTAATCTCACCGAGCCAGAGTGTGTCGATTGCTGTCAGCCAGGGGACTTGCTGCGTGGCGACGAGCGACCAAACCTGATCTTTGCGAGTCCGGACAATGACACAATATTTGGTGTGGACAGCGACGACTCCCTCTATGGCCTCGACTGTGATGACGACATCTACGGTGGCAATGGTAACGACCTGCTGTTTGGTAACCGGGGCTTCGACTACCTGGAAGGCAATGAAGGGGACGATAGCCTCTATGGCGGCAAGGATAACGACACCCTGCGCGGTGGCAATGGTAACGACCTGCTGTTTGGTAACCGTGACAATGACACCCTATCCGGTGACGATGGGGATGATAGCCTCTATGGCGGCAAGGGCCGCGATCAGTTGATTGGCGGACGCGGGAATGACTTCCTCACTGGCGATCTCGGCGACGACATCCTCATTGGAGTTGAAATCTTCCCCAACAATCAACCAGCGGGCGTGGGTGAAATTGATACCCTTATCGGTGGTGAAGGCACCGATATCTTTGCCCTCGGCGATCGCCTGCGGGTCTTCTATAGTGGCGAGGGAGCCGCTGACTATGCCCTCATCACCGACTTCAATCCCGGTGAAGACTTTATCCGTCTCCAGGCAGGCCGCAACTACAGCATTGGGCCAGCTCCCGAAGGCACACCTGAGGGTTGGGGGATCTTTGTCGATGGTGCGGAGTTGATCGGAGTTGTCGAGGGCAACCTAGCACCCGATCAGATCACGGCTCGTTTCCTTTTTGTGCAGCTTTCTGGTCAGATCACCTCTAGTAACACGGTGTAGCCGCGGGGAGCATCCCACTTTCGACAAAATAGTCAACTTGCGAGTTGACCATTGAGGTAGGCACAGCGCAGACTCAACATCGCATTGACAGAGGCCGTATTCCAGCGGGCACCCGAGATTTGGAGGCGACGCCCAATTTGTTTGACCGCCGACTCGACCGCCCCCGAACCAATGGAGCAGAGTTGCTCGCTCTGGTAGGCTTCATAATTGACGATGCGAGCCTGGTGAGTGCTCAGATAGGCCTCAAATTTGCGGGCTTGTTTGCGCCGACAGTCGGCGAAGAGAGCTTTGGCCGCTGCCACCTGACCTTGCCATAGCAGTGTTTCCGCCGCCGCTAGGCGCTTGAGCGACCCACCGACTTTGTAGAGGTTTTCTTTGAGGTGGTACCAATCAAGGATTTCCCAACGGGTCTCAACCGTGGTGAGTTGACCGAATAGATGCCACACCCCAGCGTGGCCATCGCCTAGACAGACCAACGGTGAGAGCAAGCGTTGAGCGCTGAGATAATCAATCAAGCTGTCATTGTCTTGCAAGAAGGCGTTGTAATAGATCCCCTGTACCCGTACCGCTTTGTAGTCTCGCCAGGGGCTATCGGACGCCACCAGGTCACGCAAACGGACTTTGCCGCCATCAATACTGACTTCACTGACACCTTGTTTCGCCTCAGCACACGCAAACGACTGACGCCCGACCAGGCGTTGGTGGGTCGAGTGCCCTATCCTCATGCCGGTGAGCGCCGCTATGTCATCCTCTGCATCTTGAAACGATTCGTTGGCACTTAAGCGTAAGCTGGCTTTCTCTAGGCCACCACTGAGACGACTGTAAGGCTTGACGCCCAACCGCTCTGCCTGACTTTGTCGAATCTCAAGCAGGCCCACCAAGCTCTTCAGTCGGCGAACCCGTCCTCGGGCGGGATAGGCTTGCTGGTTGACAAAAAAAGGGCGACTCGAGGACTGACCTCCGCCAGCATCTGCTGGCGCACGGTCTGCTCGATGCCCTCTAGGCTATCCAGTCCATCGGGGGTGCTGTTGCGGTACAAAATCTCGGCAATCTCGGCGGTACAGGCTTCCAAGCGCTGTTGGTCTTCAGGTGTCATGGCAGGTCATCCCTGGGGCTACCCTCCCATTCTCTCTCTCTGCACTGTTTTCGCGAAAGTGGGATGCTCCCGTAGCCGCGATCGCGGGTGAGAGCCAGGATTAGGCAATTGTGGGGTGGGCCTCTGGCCCGCCAGCACCCCTAACTTTAAGGAAGCAGCCCCAACAACACAGCCTTAGGCCAATTGCTTCATTAGGCCAATTGCTCCATTAGGCCAATTGCTCCACCTTGGGTAGCACCGCGATCGTGGCGGCATCGACTTCCCGCAGGTGAATCACATCATTACGCGGATCAACATAAGCCACCCGCAGGGTTAACTGCTCCCCTAACGCGACCGGACGATCGAACCGCATCGCCAGTTCCAGCCCTAGATCTTCCAGCAACACGAGGGCTAGACTTTCATGTTCACGCAACCAACGCAGGACCAACCCCTGCCAGAGATCCGCTGCATGACGGCGCAGAAATTCCAACCCCCAGTAGCGATTCGTTTGGCGCTCCACCCAGACCGCTTCCTGGGCCGCAGCACTCACACTCATCAACACGTCCTGTAACCGTTCTGCTGAGAACGGCGGGGTTTCGCCACGCAGATGGGCCTTAATTTGGAAATGGGCCAGTAGATCACTATAGCGCCGGATGGGAGAGGTCACCTGAGCATAGGTATCGAGACCGAGGCTAGCATGGCGGGCCGGGGTGAGGCTCACCTCACTGCGAGGCATACAACGGCGGATGGCACTATAGCGCACCGGGCCAGGGGGCAACTGCAATAGCTCCGTGTCCGGCGGTAGCTCTGGTTGGGGTTGATTACGAAACGGTAGTGGTAAGTTATGGGCCTGACCATAGCGAGCCGCGACTTCCCCCGCCAGGATCATCATTTCCGCAACCAGTTGCCGTGCCAGAGAATCATCCAGAAGCTGGATCGTCACCTCATCGTCCTGGACCTTGATCGACGCCTCCGGCATGTGGATCGAAATAGCCCCCTGCGACTGTCGCCACTGCGATCGCAGCGTTACCCATCGGGCGATCGCCGCAATTTCCGGTTCCGCCTGCACCCCCAACTCCAGCATCTCGTCCACATCCTCATAGGTCAGACGGTAGGTCGGCTTGATCAAACTGGGTGCAATGCGATAATCTGCAACGGACCCATCCGGGGCCAGGATCACCCCAAAGCTGAGGGCACAGCACTGCTGTCCTTGGTTCAGGCTCATCGGTCCCGTGGCAATCTCCGGCGGGAACATGGGGATCATGCCCGTGGGGAGGTACAGGGTGGTACTGCGGCGACGGGCCTCTAGATCTAACTCATCACCAGGGGAAAGCCAGCGGGTTGGGTCGGCAATATGTACCCAAATCTGTTCCCGGCCATCCGGTAGGGCCTCCCAGCTCAGACCATCGTCAATCTCCAGGGTGCTGGCATCGTCAATGGTGTAGACCTTAAGGTAGGTGAGATCCACCCGATCGCGATCGGCATCCGCAGGCGTCGAGGCAAGGCGAGAGGTGGCCATAGCAAGTACCGTAGGAGAGAACTGGATGGGAATTTGGCTGCGCCGCAGGAACAGATTTTCATGGGGCTGCCACAGGCCCAGGTTAACCAGGAGATCAAACGCAGCATCAGGGGTTTCTGGCCGTTGCAAAGCCGCCAGCACCTCCTGGGCTTGGGTGGTATCCCGTGGATTAGCCTCTTCCTTAAGCGTGGCATAGCGTTCCAGGGCCTCTAAGCGAGGGCGATCGCTGGGTTGCCACTCCACCTGACCGGGCTGGGCAATCGCCTGTTGCAGCCGGGTGAGAAGCGTTTCCCATTCCTGTTGGCGCTGTTGGGCAACACTGACCTGGTGCTTGAGATCGGCAACTTGGCTGGCGGTGCGGGGTTCGTAGACATCACCCTTCTGTTTGAAATAAAGCTTGTCTTCCGACAACAAACAATGGGCGGCGTAACAGTTCACCGGATCGGTATCCGCAAACAACAGCGTAGACATGGCTGCCGGATCAACCGCACGCCCTTCCTCCACTAGAATTTCCCAGGCAACTTCAAGGCTATCAGGGTCCAGTTGGGCCGCAACTGCCGTCTGAAAAGCGGTAATTTCAGCGGTTGTATAGGCAGAGCCAACCGTGTAGGTGACCTGGCGGGGATTGATCGTATGGGCTTGGTTGAGGTGATCTACCACAATCCAATGTTTATTATCTTTGGGGCGATCGACCACTGCCAGGTGACGACGACCATGTAGCCAAAATTCAATCAGAGTGCCTTTCTGCATGGTGAAGATGGGTGTTCAGAGGTCGGCCTGCCACGCGGGTTTGCCACACCGGAGCTTGCCACACGTTGTCACACGCGGGCTGACCAGAGACGGCAATGGGGTGACACTTCACTAATGTACCTGGTTATCAGCCGTCCCGTATCTAAGGTTAGATAGCTTTAGCGTTCCGCAGGCGATCGTCAGACCTCCCTAGCCCATGAGAATGACCCGATCGAGGACATGGATAATGCCATTATCGGCTTCGATATCCGCCGCGACGACTGTGGCATTTTTCACCTCAAAGCCGTCTTCGGTGTGAATCGGGATGGGGGAACCTTCCACCGAAGTGAGGACATCAACCTGGGCTAGGTCAGCCTGGGTCCAGCGGCCAGGAACCACGTGGTAGGTCAAAATCCGGGTGAGTTGGGGGATATTTTGTTGGATCGTGCCGGGGGGCAATTTGGCAAAGGCGTCGTCGTTGGGCGCAAAGACAGTGAAGGGACCGGGGCTTTTGAGCGTATCCACTAGGCCAGCTACTTGCACAGCGGTCACCAGGGTTTTAAAGCCATCGGCACTAACGGCAATATCAACAATATCGGGCATAGGGGGCACAAGATGAAGAATGGAGAATTGGCGGTGCTTAGGCACACCCTCTAGTAAATTAGCGGAAAAGCAGGGAGGACAGCTAGATTGCGGGGGATTGCGATCGGGTATCGGTCCAATCAGGTGCTCAAATCAGGCGCGGGGCTGGGTGGTGGGAATGGATCGATGTCCTAGCGCGATCAGCAACCCAGGATTATGCGTTGGACGGCTATCAAATTCCGAAAAATTGCATCATTCTGAGTAGCCCGTGGGCCATGCAGCGCAGCGATCGCTATTTTGCCAATCCCCTGGCGTTTCAACCAGAGCGATGGCAAGATGCTTTAGAAAAGCAGTTACCTAAATGTGTCTATTTCCCCTTTGGGGATGGGCCGCGTATTTGTATTGGTAAGGGCTTTGCCCAAATGGAGGCGATTTTAATTTTGTCAACCCTGGCACAACAGTATCAACTCCAGTTAGTGCCGGGGCAGACCATTACCCCCTTCCCTTCGATTACATTGCGGCCTAACCGGGCATTCAGGTGCAACTCATCAATCGTCAGGCTGCTGAAGGAGCTTAAGGAGCAGGATAAACGCCCCTCAAACGCTACAGCATTTTTCTCCTGATCGAGGGATAAACACGGGGCTTGAACCCATTGTTCAACCGTTTCCAGCGGGAGCGATCGCCGTTTTAAGCACGATGAAGTTTGTAGTGACGACTTTAGTCGTCACATAGGGGTTGATTTACCATTGCTCGACAAAAACCTGCAAGCCTTGCCGCTGTAATGCCTTTTGCAATTGGGCCGCCTGGTTGCGATCGCCAAAGGTTCCCACCTGCATCAACGGACGGCCTGGAATTGGGGTTTGCAAGGCATGGGGCAACACCGACTGGATGCGGGCCTGGTCTTGGGGATTGGCTATCTGCACGACCACCCGATAGGGCGTCCCTGGGGTATTCGGCACTGCCTGGAGTGGAGGGTTGCTAATGGATGTCGTTGGCGGGGGCGCACTCTGGCGGGGCGGGGGAGACTGGCTCGGTTGCCAAACCCGCTGATTACCGGCGGCGGCTCCGACCGGAATCTCAGCACTCGGCACAGCCAAAATGGGCGAAGGTCCGATCGCAGGCGTCGATCGCCCAACCTGGGCAACCGGAACCTGGGCAAGGGCAACGGGAGCCGCACTGGGAACCGAGGGACCTCGCGGCACGGGTACAGCTAGGGGCGTAGGAGGCTGGGACGGCGGTGTGGCAATGGGAACAACCGCAACGGTCACCGGAGGGGCGGCTGGTCGCCAGGGAGCAGGCGATGGCGAGGCCCCCGTACTGGCCGCAATCACTGGGGCTGCATAGCGCGTGGACAATCGCCCGGAGTCTACCGGGGCGCGGAGATTGGGGGTGGGGAAGTGGGCTGCCGTTGCTAAAGCCGACGCGGCAGGTGTGGTGCTGGCTACCTGCAAGGGTTGGGGGAACGGTTGGGGGGAGGCTGCGGTCGGCAGGGGTACGGGAATCGCCGTGATCGGGGCTGGTCCAGGTTCGGGCATGGGCACGGGAATGGCGGCTACGGGGCTGGCCGCACCACCGGCTGAGAGCACCGTATCTTGAGCAGCCAGCAGGGGAATGCGACGGGTAATGCGGCCACTGTGATCAATCCGCCCCAGGCTGCGATCGCGATCGAAGGCGCTCCCCACAGCGGGGATAAAGGCCGTGGTGGCCTGGGCATTGATATCAAAGCGCCCATTGCTTTGGAATTGGTTATTCCCGGCTTCCCGTTCTGTACCCAAATCCGGCAACGCCTGATCGGCCACGACCACCCCATCACGGGTTTGGGCCGTGAACTGGCTCTGGCGCACGATCGGCTGGGCCTCACCGATGGCCACGAGACCATCCCGATTCTGCTGGAATTGGTTCTGGGAAAGCTGCGGACGGGCCTGGTCCGCCACCAGCACACCCGTGTCATTTTCCTGAAACGTATTGCCCCGCAGGCGGGGTTGGGCCATCCCCACAATTTGCACCCCGATCCCATTCTGGCGGAACTGGTTGCGTTGGATCAGGGGGCGACTTTGCCCCGCGATCGTGATTCCGGCTCCCCCATTCCCCGTCAGCACACTTTCCACGATCGTGGGACTCTTGTCCCCAATCCAAACGGCACGGCCTTGGGGGTTGGGGTTCGTCACCGTCACGCCCACGAGGGCCGCCCGATCGGCCCCCAGGAGGGTCACATTTAGGGTTTCACCCCCCACTGAGAGTGGCCCTCCCCCTTGAATGATCACCGCCGCTGGCGCGGTCGGATCGCCTTGAATGGTGACATCAGGTTGTAGCTGGAGGGGGAAGACCTCGCCCTGGGCCTGGTCATAAACCCCAGGGGCCAAGAGAATCACCGTCCCGCTGGGCGCAACCTGGAGGGCATGGGTGAGGGTACGGTAGGGGGCAACCGGGCTACCCGTCCCCTGGCGATCGTGCCCGGCTTGGACATCCACAAAGATCGGTTGGGGCGTCGCGGGTGCGGGGGATGGCGGGAATTCCGTCTGGCTGAGCATAGGGGAAGCTGACGCAGGCGGCCCAGGAGCCAGGAATGGTGGCGTGGGGTCTCCTGGTGGTGTACTTTGCGCAATCGCCGGGGGTGAGCCGCTGCCCATCGCCCCAGGGATCAGGATACCCATTAAAACGAGCCAACCTAGACGCCAAGCATCCAGGTCTCCCGGCAGTGACTGACGGTACATCTTCATAAGGCACTCTCTTCTCACAACCAACCATACGCCAACGGCGTCGCGAAGCCATCCTGTCCGGGCAAGGGCAATACCGGGTGAGTCCTCCCATTGGCCCGAGGCCATGATGACTGACCACTGTTTTAGTGCATCTTGGCGATTTTATCTACTGGATTTCCGACTCGCGGGATGCTCCTGTGCCTCCGTCCTGCTCATCATGGGGGGGGTTGAGGGGAAGCCACACCGTAAAGCAAGTGTAATTATTATGGCTGGTCAGTTGAATGGTGCCCCCCAGGTGTTCTGTTAACTTTTGGACTAGGGCCAGCCCCAGTCCTGTGCCCCCTTGATTCCAGCGATCGAGGCGTTGTATTCGGTAAAACTTTTCAAAGATCTGGGCTTGGGCCTCGCTGGGAATTTCGACGCCGGAATTGGTCACCCTCAGCACCAGGCAACGATCGCGACCGGGTGGACTCACCGTCAGCGCAACAGCGCGACAGGTAGCCTCCGGATCGGGGTGTTCACCCAGCGCCCTAGGAACGGGCGGGGATGGCCCAACGGGGGCGAGGGAAACCGGGGACCGGGCCACACCCGCATCGCTTAACTGTGCCGAGAGGCAGATGTGTTCACCGGGGGGAGTATATTTGCAGGCATTGTTTAGCAACTCCGAGACAATGCGGCTCAGGCAGGTCGGATCAGACACAATCATGGGGAGTGAGGCCGGAAGATCAACCTGGAAATCCTGTTGATGCATCAGTGCCCGCGCCTGGAAGGTCGCTACCAAGTCAAGCATCCAGGTTTGCAGACAAATCAACTCCAGATTAAGGGGCTGTTGGCCAGCCGTCAGCCGTTGCAGGTCTAGCAGATCATTAATTAAATTGGCTTCCCGATCGCACTCGGCTTGCAAAATGGTCAGATAACGTTCGTGCTGGGGGGCCTGCGGGGCCAGCTTCAGCATCTGGATCGCCAGCTTGATATTGGTGATGGGGGTGCGTAACTCATGGGAGACCGTACTGAGAAAGTCATCCTTCAGTTGGTTGAGTTCTTCTAATGCCCGCACCTGGGCTTGGGCAGCATGATACAGTCGGGCCTGACGGATGGCGATCGCACATTGAGTCGCCACCTGTTGGACCAGTCGCACCTCTGGGGGCGTAAACCCTTGGGGTTGGGGCTTATAGAGCCATAGATCGCCTAGGAAAGTCTGGTCATCACGGATGGGGCAGACCAAGATCACCGCCTTGGGTAATTGGGGACGCCAGGGATGGGGGACCGTGAGGCTAAACTGGCACGGCTCCCCCCGAAACAGGGTGGCGTAAATTGCCGCAAGCGCACCGGGTAACCGCAGCGATTGCCCCACGGCGGTTGGCAGGGCCGTTTGGTATTCATACTGAAGGGTCGCGATCGTTTGTCCACTGTCATAGAGGGAGGCATCGCAGCCCATTAGCCCTAACCCTTGCCCCAGTTCTTGCACAACAGTTTGGAGAATATGGCCCTCCTCCAGGCTATCCCGGACATTGTCGGTAATCCGCTTCAGGCGAGCTTCGTAGTCTAGGGCCTGTTGGACTTCTTGGAATTGTTGGGCCAGGGTAAGGGCCATCACCTGGAAGTTGTTGATTAGGGAGGCCACTTCCGTAATTTGGCTTTGAATCCAGTGAATGGGTTCGCGCTCGGCCAGCCGTTGCGGCAAGTTCGTAGTGGCGATTGCCAGTTGGAACAGGGGCTGCACCAGCCATCGGCTCAGGACAATCGATAACAGGAGCGCCAGGAGTGTGATCCCGAAAATGAGTGCCAGGTTATGGGTATAGATCCGCTGAATCACACGGGTATTGGCGGCGGCTGACTTTTCCGCAATCAAGGTCCACGACAGCCCCGGAATGATTGCCTGTTCCTGGATAAATTGGGAGTTGATCCAGCGAATGAAGGCCACTTGGCTACCCTTGGCCGGAAACCATTGATAGGTCATCTGACCGATCTTGACCCGATCACCCGTGTCGTACTGATTAAAGATTTGCCCCGGAAAACGGTTGGGGTGGGTGCTAGCCAAAATCGTGCGATCGCGCCCCACCAGGGTCAGGGAAATACGATCGATACCCGGGTTGGCATTAAGCAGATACGCCACCTCATCCAGGCTCAGTTCATTAATCACAAAGTCCTGTACCTTAACCCCCTGGGCAATGGGGACCACCAACCCCAGCCGAGGCGGGGTATCCGTATCCCAGGCGGGCTGAATGGCAACAGGTTCCAGGATTGTCCGCGCTATCTCAAACGCCGGATGCTGGGATTGATTGAGGTTAGAGAGTTGGCCCCAATGGCGACTGGTGGCGATGGGGTTGGCCGCCGCATCCAACAGGGCCACTCCCATCAAGTCTGGATATAGGTTCTCCGTAAAGTCCAGATAGGATTGCAGGGCGACGGGGGACGGGTCGCCCACCGTGTTTAAGGTTCTGGCCAAGGCATAATTAGCATTCAGCCGTTGCTGGTACCAATGACGAATGGCGATGACCGCTTCAATGCTAATTTGATTCAGATCACTATCAGCCACATTCCTCACATCGGCTACCACCCCACGGCTACTGAGCAGGGTCAGCCCTAGGGTCGGAAACAAGACAAATGCCACTAACAGATTGAAGAGGGTTTGCTGGAAAGAGATGGTCCGAATGGCCTGGGGACGCCCAACCCAGCGATGCATGGGTAGGCCCATCAATAACAGGTTGGCGATTAACGCATTGGCAATGCCATTAATCGACTGTTTGAGCGCAATAATTTGGGTTTGCTGGGGATCAAGATGAAGAACTAGGGTATAGGATAACCAGATCAAGGGAATCCCAAGCAATAACCAGTACAGGCTATTGAGTAAGACGAGATCCCGTTTCGTGCGATCGGGGAAATGATAAAAACCCCAGCCCACACAGCAGGCTTCACCCAGAAACACAAACAGCGTAGCCGGGTTGGACCAGAGAAAATAGGTTGCCAGGGCATTTAAGCCGCCGGCCAGGATACCCCACCGCCAGCCATAGAGGGCAACCACCAGCCAAACAGCGATCGAACCAAAGATAAAGTCAATATCAAAAAATAAGGTCCACCGGGTGAAGGTGCCCAGATAGCTAGCTACCAAAAGCAGTGCCAGCCCGACGAGCGATCGTGGGTAGCAAGACAACGTGGTGAAGCGATTCATGCTGTGCTTAACCCCCATAACACCCATCCTGGCTGGCAGCCCGGTTATCTCCCCCCTATTCATCAGAATGCTACAAACTTTGGGTAATCGCCTAACTGTGGGCAATGGCTAGCAAGAATTGTTCACAAACAAGGCCCCCATCAGCCGGTACGGGCCACCAGCAAGGGCGGCTGTAAGCGGTGCAAAATTTGTTTCAGGACCATTGCCGTCCAGTCAATATCAGCGGTGGTGGTGGCGCGGCCCAGGGTCAAACGAATCGCGCCTAGGGCCACGGTATCGGGGTAGCCCATGGCGAGCAGGGTGGGGCTGGGGAGGGTTTTCCCACTGTTGCAGGCTGCCCCTGAACTGATGCCAATCCCGGCCAAATTCATCTGGTGTACGATTGTTTTGCCCGTAATTCGCTCCCGGTCTGTGGCCAGGGGCTGTTCCAGATCGACACAAAAACTGACATGGTGAGGTAACCGTCGCCACTCTTCTTCCTGGAGGGCCTTACCCTGTACCCCGGTGGGAATCAGGTGGGGGGTATCGGCCAGTTGGGCAAAGAGGCGATCGCGCAGGGCCATCAGACGGGGGGTTTCCGTCGCCATTTCCTGGGCTGCTAACTCGGCAGCCACCCCAAACCCCGCGATCGCCGCCACGGCTTGGGTCCCAGATCGCCGCTGCCCTTCCTGCCCGCCACCCGCGAGTAGGGGCACCAACTCTAAACCGGGCCGGACGTAGAGGGCACCCACCCCCTGGGGACCATAGAGCTTATGGCTGGAGAGGGAGAGCAGATCCACCGGGAGGGTTTGGACATCGATCGCCAATCGTCCGGCCACCTGGACCGCATCGGTGTGGAAGAGAACCCCGCGATCGCGGCAGATCCGGCCCAGTTCCGTGATCGACTGGAGGGTGCCAACCTCGCTCTGGCCATAGATGACTGACACCAACACCGTCTCACGCCGCAGGGCCAACTGGAGGTTAAGCGGATTGACCCAACCCTCCGAGTTTACCGGTAAGCGCGTTACCTCCCAACCCCGTTCCTCCAAAAGCCGCACAGGTTCACGAATCGCCGAATGCTCTACCTGGGAAATAATCAAATGGCGCGGTGTGGGGTAATGTTGGGCAAGGCCCCAAATGGCCAGGTTATCGGCTTCTGTGCCGCCAGATGTAAAGACGATCGCCTCTGGCGGGGCATTCAGCAACCCCGCGACTTGCATCCTGGCTTGCTCCAGGACCGTGGCGGCCCGCTGCCCCCACACATGCAAACTGGAGGGATTGCCCCACTGGTCACGGAGGGCTGCTTGCATGGCCGCGATCGCCTCCGGGCGGGGCGGGGTGGTGGCGCTATAGTCCAGGTAGATCTGGAGGGGGAGGGTCGATCGCATGGGGCACCTCGTGTGCGCGGCAGTGGGACAGGGAGAACGGCCAGCCTGCTCTCAACTCCCACCTTACCGCAAGTGGGGAGCGCTCATAGAGGGTGCTCCCCCGCAGTCATTAACCGACCGGATCAGGGTGGCTTAGACCGGGTTGGAGGGGAAGCCAAGGCATAGAGAATCCCCAGGCGGCGATCGCAGTTTGCCGGTATCGCAGATAGCCCGGTTGGGGATGGCTGAGCTTGAGTCAACGAGCACCTGGAATACACACAGGATACGCGGGATATCCGTCCTGCGGTTGCACCTCGGCACTTTTCACGGGATGATAGCGATACTCAACGGCTCAACCTACCGAATCAATTGACCTATCTACAGCCTTCCCTCCCTAATGAAGTACTGTCAAGCCTTGTAAACAAGGGGCTTAAGCCCCTTGTCTGTACCTCACTAAATATGGAAGTGCTGTAGCTTTAATTGACTGGCATTCAATTTCTTAATAGAAAGTTAGTGATTGCAAGAGCTATTTACATGGTATTGCGCCATCAGATTACGCTCTCAATTGATTGGGTTGAATCGTCATGGTTCAAATTGCGATTGGTATTAATTAAAGATAAGGATTTTGTACGATGCTACCGGTTGATTTGCCCACCCGTGCTGATATTGACGATTTAATCCAGGCCCGTGGACCGGCCCATGTGACAATTTATCTCCCGACTTCACCCATTACCCAGGATACCCAAGGCGATCGTATTGCCCTGAAGAACCTAACCAACGAAGCCCTGGGGCAACTGGCCGAACACGATAAACGCGAGGTCCAAGCGATCGAGGAACTGCTGCTGGATGTCATCGACGATGAGGCATTCTGGGCAACCCAGGCCAACAGCTTGGCCCTGTTTGTCACCCCCACCCGTTTGCGCACCTTCCGGCTGCCCACGCGCTTACAACCCATTGCCGAGGTCAGCGATCGCTTCTACATCAAGCCGCTCCTGCGCGTTATGACCGTCCCCCAATCCGCTTTTGTCCTCGCTCTGGCCCAGAACAGTGTGCGGGTGGTTGAGGTGTTCCCCGATCTCCCGGCCTTTGAAGTGACGGTGGCGGGGCTGCCCAAAGATGCCGCCAGTGCCGTGGGTAAAGCCTCGATCGCGGGCCGTTCCCCGATCGGGCGCATCCAGGGATCGGAAGGAATGAAGGTGCGGCTTAACCAATATGCCCGCGCCGTCGATCAAGCGCTCCGGGATCTCCTAGGTGGTCGGGAAACCCCCTTAATCCTGGCTGCAACCGAGCCACTGCTGTCGATCTATCGGCTGGTCCAATCCTATCCCTACCTGGCCCCCACGGCGATTACCACCAATCCGGAAGCCATGACTGACGGGGAGTTAGCGGCTGCCGCTCGGACAGTCCTGGATGACCTGTTCCGCCAAGAGTTGGCGCAGGTGCAGGCATTGTTTGAGCAGCGCCAAAGCCAGCAGCGGACGACAACCGATGTGGCCCAAGCGGCGCGGGCCGCTACCCAAGGGGCGATCCAGAAATTGCTGATTGATATTGATGCCGTTCTACCCGGTACGGTGGATGAGCATGGGGCGGTGACCTTTGCGGCAGGAGCCTGTCCAGCTAGCTACGAGATCCTAGATGAGATTGCGGGATTGGCCTTACTGACCGGTGCCCGTGTTCTTGGGGTTCGCCAAGCTGATATCCCCGGTGGCGGGTCCCTAGCCGCGATCCTGCGCTATCCCTTCTAGGGCCATGTAACGGCCCTCTCCTGAGCGGTTTGGCCTCTGCCCTGATCCATTTGGCAGAACCCGATCGTGCGGTTTAGGATTGGAGGCAAGCCCTTCCTGATCGTGCCCCGATCGTGCCCGATCGCCCCGTCTTCCAGCAAGGAGTTGTTCATGGCGCAGGTCCATCCTGAGATCACTGACCCCCTGCGGGCCTTTATTGAGGCCCAACCCTTGTTCTTTGTGGCCACGGCCCCCCTGAGTGCGACGGGGCACGTGAACCTGTCGCCCAAGGGGTTAGACAGCTTTCGGGTCTTGGGTCCTAACCGCGTCGCCTACCTGGATCTCACGGGCAGTGGCAATGAAACCTCGGCCCATCTGCGAGAGAATGGTCGCATTACCTTCATGTTCTGCGCCTTCCAGGGATCGCCCCAAATTTTGCGGCTATATGGTCAGGGGCGCACGGTACTGCCGGATATGCCAGAGTGGCCAACCCTATTGCCCCAATTTCCGACCTTACCGGGCGCGCGGCAAATTATTGTGGCAGATATCGATCGGGTACAAACCTCCTGTGGCTTTGCTGTGCCCCTGTTAGCCCCCGTTAGTCAGCGCGATACCTTGGTGAAGTGGGCCGCCAAGCAAGGCGTAGCGGGGTTAGCCCAGTATCATCGGAACAAGAACCGGGTAAGTATTGATGGCCTACCGACGCCCCTGGGGGACCGCATCACCCTGGTTGCTGACCCTGATGAGTCAAACCGACAGATATTCCCCTAAAGGTCATGCAATGGGCAGCGTGCCCCTGGTTTGCTAATGATGCGATGATTGATATCCAGCCAGCGAATACCGATTTTCTGCGCCTCTGTCAGGCCCAAATGGCGATCTTGGCTGAGCAGTTTGGGGCAGCCGTCAGTGTGGTGTATCTGACGGAGCATTTGGAGAATGGGGAGGCCAAATTAGTCCCGATCGCGGTTTATCCCGATACCGTTGCCCCCGATCGCGCCAGTTCCCTTGATTGGCGACCGCCTGTGCTCAGGTCAGAGGGGATAGCGTGGCCCACGGAAACGGCCTTTTCCCTACCCCAGGCGACACAGGCCGCAACCCTGCTCTGGGACGACGGCCCACACCGGGGGGATGCGAATTGGGAACGCGATCGCCGAACAGCCGATCCCACCACCACCGAGTACCCGGAAACCGATCGCCGGGAAGC
>JBBILC010000057.1:0-29604 GCA_037445115.1 Coleofasciculaceae cyanobacterium bin_20
AAACAATAGGGGTGACAGCACCGAGATCTGCACCATCTTTTCCAGATAGGGCGGATATTCCAGCAGGTTATAAAATCCCTGGCGTACCTGATCGAGAAACTCCCGTTCAGCCTCAGTTAAACTGGGCAAATTTCCCTGCCATTCGGTAAAAAAGGCACTGTCATAGACTCGCTGTAACCCAAATTGGTTAATCAAGTCCCGTAAGGTAACCGTTTTTGCTGGCAGGGTTTGCACCATAGGACCTAGCCGACACTGCCTTCCAGCTTCAGACTAAGCAAGCGATCGGCTTCTACCGCAAACTCCATCGGCAGTTGATTAAAGACTTCCTTACAGAAGCCACTAATCATCATCGAAATCGCGTCTTCGGCTGAAATTCCCCGCTGGGCAAAGTAGAACAATTGGTCCTCACCAATCTTAGACGTTGACGCTTCATGCTCCACTCTAGCCGCCTGGTTTTGCACCTGGATATAGGGGAACGTATTCGCCTGGGCGCGATCGCCGATCAGCATCGAGTCACACTGGGAATAGTTCCGTGCGCCTTCCGCCTTGGGACCGACTTTCACCAGCCCGCGATAGCTGTTTTTCGAGTGGCCTGCCGAGATGCCCTTAGAGACGATCGTGCTACGGGTATTGCGACCCACATGCACCATTTTGGTCCCGGTATCCGCCTGCTGATAGTTATTCGTCAAGGCTACGGAATAAAATTCACCGACAGAGTTATCACCCACTAGCACACAACTGGGATACTTCCAGGTAATTGCTGAACCGGTTTCCACCTGTGTCCAGGAAATCTTGGAATTCACCCCCTGGCAAAGGCCACGCTTGGTGACAAAGTTGTAAATGCCACCCTTGCCGTTTTCATCCCCGGCGTACCAGTTTTGCACGGTTGAGTATTTGATTTCGGCATTGTCCAGCGCCACCAATTCCACTACTGCGGCATGGAGTTGGTTAGTGTCAAACATTGGGGCCGTACAGCCTTCCAGATAGCTGACGTAGCTGTCCGCTTCGGCAATGATTAGCGTCCGTTCAAACTGCCCCGATTCACCGTTATTAATCCGGAAATAGGTAGACAGTTCCATCGGACAATGGACACCTTTGGGAATATAGACAAAGGAGCCATCACTAAATACGGCTGAGTTCAGTGCCGCAAAATAGTTATCCCCGGTCGGCACGACACTGCCCAGGTACTTTTGCACTAGGTCGGGATACTCGCGCACCGCTTCCGCGATCGAGCAGAAAATCACCCCTTCCTTGGCCAATTTCTCCCGAAACGTCGTCGCCACGGAAACACTGTCAAAGACCGCATCCACCGCCACATTGGCCAGCCGCTTTTGCTCCGAGAGGGGAATGCCCAACTTCTCGAAGGTTTCCAACAGAACCGGATCGACTTCCTCCAGGCTTTGCTTTTTCGCTTGCACCTTGGGAGCCGAATAATAAATGATGTCTTGGTAGTCGATCGCGGGATAGTTTACCGCAGGCCATGTCGGTTCCTTCAGCTTTTGCCATTGGCGAAACGCCTTCAACCGGAACGCCAGCATAAATTCCGGTTCCTGCTTCTTTGCCGAAATTAGCCGGACGGTTTCTTCTGTCAGCCCACGGGGAATGGTATCCGACTCAATCTCGGTGACAAAGCCGTACTTGTAGGGTTGATTAACCAAATCCAGATTTTTAACTGCTGCCGTCATGGGTTTGCCTCCTACTAGTGGGCTGATACGCCGTTGGTGGTGCCGCGAATCTCTTCAAAGGTAATTTCTTGCTGGGTGCCTGCAAAGGGGTTATCCGGCATCAGGAACAACATGCAGTGACATTCCCGCCGCTCCCGCATGGGCACACAGGGACAGTTCCAATAGCTGGCATGGACCTCGGCTTCCTTGTCTTCGTAGTGGCGACAGGGGCACAGGGGCGACCCATACTCATCCTTATGCTTCGCCAACCCCTCAATCACCACCGCCGTAATACTGGGGTCGCTACAGAAGTAGGTGCCGGTCCGTTTGGCATAGGTCTCGGAGAAATGCCGCATGGCTTCCAGGCTTTTGTCAGAGGCTTGTTGGGGCTGGGTGCTTTGCATAGTGGTTAATGTGACAGAACGAACCGAGACCAGTTAAGATGGATAAAACAACGACTGTGTTGCTTAACTGTCTCTGAGGTTAGTTTAGCAACTTTTGTGTTGTTAAAGTCAACTGACTCAGATGAATCTGTCGTTTATCTGGGACTACAACCTCGCCCCGCCTCTGTTGCCCTGTTGCGCCATGCCGTCGATCGCACTGCAAATGACGACTACCCAGCACACCTCCACCAAGCAAGATATCCTCCAGTTCTTGCTCAAACACGGGCAGGCCACGGCCCACACCCTGGCGGAAGCCCTAGACATCAGTCCCCAAGCGGTACGACGCCATCTGAAGGATTTGGAGGCTGATGACCTGATCCTGCACCACACTGTTCAGGAGGGTCCCGGACGCCCCAACCATTTGTATGAACTCAGCCAGATGGGGCGGGCGCAGTTCCCAGCCAATTACGATCGCTTTGCCCTATCGCTGCTGGATACGCTGGCAGAAACCGTTGGGGAAGAAGGCATGGGATCTATTTTACGCAAACAATGGCAGCGCAAAGCCCTGGAATACCGCCAACAGTTAGGCAAGGGCAGTCTGCGCGATCGCGTCGAACGCTTGGCCAACCTGCGACGGGCCGAGGGCTATATGGCCGAGTGGTATCCGGTGGAGGCCAGTCAGGTGGGCACAGGCCCGATCACCCAATTTATGTTGACGGAACACCACTGTGCGATTTCCAGTGTCGCCGAATCGTTCCCCAGTGTTTGCGGCCATGAGTTGGAAATGTTTGCAGCGGCGCTGCCGGATTGCGTGGTAGAGCGTACCCATTGGATTAATGATGGGGAGCATCGCTGTGGGTATCTGATTCAAGCTAAGTTGGATGGACGTGAGGCGGGCTGAGCCAATGCCTCTGGTTTGGGGGGTAAAAGGCACCACAGCAGCATAGAGATCCTTGGGAGAACGCGATCTCGTCGCTAGTATAGCCATCCTCATTCAGGTTAGGACAAGGGGCTTAAGCCCCTTGTTGATCAGGGCCTTTGAAATGTCCTAATGGACGTGACTACCGCTAGTAACGCTCCTCACCCTGGGTAACCGCGAGGGCAACAATCCCCAGAACGTCAACTCCGGCTTGTCGCAGTGTATCTGCCGCTGCTTGGGTGGTGGCTCCGGTCGTGTAGATGTCATCAAACAAAAGCACTAAGGGTGCTGATTTCCCTCGCAACCCCGATCCCACCGTAAACGCATTGGCGACATTTTGACTCCGGGCCGTGGGGGATAACCCAAACTGGGCTTCGGTAGCCCGAATCCGCTGTAGGCCCTGGGGACAGCAGGCTAGCCCCGTATAATCACAAAAACTGCGGGCGAGCAATTCAGCTTGATTAAAGCCCCGTTGTTTTAACTTACTGGCATGGAGCGGGATCGGTACCACGAGGGGCTGCGATCGCAACCGGGATATGCCCATTGGTCGATTTTGCTGCCACGATTGGGCAATCCACTGGCCTAGGGGTCGGGCTAACTCTGGGTGATCGTCATACTTGAGTGCCGCGATCGCCCGCTTCAGCTTACCGCCATATATGCCCCAGCCAAAGAGGGGGAGTTCACCTCGCCAGTACTTGCCTGGTTGGGCCAACCGACAGGCTTGCAACTGACGCTCACAATCGAGACAGAAATTCCCTGCGGTAGACCGTTGACACAGCGGACAGGTCGCTTCCAGAAACAGGTCAAGCAGAGGTTGAACAATACCCCGTTGGAGACGCTGCGCGATCGCCGCCCATTTGACCATGACATCGCCTACCGGAACCCTGCTCCTCCATTATCGATCGTGGTTCCCTAAAAATCTTGTGGGGTAGGCATCTTGCCTGCCCCGATCATCGCGAGTCATTTGAACAAAAATCTTGTGGGGTAGGCATCTTGCCTGCCCCGATCATCAGATATCTCTACGAACAACCGGACAGCCGAGACGGCTATCCCACAAGATTCCTGGCGGCTGGCCTGCTACGTTAACAGTCCGACAGCCGAGACGGCTATCCCACAAGATTGATGATCATTGGGGTTGGAATGCTGGACTTTAACCAAACCGACCGCTCACGTACTCCTGGGTTTTCTCGTTCGCGGGATTTTGGAAGATTTTCTCCGTGCGATCGTACTCCACCAGATAGCCCACCTTACCGCCGCGATCGGTGGCTTCGGCATTATAGAAAGCGGTAAAATCCGACACCCGTGAGGCTTGTTGCATGTTGTGGGTGACGATGATGATCGTGTACTGCTCCTTCAACTCCTGCAACAGTTCCTCAATCCGTAGCGTCGAAATCGGGTCTAGGGCGGAACAGGGTTCGTCCATTAGGATGACTTCGGGTTGAATCGCGATCGCCCGCGCAATGCACAACCGCTGTTGTTGCCCCCCGGACAAAGCCAAACCGCTCTTCTTGAGCATGTCCTTCACCTCATCCCAAAGCGCTGCTGCCCGCAGGGATTGTTCGACCAGATCATCCATATTGCCGCGATAGCCATTGATTCGCGCCCCAAAAGCAATATTTTCGTAGATCGATTTGGGGAAGGGGTTGGGCTTTTGGAACACCATGCCAATGCGACGACGCAACTCCACCGGATCGATCTTGGCGGCATAGATATCTTCACCGTGGAAGGTGATCCGCCCCTTCACCCTGGCACTGTCTACCAGATCATTCATCCGGTTAAAACAACGCAGGATAGTACTTTTCCCACAGCCAGACGGGCCAATAAAGGCAATGACCTTATGCTTGGGGATATCTAGAAAAACATCGCGGACGGCGAGATTAGAGCCATAGTAAACCGAAACATTTTCGGCCCGGAGGGCGGGTTCTGGCATCTGATGCGAGTTATTAGCGTTGGGCTGGGAGGGATCTTGCAGCATATATTTAGTCAGTATTGACAGTCAGTATTGACGGGGAACACAACAAGCAATGGCCATTCGGTGATAGCCATGAGTGCCTAGGAACCTAGCGGATCTTTTGCTGGAATTTGTTCCGCAGGAAGATAGCAGTGGCATTCATAAACAACAGCACCACCATCAGCACAATAATCCCAGCCGCCGCGTTGACATGGAAGGCGGGTTGGGGGCGGCTAACCCAGTTATAGATTTGAATCGGGAGAACCGTGAAGGGACTTTGGAGACTGTCGGGCAGGAAGGAAATAAAGGTCAACGCCCCGATCGTAATTAGGGGTGCGGTTTCCCCGATCGCCCGCGATAGGCCCAAAATCGTCCCGGTTAAAATCCCCGGCATGGCGACCGGGAGGACATGGCTCCAGATCACCTGCCAGCGGGTGGCCCCCAGGGCAAACCCCGCCTGTCGGAGACTATCGGGGACCGCCCGCAAGGCTTCCCGCGTCGCCACAATGATCACGGGCAAAATCAATAGGGACAGGGTGAGCGCCCCCGTGATCAGGCTTCTGCCCCCGGTAACGGGAGCCATAAATCTTACAAAGGCTGCTAAACCCAACAGCCCGTAGATGATCGAGGGCACCCCGGCGAGGTTACTGATATTGATTTCGATCGCCCGTGTCCACCAATTGTCGGTGGCAAACTCTTCCAGGAAAATACCGGCTCCCACGCCCACAGGGAACGCGATCGCGGCAATCAACAGCATCACATACACCGTCCCGATCAGGGCCGATAGCAGACCGGCTTCCTCCGGTCGCCGGGAGGGAAAGTCCATAATAAAGGGCCACTTCAGACAGGCCGCACCGGTAAATTCACTCGGATGGGTGACCAGGAACGGTGGGGTTAAGCGTAGACAAGGGGCATCCTTAACATCCGTGCCAATAAAGGGCCAACTGAAGCGCGGCAAACCATCGATCAATACATCGATCAGCAAGGCCGCCAACACCGCGGTCGAGATAGCAACGGCTAACCAGGTCAAGGAGACAAAAATCTTGTCAATCAGGTAGCGGCGACTAATGTTTGGCTCAAAGTTATTGGCCGGTTCAATACTATCTTCCTGAACCGGCGGGGCGACGGGGCGGGTCATTCGTATTTCTCCCGGAAACGACGGACAAACCAATAACTAAAAATGTTGAGACCCAGCGTAATGACGAAGAGGGTCATCCCCACCGCGAAGATGGTCTTGTAGGCCAGAGAGCCAGCGGGGGTATCCCCCAAACTCACCTGGACGATGTAGGCCGTCATGGTCATCACGGGGACAAACGGATTCAGACCCAACCGGGGGTTTTGCCCTGCCGCCAGGGTCACGATCATCGTTTCCCCGATCGCCCGTGAAATCGCCAAAATTAACGAGGCCACAATCCCCGACAGGGCCGCCGGCAGGACTACCGAGATAATCGTTTCTCGCTTCGTTGCCCCCAGGGCATAGGAGCCATCCCGTAAACTTTGGGGCACGGCATAGATCGCGTCTTCACTCAGGGAGGCCACCAGTGGCGTAATCGAAACCCCCAGGACTAAACCCGCACTCAGGGCATTAAACCCCTGGAGGTTAGGGATGAATTTCTGTAAGAGCGGGGTCACAAACAGGAGGGCAAAGTACCCAAAGACCACCGTCGGCACCCCAGCCAGAATTTCCAGAATCGGCTTGAGGAAACTGCGCAGTTTGGACGGGGCATATTCGCTCAGGTAGACCGCTGATAATAAGCCCAAGGGCAAGGCCACGGTAATCGCGATCGCTGAGGTCATCACCGTGGCGCTGATCAGCACGAAAATCCCAAACTGGGCACTGGCAAACAGGGGTGTCCACTTGGTATCCGTGAGGAATTGCCAGAGGGAAACTTCCTGGGAAAACTCAAACGTTTCAAAGATCAGGGACAGAACAATCCCGATCGTTGTGGCCACGGAGACAAAGGCAAACAGGGCAAAAACCGACTTAACCCCCAGTTCGATCCATCGGTTAAGTTGACGATTGGGTCGCCATAGGTCCGTCAGGGGTGGCGGTGAAGGAGAGATCTCTGAAGTCATTACGACAAAGTCATTACGGTAAGTTAAGTAAACCTATAGACTCAAATCAATAGTTGCTGTCAATGCCAGAACCCAGCCCAATCCTTGCGGCTAGCGTCAGATGAGCAGCGGGATTCCCCAAGGGGTGACATCACGCAGCGAGGGTTGTCTTGCTACGGTTCTGTGATCGGCTCTTGGGCATTACCCCTAAGGCTCGCGAAGGGACCAAGGAGCAGGAGCAACCGAGATTTTCCGGCTCCAGGGACCCCCTCCGCAATCGATCAACTGGATTTAGAAATGGCAGCATGGGTGTGTTGGCAGAAGCCTGTACCCTACTACCCAGGGTGGGAAACCCACCCTGTTGGCTAATTTACATCTTGTCAGCCAGCTTCGTACCCACAGCAGACCCCCCCTCAAAGATCGTGCCTGTCTTGGCATTTGCAATCCGTGCTTGGGCCTTGGGCACCAGATCCAGGGGCAGGGGCACATAGCCCACTTCTGCAATCAAGTCTTGGTTAGCCGGATCAATCTGGAAGTCAGCAAATGCCCGCACGGCTGGGTTTTCCAACGAGGTCTTCTTGACGTAGAAAAATTCCGGACGCGAGAGGGGCACATAGGTTCCGTCAGCGATCGTTTCTGCGCTGGGAGCCACACAGCCATTACCGCCATCGATCGCGACTAGATTCAGCCGTCCAGAGTTTTCTGCATAGTAGGCAAAGCCGAAGAAACCTAACCCGCCTTCGTCCGCTTCTACCCCTTGCACGATCACGTTATCGTCTTCACTTGCCGTAAAGTCACCCCGGCTTTCATCCGCTCCGACGATCGCTTCCATGAAGTAATCATAGGTCCCGGAGTCGGTGCCCGCTCCATATAGGCCCAAGGCTTTGTCTGGGAAGCCATCGCGGACTTGGTTCCAGTTCTTGATCTTCCCTTCAGCAGCAGGTTCCCAGATGGTCTTGAGTTCAGCCACGGTCAGACAGGCGGCAAAGTCGTTCGCCTTGTTCACCACCACTGAGAGACCATCAAAGGCGACCGGCACTTCCACGTACTCAATGCCATTCTTCTCGCAGAGTTCCATTTCTTCTTTCTTGATCGGGCGCGATGCATTGGAGATATCCGTTTCACCCGCGCAGAATTTCTTGAAGCCACCGCCCGTGCCAGAGACACCCACGGTAACCCGCACGCCAGGGTTGACTTTCATAAACTCTTCCGCCATTGCTTCCGAGATGGGGAAAACGGTACTGGAACCATCCACCAGCACATTGCCGCTCAGGGTGGAGCCGCTTCCCCCCGTGCTGGCGGTTTCGGTAGCACCATTGCCACCAGCGGCTGGAGAACTAGTGGTCGTTGTACCACCGCCACAGGCAGCCACACCTAGGGAAAGCACACCTAGGATCGCCAGCAGTTTCAAACTGGCAGGACGCATCTGCACACGCATAAGCCGTTTTAATTATTCCGATAGGGTCCTCAGCAGGATACCGCCTCTGCGTAAAGGCCAGGTTAAGAAGCGTTGTTGCTTTCATTAAAGTTAACCCCTAACACTGAACTGGCGAAGTGTAGTGTGCGAGTAGCGTTAGGGTTGATAAGAATTGGGAATAGCTAATCTAGATTAGGCGATCGTCCCCGAAAGGGGTGTGTCGCACAATACCGTTTGGGGAGTAGGGAGTGGGGAGTGGGGAGTGGGGAGAAAGATCGAGTTAGGGGTTGGGGTAAAGGGCGCACTGTTGGACAAATTGGTGGGCGAGGTGGGGGCGGGTTCCCCAGTGGATATGGAGGTAGGAGGCGTGGAGGTTATGGCAATGCCAGCCTTCGGTTTGGGCGATCGCGGGAGCGCTCAGGGAATAGAGGTGCCAGAGGGGGGAGGCTTGCGGGTGTCTCCCGTCCGTTGGACCAATCGCGTCGTTTTCCGGCCCCATATTCATCCCTTTACTCTCGACATTATCAATCCCAACAATCCGCGAGCGGTGAAATTCATGGCCCCAAACCTGAGTCCCCGCCACCATAAAGGCCGTGTCGTGTAATGCCTCCGCCCGTCGGTAGCCCAAGACGAGGCGATCGCCCATTTGGACCGTCAAGGGCAATACCCCAACCATTTCCCAGGACCGTTGGTCGAAATCGACCAATTGCTCGCCTAAATACATGAGACCGCCACATTCGGCATAGGTCGGCATCCCCGCCGCGATCGCCGCCTTGACAGCTAGTCGCACTGCCCGATTCGCTGCCAGTTCCCCCGCAAACATCTCCGGAAAACCACCACCGAAGTAGAGTCCTTGAATACCCGCAGGTAGGGCCGAGTCTTGCAGCGGACTCCAAAAGCAGAGGTCGGCCCCCAGTTGCCGGAGCAGATCGAAATTGTCGGCGTAATAAAAACTGAAGGCGCGATCGTAGGCGACGGCGATCGCCACAGAACGGACGGAGGGATAGGCGACTGGAGAGTCGGCAGTTGTAGGGGCGGGTTGCTCTAGCAAACGATGGGCGTAGACGTTACGCTCTCGAAACCCGCCCGTGTGGAAGTTGGGGTTGAAGCATACGGGTGCGAGTGCTGGGTTCGCGTTGCTAGGTTTTCGTTCCTCACCGGGAGCAGCCTCCACTTTGAAGAGGGGTAAAAGGACATCCCAGTCAAAACACTGCTCGGCTAAATCGGCAAGGCGATCGAAGAATTGGGGTAGGTCATCCAGTTCAGCGGTGGGAACGAGGCCCAAGTGGCGATCGGGAATGGTCAGATCCGCTTGGCGATGGATCACACCTAGAACCGGCGGCGCATTCCCATGTCTGGCTTGCAGATGCTCTAAAGCTTGGGTGAGTAATTGTCGGTGGCGATCGCTCCCCACCCGATTTAACACCACCCCGGCGATCCGGATTTGGGGGTCAAAGTGTTGGTAACCGTGGACGATCGCCGCGATCGAACCGGAAAGGTGCCGACAATCGAGCACCAACAGGACCGGCAGATTGAGCAACTGGGCAATATGGGCTGTGCTCGCAAAGGCCGAAGTGGGGGGGGACGGGTCCGGGATACTGTGCGGGTTGAATTTTGAATTTTGAATTTTGAATTTTGAATTTTGAACGTCGTGGGGGATCTCAACCCCATCAAAGAGACCCATCACCCCTTCAATGAGGGCATAATCGACAGTTTGGGTGTGGGTCTGAAAGCACTGCTGAACATAGGTCGGAGAGGTGAGGACCGGGTCAAGGTTACGGCAGGGACGCCCCGTCGCCGCCTGGTGGAACATGGGATCAATGTAGTCGGGGCCAACTTTGAAGGATTGCACCGTTGAGCACTGCCGCCGTAGGGCCGCCAGGAGGGCTAGGGTAATCGTGGTTTTGCCGACGCCGCTGCGTTCTCCGGCAATTACTAAGGACATGAGCGCTAGTTATTGTTAAAGTTTGGGGTCAAGGGTGGGTGTCTGTTCTGCTTCTGCCTGTTCTGCTTCTGTCTGTTCTGCTCTGCTTTTACAGTATGCGCTGACGTAGGCGCGATCGTTGGCTATGACCTTCCTCTCCCTGATCTACGGTGTTTTTCTCCTGAGTGTGCTGGGGATTTACTGGTCTGCTCAGACCCAGAATCAACGCTTGTGGGCCTTAGTGGTCACCAGCCTCATTTTCTATGCCGCGTTGCCCACTCCAGGAGGACCTAGCCCGGTCTACAGCCTGCTGTTGCCGATCTTTTCGATTTTCCTCCTCATGACCAGTGCCGTGGTCAATTTCTGGTTAGGCCGATCGCTCAGTCCACGATCGGCCCTGAACCTCCACGGTGATCCCAACCTTTCTGATGAGGAGTGGCAGTTTGCCCAGGAGGAGTGGAACTATCGCCGCACCTGGATTTTGGCCTCTGGCATTGTGTTTAATGTGGCGTTGCTGCTGAGTTTTAAGTACACGCCCTTTTTCCTGCGCACGATCGGCACCTTAATGGGGTCCAGTGTGGTGCTGACGACGGCGGACGCGATCGCGGCGACGATTATCCCGCCCTTGGGGTTGAGTTTTTTCAGCTTTGAATGCATTGCCTATTTAATCGATATCTATCGGGGTGCCCCAGCGACGCCCCAATTCTTAAAATTTGCTGCCTATAAGTTTTTCTTCCCCAAACTCATCTCCGGCCCGATCACCCGCTATCACCACCTAGCGATCCAGTTTAAGACGGTAACCATGCCGACCCCCGATCGGGTTGCCGAAGGACTCTGGTTAATCGCCTGCGGGGCGCTGAAAAAAGGACTGGTAGCGGATAACTTGGGGCGCTATGTGGACCTGGTATTTAACGCCGATACGGGTAACCTGTTGCGGGCAGGTAGCGGGGATCTCTGGTTAGCAACCGCCGCCTATGGGCTGCAACTATATCTCGACTTCAGTGGGTATGTGGATGTCGCCCTAGGGAGTGCCATTCTCTTAGGGTTAACCCTGCCGCAAAACTTTGATTTTCCCTACTGCACCACCAGCATTGCTGACTTCTGGCGACGCTGGCACATGACCTTAGGCGACTGGCTGCGGAACTATCTTTACTTCCCCCTGGGCGGCTCACGCCGGGGCCTCTGGCGGACGTGCCTAAACCTGATGATTGTGATGTTAATTGCTGGGATTTGGCACGGGGCCAACTGGGGCTTTATTGTTTGGGGTGCCCTCCACGGGCTGGCATTGGTGGTCCATCGCCTTACGGATAGTCAAAGTCGCCGCCGCGCCTGGTTGAGTACCTGGTGGCTCAGTGTACCCGGCATGGCGATTGCCTGGTTGATCACCCAACTCATGGTCTTCCTGGCCTGGATTTTCTTCCGCTTGCCGAACCTTAAGGATTCCCTCTGGGTCGTGAGCCACCTGTGGGGGCAGGCTGCCGATGCCCAATTTGCGCAGAAAATCTATGTGGAAACGCTGCAACTGGGTCGCCCCACGATCGCCCTTCTGTTGTTGGCAATCCTGGTGATCATGGGACTGCTTTACCAAAGTCGCCAAGTTTTGAAACTGCAACTGAACTGGCCCATTAAGCTCTTTCTCGTCCCCCTCTGTCTCTACGCTGTCTGGCAACTTGGCCCCGAAGGAACACTCCCTTACATTTACTTTGATTTCTAAACCAGCACCTAGCCCACAACTTAACTTGATGTTCTACAGCCCTTCCCTCTCTAATGAAGTACTGTCAAGCCTTGTGAACAAGGGGCTTAAGCCCCTTCTCTGTACCTCACCAAGTATGGAAGTGCTGTAGGTGACTCCCAATATGTACGATAACGTTTGCAAATTCCTCGCCGAAACCTACAGCCAAGACTTTGCCCAGTGGTTGCTGGGGGAGACGATCGGATTGGCCCAGCTCAGCCCTTCGGAATTATCAACTGAACCCATGCGGGCGGATGCCCTGATGTTCCTGGCGACCGATCAGCTCTTGCTGCACCTGGAGTTCCAAACCCAGCCCACCACCAACATTCCCTATCGTATGGCCGAGTATCGACTGCGGGGCTACCGCCGCTTTCCCGATCAACCCATGCGTCAAGTCGTGATTTATCTCAAACCCACAGGTTCAGAACTGGCCTACCAAAGGGTATTTGAGATTTCGGGGCTGCGTCATGAGTTTGAAGTCATCCGGTTATGGGAATGTTCCCCAGATGATCTATTGCCTTTTCCGGGTTTACTCCCGCTGGCCGTTTTGAGTAATGCTACTGACAAAGCCCAAATCCTCCAGCAAGTCGCCCGCCGGATTGACACTTTGCCAGCGCCAGACACCCGAAGCAATGTCATCGCTGCCACAGCAGTGCTGGCCGGATTAGTATTGGAGAAGGCTGTTATTCAGCAAATTTTACGGGAGGAGATTGTGAAAGAATCCGTTATCTATCAAGATATCTTGTCCCAAGGGGTACGACAAGGCATACAACAAGGCTTAGAACAGGGCTTGCAACAGGGCTTGCAACAGGGCTTGCAACAGGGTTTGCAACAGGGCTTGCAACACGAAATTATGCTGATACAACGGTTGCTCAAGCGCCGTGTCGGCGATGTGGAGCCAGGGTTAGCAGCCCGCGTGCGATCGCTCTCAGCGGACCAACTAGACGCCCTAGGGGAAGCCCTCCTGGACTTTTCGCAACCGGAAGACCTGGCCAATTGGCTAGCCCGAAATGCACCCTAGATTCCTGCCTAAATTTGCGACAACCCCCGATTTGCCGGCAGCACAAACCCTTCCGGGAGGATGGCACTGGTTAGGTCCGCTCCTGCTAAATCCGTCCCGGTGAGGTCCGCATCCGTGAGATCAGCTTGGCGTAGGATGGCTCCGCGCAGGTTGGCATAGCTTAAATCGGCTCCTCGGAGACTGGCCGCTGTTAGATCCGTGACCAGTGATCCCCATTGCACCCGTTGGCTAAGGTTGGCCCGACACAAGGTCGCCCCATCCAAATTGGCGTGGTGCAAAATGGTGGCTCCCAGATCGGCATAACTCAAATCGGCTCCCTGGAGATTTGCGTAGGCCAGGTTGGTACATTGATCCGAACTAGGCCGTAGATCGCCTTCATATAGGATTGCCTTCACTAATACCGCTTCACTGAGATTGGCACCACATAGACTCGCTTTGATCAAATTTGCCTGTAGCAGTGTGGCTCGACACAAATTTGCCCCGCTGAGGTCAGCCTCCCGCAGGATGGCGGTGCTTAAATCGGCTTCCCGTAAGTTTGTGCCCCAGAGAATCGCCTCGCTGAGATTTACGCCGCATAGGCAGGCTTGGGCTAGGGAGGCTTTACCCAAACGGGTTTGACGTAAATCAGCGGCTTGTAAGTCGGCGGCAGTCAGATCTACTCCCATCAGATCTTGCTCCTGGAGATTCACCCGCTGGAAATGACGTTCTCCGGCTGCATACCGTTGCAGCAAGGCTGCTTTATCCATAAATTCCGATCTCAACTTGAGGCAACATCCCACTTGTCTGTACGCTTATGAACGCGACTGGAGCTTGGCAAAACTCGCAGCCTGTTGCAGAACCCGATCGCTAATGCGATCGCAGGCCAAATCACAAAACTTGAAGATTACCGGGTCTACAATTTCATAGTAGGCGCTGGTGCCCTTAGGGCTACGGGATAAAATCCCTGCCTGGGTTAACACCTTCAAGTGCTTAGAGAGGTTAGCTTGACCCAACCCAGTGGCGTCGGACAGTTCCATGACATTCATCGGCCCCGATCGCAAATGGGTGAGAATCTGCAAGCGGCTCACCTCAGACAGTACCTTAAAGTAGTCGGCGACGGCGGCTAAAATCGTAGGGTCGGCATTAGAGAGCTTAGTTTTGGGCATGAATCGCGCCTATGGAGCCAACAGGCAGGAGAATAGACTGACCAGTAATTCAGTCCTACCTTGCCATGCACGGTTAGATAACTACATAGTTAGGGACAAGCAGTCCTGAATTTCAGTATACCGACTCAGGGTAACCAAAGAGTGGATTATAGCAGCGATCGCAATTGCGCCGCTAATACGCGTGCGGAAGGGAAACGCTTTTCCGGCTGGGGATGGGTCACCTGCTGGATGATCTGGGCAAGGGGTGGCGACACTCCAGCCACGGCTCCAGTGGTAAATTGCCAGCCCGTCTCCTCATATTCATAAAGCGGCAATGGTTTTGCCCCCGTCAGCAGATAGGTGAGGGTATACCCCAGGGAATAGAGATCGGATTGAATCACGGCTTTACCCGCCCGCTGTTCCGGTGCCATAAATCCCTTAGGGGTAAACCAGGTATCACGAGCAGGGACCAGATTTTGGATAATGCCAAAGTCCACCAAGGCAATTTCATAACCCTGTTTCGGGACAGCCCGCCGGATCAGGTTTTTGGGCTTAACATCCCCGTGTAAAATGGGTGGCGAGTGGCTGTGCATATAGTCCAAAATATCGCACACTTGCAGCATCCACGTGATCGCCTGGGATTGCGAGATTCCTCCATGCTGCTGTAGCCACTCCGCCAGGTTCATACCGTAGATCATTTCATTGACCAGGTACGGTTGGCCAGCCACAGGAAACAGATCCACAAAGCGGGGAAGACCGGGATGGCGCAGTTGTCGCCGCCGCTTCGCTTCCTTCTCAAATCCCACCATCACTTCAGGATGACGCAGCCAGTAGTTAGAATTCAGGGTTTTGAGGACATAACTTTGGCCATTACGCCACCCTTGGTAGGTAATCCCCACATTATCCTGACTGACAATCCGAATAATCTGATAGTTACCCACGGTTTGCAAAATATGCAGCGGTTGCCCACAGTCCAAACAAAAGAGGCGATCGGGGGTCGATCGCTCGTGGGTACAGGCCAAAGGCGGGTTCGTGGCTTGACTATCCAGGGTCAGGGTCCCCACTTCAGGCGGGGACAAGGGTTGGACGGCAGAGCCACTGTCAGCCGCCGCCTCCACCAATTGCAACGGGGTCGGTGGCGCATGGGCAAAGGGATCGGGGGGCATTTCCGTTGGGGGCAGATGGGTGGGACCTGGACGGGTTTGATCCACCTCTCCCGCCATCATCGCCGGGGTGACCTCCCCTTTCATCGCCGCGCCCTCAGCTTTCCCGGCCTGCCCCTTGGGTGGCGAGCCATCTAAATGAATTTGGATATGGGGACCCGATCGGGCAAGACGGATGACCATCCCATCGGTAACTGGGACTTGGGACACGCGCTGCCCGTCGATGTAGGTGCCATTACTCCCCAAATTAACCAGCTCCCACTGCTTGCCTACCTGGCGTAGTTCAACGTGGTTACGGGAAACAACTGCACTGTATAGGACGACCTGATTATCCGTCGATCGGCCAATCCGAATCACCGACTCATGCTCAAACGACCAGACCTGAATCGGGGTTGACTGGAGCGGGTGTAGCAGCTTCAGGGTAATCACGTGTTTAGAGGATATAAAATGACAGGACCTGAAGGAGCAGGTGTGACACGAACGGGGGAAATTTTAGCCATTAGTGTATCAACTTCTCCGGGGAACTCGGCACGGCGCCATTGTTAGCTGGCCCAGGTTAGGCCAACTGGAACAGGAAGGTCACTAAATCTCCTTTCCCCAATGCAATGCGATCGCCCGGACGTAGACGGTGGCGGTTCCCAGGGGACAGGGGCAGATTATTAACATAGGTGCCATTGGCACTGCCCACATCCTCCAGGTAATAATCATCCCCTTCCACGCGAATGTCGGCATGGACCCGTGACACAATATCAGAATTCGGGAACCCCGACACATCCACATCGGGGGGGATGCGATCGTTGGGCTTGCCCAGATGAATAACGCTTAATCCCTGGGGTAACTCCAGGGTACTATTTGTCTGAAGGTGCAGTAACCGCGCCGATTGTTGTTGCAGTTGGGTATGTTGCCCCGCGATCGGGGCAGCGGGTGTGGGCAGCGGGGTTGGCGCAGCCGACACCTCTGGCAGGGTGGCAAAGGTGGCCTCCCCTGGCGTCATGGGCGCAGCCGCCATACTTTCCGCACTGGCCACAGGCAGTTCCGCCAGATCGGGGATGGGGGGAATTTCCAGCGGATCGGGCATCACGAGCGGATCGAGGCTACCTAGTGCGGCGTCCCCTGCCGCCGTGATCGGGCCGCTGGTCATGACCTCGGTGGCCGGTAAAGGGGCAGCACTTTTCAGATTAAAACCACACTGGCCGCAGAAGTGAGCATCGGCCTGGATCGTTGAGCCACAACTAGGACACGCAAGGGTGGCGGGTAGCGGCGTGTAACAAGACTCACACTGAACCGCCCCATCGGGATTTTGATGACTACAGTTTGGGCAAATGATCATACGCTAAACTCCCCGTATCACACTCCACCGTTTGCTTTAACCACGATCGTGGCTGCTGATCAGCAAAGATGCTGGGCAATCAGCCGGAATCCGTCTCGATCCGCCTCAATCAACCGATTGGGGGCTGGCTGCTCCGTTCCTAGTTAACTTGATGTTCACCCAGGTTACCCAATCTTTGCAGCAACTTTATCGGAACCTTCCCTTTTAGTCTAGCCAAGGAGTGAGCTTCCTTCTAGGCTAAGGAAGAGGTTACCCGATCCCCTAGTTATACAGTCCCCCCAATGATGCCATTAAATCCTGTCACTTCCCCCTGCCCCCCCTCCTCTGAGCATGACTGGGCTAGTCATCATCCGACTGCCGCCTCTGATTGGGATCTCTGGGATCTCGATCAGGTGTTGGGAGGACTCTACCCGGACGATAGCCAGCGGGGAACTATTGTTGCCGAACTGGAAACCTTGACCTTACTCCACCACTCCCTGGCTCAATGTGCGGCAGCTCCCGATCGGTTAGCCTGCCTGGAACAACGCATTTTTAAACTGTTAGGGGTTGCTTAACCCACATACGGATTGGCCTAGCCTCACCCCATCAAGAAACAACCGCTGGGGCAGTGATGGGTAAATGCACACGGAAGGTTGTCCCTTCGCCCGGTTGGCTCTTAACTGAGATCGCCCCGTTGGAGCGTTGCACTAAGTGATGCACGATCGTTAAACCAAGGCCAGCCCCTTCCACTTCCGAGTGGGGTTGCTCCTGACGTAGCCGGTAAAATGGCTCAAAGATATGGCGGTGTTCGTCGGGCGGAATGCCAATCCCCGTATCTCGGACTTCCAGCACAAGGGTGTCGCCCTGTTGACTGGCCTGTACCCAAACCTGGCCCCCAGCGGGAGTATATTTGAGGCTGTTGTGTAATAGGTGAATGACGATCTGGCGTATCCAGGTGGACAACCCCGAAATGGTGGGTAAGGTATCGGGAACTGTGTAAAACAGGCCAATGCCGCGCTCCTGGGCCAGGGGTTGATAGGTACTCACAATACCGGGCACGATTTCACTTAGGTGTAGTGGCTGGGTTTCCTGGCTGGCGTCGTGTTCAAGTTGCAGCAAATCCAACACGCTGTTGATCAACGCGGTCTGGCGATCGCAGGCCGTGCGCAACAAGTCCATATAACGTTGCCGCTGGGCTACCTTCAGATTGGGTGAGTCTAACAGGGTAAGGGCGGTTTTCATATTGGTCAGGGGCGTGCGGAGTTCCTGACCGACCATGTGCAAGAGTTCGTCTTTGAGGCGAATTTCACTTTGGGCATTCTCATGCTGGCGTTGAAGGTGTTCTACCGTCTCGGCCTGCTTGCGGTTGCTCACCAACTGTCGCCACACCTCTTCCTGCCGTTGGGTTTGGCGGGTAAAGAGGAGGCTGATGAGGCTGGGGTCTGGCTCCTGGGGGCGCTGTTGTGCAAAAAAGGCATCCCAGTGGGAGCTGGGCGCAGGGGGATTGGGGGGCGCTGGGCTACAGGCGATCGCCTGCTGGAGTCCCACCAGCACTTCCCGAATCACGATCGGGTTGCAGGTAATAAACCCTAGGAGCGGATGACGCCGCTGGCTGGCCAGATTGGTCGGGGTAGTCGTAAACAGTTGGGGTTCGCTGAATTCTTCCCCTGGTAAGCGCACCGATCGTGGCTGGTGGGCCAAGATCAAAACCGATAGGGCCTCGGTAATGGCCAACAGGAAATATTCCCGTTTGAGGTGGCTGTCAGGATCGAGGATGATGGTCACCGTTGTCGTGGCTTCATCATCAGGCATCATCGGCGGGGTGGCAACAGGGGTAAACACGCAGAGATTGGCCGTCTCCCCCAGTCTGTTCCGATAGCGATCGAGATCCTCCTGCCAAACCGGGGCTTGGGGCAACTTCACCCATAGGGTAGCCGCCAATTCCTGGTCTACCAATACATCAATCAGGGAAGCCATTGCTGACTTTAATGTGGCGGGACTCAGTTGCAAGGGGGTTGGCGGCGATTGGCAGTGGCAAGCCAATTCATATAGGGAAATATCCTGGCAGGAGAATGCGGTCATAGTGGCTTCAGGATGGGCGGATCAGGCGAACGAGCAGACAAACAACACACACTCCGATATAAACACATTATCGGTGATAGACAGTGACCCTACATGAAATCGAAAGGGGGAACAGCCGTCAGACCCTACTTAAGGGGACATTTTTCTTTGCCCGTCTCCCGAACGTTCATGCTGATGCCGCAAAAAGCACCGATTGATCTAGCGGGGGCAAAGTTCCTACTCCCCTATCCCTCGAATACGCGGTGTGTTGTGCTCCCAGTAGACAGCTTATGTAGAAAATCTTTACGGGTATTACGTTCTCGCGCCTTCAGTTTGGCGACCTTAAGCCGCATGACCTCACGGCGTTTTGAACCCTTCACCCGTTTAGCCAAACGACGCTGTTGCTGTCTGATTTTGCGGTCTAGCCGCCGATAGTCTGGCGCGTCAACCGTCTCTCCCGTGCTTAAGGTGGTGCAGTCTTGATGCCCAAATCAATCCCAACGGCTTCCTGTTTAGCCAGGAGCGATTCAGGTTCAACCTCGACCACAAAGCTGAGGAAATACTCGCCCGTCGTCTCCTGCACGATCGGGACTGAACTCGGTGTGGACGGCAACGGTCTTGATCAATTCACCGCAAGTTTACCCACCTTGGCTAGGTAGACTGTTCCATTACGGATAGAAAAAAACGCACGGGTGAACCTAGCCGATTGCCAGTTCTCCTTACGCTTGAAAGCAGGCGGCTTGCACAGACTTAAGGCGTCATTCCAGCCAACCCGCACACCTCCAAACAGTTGCGCCGATCGCTTGCGTTATTGGGCAGTTTCAGTACATCGCTAGCAGTATCTGACTTTCACGCCTGTTGCTATAATCGGTCTGTCGTCTAATGGTAGATGGGTCTGCCAATAATGTCCAGTCCATACAGACATGAAAGACATAGCGTCACAGATCTGAAGATGCATTTGGTCTGTGTGACCAAGTACCGCCAGCCGGTGCTAACAGCGCCGGGTTTAGACGTGATCGAGCGATCGTTTCGGGAAGTCGCTCGGAAGATGGATTTTCAGATCCTAGAGTTTAATGGGGAAGCCGATTACGTCCAGGCTTTGGTTGAGTACCCGCCCAAGTTGTCGGTCTCCCAAATTGTGAATGCCCTGAAAGGGGTGTCGAGTAGGCGGTATGGACAGGCTGGACTACCCAAGCCTTATGGCAAGACCGCCCTATGGAGTCCTAGCTATTTTGCCGTTGCGGCTGGGGGTGCACCCATTGCAGCACTGCTCGGTTACATCCAGCAGCAACAAAAGCCGTCCTAGCAGGACGGTGCTCTAGACCCAATTTTTTCGATAAGTGGGTGGGGAACCTACGAGACCCAACACGTTTACTGTCCTTGTTGGGCCGCACTGCGCTTAGCCCAATCTACCCCAATTAAGTTTGACAACGCACTAACCTTAGAGTCTGCCTCTAGCCTGACATTAGCCGTCAGGATTTGTCGATCCCATACATTAGGTACAAGGAGGCGCGATCGCTATGCTAGGTTGGAGGTGCTCACCTTCAGGGCATTGTCTATGGCTCTGGGGGGAATGTCCTGTCGGTATTTGTATAGTTCCACGCCATGACCGATCCGCGATCGCCCAGTGCTGGCACGGTGATTGCTAGCCGTTACCGTATCTTGTCATTGCTGGGACAGGGGGGGTTTGGTCGTTCCTACCTGGCCGAAGATCAGAACCGCTTTAATGAACCTTGTGTTCTTAAGGAATTTGCGCCCCAACTTCAGGGATCGCAGGCCCTCCAAAAGGCCAAGGCGCTTTTCCAACGGGAGGCAGGCATCCTCTACCAATTGCACCATCCCCAAATCCCGGCCTTCCGCGAGTTACTTCAGACGGAGCTTCAGGGGCAGGAATGCCTATTCCTGGTTCAACAATATATTCCCGGACCAACCTATCTGGAGCAGCTTCAGCAGGGCTGCCGGTGGCAAGAAACTGAGGCAATTCAATTTTTGCAGCAAATCCTACCCGTGCTGGACTACCTGCATGGTCAGGGCATTATCCACCGCGATCTGGCCCCGGATAATTTAATCCGGGAGGCCCATCAAAACCTACCGGTTCTCATTGATTTTGGGGCCGTCAAGCAGGTGGCAATCAGCATCATCCAACAGTTCAGTCCGGCGGGACAGGCGGTGGCGACGGTGGTGGCAAAGTCAGGCTATACCCCACCCGAACAGCAGTATGGGCAACCCGTGGCTGCGAGTGATCTCTATGCCCTGGGGGTGACTACCCTGGTGTTGTTAACGGGGCAGAGTCCGGCGGAATTACGTGATCGCACGACGGGCGCTTGGCACTGGCAACCGTGGGTGTCCCTGACGCCCGCTTTTAGTACCTTGCTGATGACAATGCTAGCGGAACGGGTGGGCGATCGCTACCCTGCGGCCAAGGCTGTCCTGACGGATCTGGCCGATCTGGCACCGGGTAATAGCTCGGTTCCCCCCGCGACGGGTGGGGGCTGGGGGCGATCGCCCCGTCTCACTGCCTCACAGCCTCCGGCGATCGGGCCGTCCCTCTCCCAATTGCAGACGTTAGTGGCGGCTCCCCGGCGTCCGCTCCCCCTGTCCCCAGGGCTACCCTCGCCCCCATTGGCGACCCCCACGTCGGCGACTCCGGTGTCGCGTCGCTCTGCTAGATTAGACCGTTTAGGTGGGTTACTTTGGCGGCTCGTGCTGACCATTGGTCAAGTCGTTTTGGCCCTGCTCAAATGGGGGGTACGGGGCCTACTGGCGTTACTAGGCCAGGTGATCCGCACGGTCATCGCGAAGCTGTTTTTGGGGGGAATGTTGTTGGTGTTGCTACTCGGCTTCGTGAGCGGCTTCCCGCCCCAGTGGCCAGACTGGCTAGGTCATTTCCGGGCGATCGAGACTTGGTTTCCGGCACGATCGGAGTCGGCCACAAATTGTCAGGAACAGATTATTAAAGAGATGCAAGCCCAAAATATTCCCGCCAGTGAACGCAGCCGCTTGTATGCGATCGTCGATGCCCAGTTCTATGCCACCTATCCCCATCTGGAGGGGCGTGCCTTAACCGATACCCCCGCAGATGCCCAACTGCGTCGTGCCTGGTGTCGTTTAGCGGCGACGGAGATCGCGGGCGATTAGATCCCCAATCGGTATAGCCATAGTCATTCAGGCTAGGACAAGGGGCTTAAGCCCCTTTTTGTCACAGTCTTTGCACTGTCCTAACGAGTGTGACTACTGCTATAGATCCCCGATCGGTCCCTGAAGGTCTATTGCTCGCCAGCGCCCGATGATCGGGGGGGGACAAGAGCGGGTTTGCCTTAGCCTGACCAAATTCAACGCCAGTGCCAATCGGGCTAGGTAACGGCAGTATCCTCAAACTTATACCCCACCCCAATCACGGTTTTCACAAAGGTTGGATTAGCGGGATCGGGTTCAATCTTTTTGCGCAGGCGAGCAATATGGGTATCGACCACCCGTTCATCCCCGTAGAAATCCCCCCCCCATAGTTTATCGATCAGTTGGGTGCGGCTCCAGGCCCGACCGGGATAACTCATAAAAGTGGCCAGGAGTTCAAATTCCAGTGCGGTCAGATCAAGGGATTCCAACTGATCTGGGGTTACGTGGCGTTGGGCAACGCGCTGCTCTAGATCGAGGGTAAAATGCTGGGTGCGTTGCAGATTTTGTGGACCCGTTTGACGTAAAGACCGACGCAGGAGGGCACGCACGCGGGCTACCAGTTCTCTGGGACTGAAGGGTTTGACGAGGTAATCATCCGCTCCCGTTGAAAGGCCAATAATGCGATCGATTTCTTCGCCCTTGGCCGTTAGCATCAGGATGTAGGGATCTTTGGCACCGGGGCGTTGACGAATGCGGGCACAGACTTCGAGGCCATCCAGACCGGGTAGCATCAGATCCAGGATAATTAAATCCGGTTGGTGGATTTGGACGTACTCCAGGGCCAAATCTCCCCGATGGCAGACATGGCAGGTGAAGCCATCCTTCTCCAGGTAAAGCTGGATGAGATCCGCGATCGCGACCTCATCTTCAACAATTAGGATCGCCATCGCCGCTCCTTGTGATGAAGCCCATGTCAATCTTGGTTGAGGTGTCGCAATTGCTCTTGCAGGAAATCGACCTGCTGGCGAAGGGCGGCAATTTCTTCGGGATTGTCGATCGCCCCTCCCTCCTCGTCATCATCCATAATTTCAATCCGGCGCGGTTCCTTCGGCGTATCGGGTTCGGGTGCCGCCGCTTTTTGCTGCTGGGCCTGCTGCATCAGGTCTTCCACCATCTTGCGGGCCTCTTCGGTGGTCATCTCACCGCGTGCAACCAGTTCATCCGCCAACTTTTGGACTTGGCCCCGCAGTTCAACCACAGTACTGCCCGCTTTCTCCCCCGCATAGGATGCCAGCCCTACGCCTAGATAGAAGGCTTTTTGTACGAGATCACCAAACCCAGCCATCGCTTCGCAGACTCCGACAACGGGAAGACCCGGAGTCTACGCCTATCGCAAGCATCCCGTATTGCTGCTACTTTCCAGTCCTGACAAGGTTTGGGCGTTACGATCGCGTAGGTCCGGATCATTCCTAGCATAACACTGCCTACCCCCGTTTGAGCAGTTTGGCCGTGTAGGCTCGGCTTGGGTCGTTTAGACAACAAAGGGATAAAGCCCTGTCTGACTCTATCCCTCCTTCGCTGATACGCAAAAAACAATGGTTGGGGTTTAGCCCTTACGGGAGTAGTATTCAACCACAAGTAGTTCGTTAATTGCCAAGGCGACCCATTCCCGCTCAATGACACTGTTGACCTTACCCACCAACGTATTCTTGTCAAACTCTAGGTGGCTGGGAATATTGGATAAGCCAGGGTATTCCAAATTCTGTTGGACCAGCTTGCGAGAGGCATCGCGATCGCGCACGGTAATCACGTCACCGGGTTTACAGTTGTAGCTGGGGATATCGACCACGCGCCCGTTGACACAGACATGGCCGTGGTTCACCAGTTGGCGAGCCGAAGGAATAGTGGGAGCAATGCCCATGCGGAATACCGTATTGTCCAGCCGCATTTCCAGTAATTGCAGCAACACCAAACCGGTGGAACCAGTTGCCCGCCGTGCCTTCCGCACATAACGCAGCAATTGGCGCTCAGACAAGCCGTAGTTGTAGCGCAGCTTTTGTTTTTCTTCCAGACGGATGGCGTATTCCGACTTTTTCTTGCGCGTTTGGCCGTGTTGACCGGGGGGATAGGCACGCCGAGGGGACTTACGGGTGAGACCGGGTAGTTCTCCGAGACGGCGCACGATGCGGAGGCGGGGACCTCGGTAGCGTGACATGCGGATTCCTCTTTAAATATACCAACTGCAATATCTACACAGACGTTCTAGTATACACCACGAATCGCCCAGACTTGACAATAAATCCGGTTGATGTCCGGTTGAGGAGTCGGGTTGAGGGGGCCGATCGCCGCAGCTACAAGTGCCTGAGGTTTGCGGTAACCTAGAAACTCCGGTGGCGGTTTAGCGGGGTTTAACTCGGCTCAACGCACCGTCAACTTATACTCATATCTATAATCAAATCAACGCGCGATTCCCCCAACAAACAACAATGCGGACTTATTACTGTGGTCAACTCCGGAGCAACCAGGTCGGTGAAACCGTTACCCTCTATGGCTGGGTCGATCGCCGTCGCGACCACGGGGGCGTAATTTTCCTGGACCTGCGCGATCGCAGCGGGATAGCCCAGATCGTCGCGAATCCGGATCAACCCACGGCCTATGCCCAGGCTGATGCCCTCCGCAATGAGTACGTCGTGCGCGTTGTTGGCCAAGTGCGGCAGCGGCCCGCAGAATCCCTCAACCCCAACCTGCCCACGGGGGAAGTGGAAGTCTACGCCGACACGATCGACCTCCTGAACCCCGTCTATAAACAATTGCCCTTCCAGGTCTCCAGTACGGAAGCGGAAAGTGTGCGGGAAGACCTGCGGCTGAAATATCGCTATCTGGACCTGCGGCGATCGCGCATGAGCAGCAACCTCACCCTGCGCCATCAAGTTGTCCAGGCCATCCGCCGCTACCTGGAGGATCAGGAGGGCTTTATTGAAGTGGAGACCCCGATTTTGACCCGCTCCACTCCCGAAGGCGCACGGGATTACCTCGTCCCCAGCCGCGTGAATCCGGGGGAATGGTTCGCCCTGCCCCAGTCGCCCCAACTGTTTAAGCAATTGCTCATGGTGTCGGGCCTCGATCGCTATTACCAAATTGCTCGCTGCTTCCGGGATGAGGACCTACGGGCCGATCGCCAGCCGGAATTCACCCAACTGGATATGGAGATGAGTTTTCTCTCCCAGGAAGAAATTCTCCAGTTAAACGAAGGGTTAGTCTGTCACATTTTCAAGGCCGTGAAGGGGATTGACCTGCCCCGGCCCTTCCCCCGCTTGACCTATGCCGAAGCGATGGCCCGCTTTGGCACCGATCGCCCCGATACCCGCTTTGGCTTGGAGTTGGTAGATGTGTCCGACCTGCTCCAGGATTCAGGCTTTAAGGTCTTTTCCGGCGCGATCGCCAGTGGCGGTTGCGTCAAAGTTCTGCCGATTCCCAATGGGAACGACCAGGTATCCAACGTGCGGATTAAACCGGGTGGGGATCTGTTCCAGGAGGCGACGATCGCCGGGGCCAAGGGGCTGGCCTATATTCGCGTGCGGGAGAATGGCGAGATTGATACGATCGGGGCAATTAAGGACAACCTGAGTCCGGACCAGAAGCAGGCATTGCTCGATCGCACCCAGGCCCAGGCGGGTCACCTGCTGCTCTTCGGAGCCGGTCCCACGGATATTGTCAACAAAACCCTCGATCGCCTGCGCCAGTGTTTGGGCCAAGAATTGGGTCTGATCGATCCGAATCAGATCAACCTACTCTGGGTGACTGATTTCCCCATGTTTGAGTGGAACGCTGACGAGAAGCGTCTGGAAGCCCTGCACCACCCCTTCACGGCTCCCCATCCCGATGATCTGGCTGACCTGAAAACTGCCCGTGCCCAAGCCTATGACCTCGTGTTAAATGGGCTGGAGATTGGGGGTGGCTCCCTGCGGATTTATCAGCGATCGGTCCAGGAACAAGTCTTCGAGACGATCGGTCTGTCTTTGGAGGAGGCGTATAGCAAATTTGGCTTCCTGCTGGAGGCGTTTGAGTATGGCACGCCGCCCCACGGGGGGATCGCCTATGGGTTGGATCGCTTGGTGATGCTCCTAGCGGGGGAAGACTCGATCCGCGATGTGATTGCCTTTCCGAAGACGCAACAGGCCCGCTGCCTGCTGACCGATGCCCCGGCCCAAGTTGAGCGCAAGCAATTGCAGGAACTCCAGGTAGCCTCCACCTATAAGCCCAAGGCGGCTGCGCCAGAGGCCGCCACCCCTGTCTAAAGTTTCACCTAAATTTCCCCCTAGCTGACAAGCGGCAGTTCTGGCCGGAGCAGAGTATAGTGATGTCAACGAATATGCCTTCTAATCAACCCCCAGAGAAACCTGCTGCGATCATGACACCTGCCCCCGACAAAGAGAACCATCTGGAGCCGGAAATACAAGAGAATCCGTGGGTCGAGGGGATTAAGACGATCGTGGTCGCCTTGTTACTGGCTTTTGGGATTCGGACATTTATTGCGGAGGCACGGTTTATTCCATCCGGCTCTATGGAGCCGACCTTGCAAGGGTCACCCAATCGCTGGTACGCCGATCAAATCCTGGTGGATAAGGTGGGCTATCGGTTCAGCCAACCCCATGCCAAGGATATTATTGTCTTCCAGCCCACGGATGAGCTAAAGCGTCAGCGCTTCAATGATGCGTTTATTAAGCGGATTATTGGGGTACCCGGCGATCAAGTGGAATTACGGCGCGGCGAGGTTTATGTCAATGATGCCCTGTTGTCCGAACCCTATATCTATCCTGGTGCAGAAACCACACTGGCAACGTGCCAGGGCAGCCCTTCTGAGTTGAGTCCGTTCTTGCAAAACCCAGTCACTGTTCCCGAAAATCACTTCCTAGTCCTGGGAGATAACCGCGAGAGTAGCTATGATGGCCGCTGTTGGGGGTTAGTCCCCCAGGATCGCATTATTGGACGGGCGGTTTTCCGCTTCTGGCCTCCGACCCGGATGGGGGGGCTGAATTAAGAGTGGGATAGCCATCGATCTAGGGGAATTTCCATCCAACTGGCGCGGATCGGTTGCTGGGGGATGCCAGCCTTGTTTTACTGCTGCGCTCAGGGGCATTGCTGCGCTACTAGCAAAGAATTGAGATAGGTAAACAGACGATCGAGTTCCGTGATGGTGTCGAGTTCCGCTGCTTCTTCGGGGGGGAGCGCCCCCAGCTTATTTTTGTCTAACAGCACTTCCAATCGGGACTGCAACTCATCGGTAAATTTGAACAGTCGCAGGTTGTCAACGGTTTCGACGGTAATGCCTCTTTCTAGGAGGGATTGGGGGCTAATGACCACTTGTATCATTAGACTTTAGATAGAACTTAATTAGCGTTAAGGACACACGATATTTATCCGTAGATATTTATCCGTAGATATTTATCTACCTTAAAGCAAGCGGGGCTTCTGGCAGAAAAGCAAGGCAGATTTGCTCTGAGGGCACGCCTCGATCGATCAAGTCCTGGGTAATGCCCTGTTCCATGCCGTCATATTCCAGATAAATACGGTTATCGTGCAGGGTGATGTAGATCAGGTTGCCCCGCACTCTACGCCCCTGACTCCAACCTGTCTGCATGAGGGCATAGCGATCTTGGGTGTCGTCGAAGACGGTATCAAGTCGAATTTGCCCGTGGGATGGGGTTAATCGGGCATACTCGCTGATCACCTGTTTCACTGTGTCCCTCAGAGTGGCGGTATCCATTGTTTCACCTCAACAGTTTCGACATCCACAACCAACAGATTCAGGGGCAAATCTCGGATCACCAGTTCCCCGATCGGCTCGCGAAATAGCTCGTCATACACCGGGGTGCTCACCGCCAGATAGAGCCGTCGCGCTGGGTCAACCTGTGCCAGGAGCAGCCGGTAGAGCATATATTGCCCGATCGCTTGCTCTAGCTCGGCGATGGGTGATTTGCCGCGCAGTTCTTTAATCTCAATGGCAATGCGATAGTTGCCGCGCTCCGCTCCAATAAACCGTCCGGTTATGCCCAAGTCTACAAACAAAAACCGCTCCCCATAGGAGATCACATAGGGATCGTCGGTAATCGTCCACCCTGCTTGAATCAGGCCAGTTTTTACCGGATCATGAATGGCATCTCTGGGCGGCATGGTGGTTTAACTTGCCTTGGGCAATGTGGGCACGAATATTGTCGTGGATACGGAGATCGTGGTAAACATCCCGCGCCAGCACCACCTGCCAAGCATAGGTCTGATCTTCCAACACCCGTTTCATGGCCTACTTAATCATTTGCTTAATCATTTCATCATTTCATAGTGGTCCTTAAAGGGCATGGCCTAGTTCAGCAGGCAGTACCGACCTATTCCTAGTCGCACCTCTCAAGGGTTTTAATGGGGTTACCTACACGCTTCAGGCAACTTTGTCATTTGCCATCTACCCGTTTTACCTGACCCTCATGGTGATGATTGGCGTCGCTCGTTTCTTCATTCTCTAATCATTGTTAAACCTGATCGGGATCAATGCCCAACTCCCGCAGCTTCGCAGCCATTTTTTCATTCTGCTCCTCTGGGGTCGGCACCAATTGCCCTGCCGATGTGAAAAATCGGAGTTGCTGCTGATGAATGCCCAAGTAGAGGCCCAACTGCTGACTCCAACGCCAGCCCTGCTCGGTGGCAACGATCGCCTGGTAGGTCCCATCCACTAGGTGAAAGCCCTCAAATTCCAGGCTGTAGGGGTCGAACCAAAAGTATTCGGGGGTGCGGAAGATGTCTTGGTAGAGGCGTTTTTTCTCGCCGCGATCGCGACTTGCTGTAGAGTCCGACAATAATTCCACAATCAGGTTGGGATACTTGCCGTCTTCCTCCCAGACCGTCCAACTGCGTCGGGGGCGCTTCTCCGTATCCAAAACAACAAAGAAATCTGGCCCCCGAAAGTCCTCAGACTTGCGCTGACGGGCACTGTAATAAACAGTCAGATTCCCCGCTGCGAAGTAATCTGTCCGGTCCCGCCACAACCAGTCTAAGCATTTCAACAGGAGTAGAAGTTGTTGTAAGTGCAGATAACTTTCCAAGGGGGGTTCGTGGCTCTCAAGGTCAGTCGGTGGGCAGGGGATGCTCTGGCTTGCCGTAGATTCTTCCGGTTCTAAGGACGATTCCTCTGAGCCTAGGGAGACCGTTGCGGCTGATTGTGTTGCACTGGGGCTGGTGGGGGCAGGCATCGATCGGGTTCCACGCGCATTTTTCTTTAGTGTAGCGATTGTTCAACGCTGGAGTAGTGGGTAGTTCCGGGATATCCGACCCAGAAACCAATGGCTTCTCCTCAGTAAGCTGCACTGGGAAGTCAGACCTTCTTGAATACTATTGTCTGTAGACTCAGAGTCTCTCTTGCTGAGAGCATTTTACAATGACAGACATTAATACGGCTCTGGGACAAATCCTGATTAAGTACAGGACACTAGCGAAGATCTCGCAAGAAGAACTTGCTGACAGAGCAGGTATACATCGTACCTATGTCAGCCAAATAGAGCGCGGATTGAAATCACCCACTTTATCTGTCTTGTTTCAGATTTCAAGATCGCTAAACACTAATGCTAGTGTTTTGATAGCTGAAGTTGAGCAGGCATTAAATGACATACATTATTAATCCCAATTTTAATATTTTTTGCAGATTTGAAGTTAATGCTAAACATCAGAAGTGTTGAATCTTAAGATTTTATTTTCTAAAAATAGACACACTAATCC